>JBGVFO010000041.1:0-7583 GCA_045121195.1 Eubacteriales bacterium
AGGTTTGTATGTCGCCATTCCGTCACATCAAACCCACCGATAAATCAAAATTTGAATAATGGAAAGGAATCTTGCAAAAAGACACAGTTTGTTCACAAATCCATCCACCATTTGGTATATAATTATGATGAGGAAATTTTGGCTTTCACAAAGCCTTTCGGAATAGAAAGAAGGAAAAAGACTATGAGAAGAACAAAGATCGTATGTACCCTGGGACCTGCCAGCCTTCGCGAGGAGATGCTGGAGAAGATGCTGAAGAACGGCATGAACGTGGCGCGACTGAATTTCTCCCACGGCACTCACGAATACCATAAAAAGAGCATCGAGCTGTTTCGGAGCGTCCGCGACCGTCTGGGACTCCCTGCCGCCATTATGCTGGACACCAAGGGACCCGAGATCCGCGTAGGCGACTTCGAGGGCGGCGCCACCGAGCTGGTAACGGGTGACGACTTCACCCTCACCACCCGCGATATTCTCGGCAACAGCCGCGAGGTATCGGTGACCTGCAAGAATCTGCCCTCCCAGCTTTCGGTGGGAAAGCGCATCCTCATTGACGACGGACGCATCCTGCTGACCGTCAAGGAATGCACCGAAACCGACATTCTCTGCCGCGTGGACGACGGCGGTCCCGTCAGCAACCACAAGGGCATCAACGTACCCAACACCCACATCGATATGCCCTTCCTCGGCGAGAGCGACAAGAAGGACCTGATCTTCGGCATCGAGAACGGCGTGGACTTCGTCGCCGCCTCCTTCGTGCGGACGGGCGCCGACGTGGTAGAGATGCGGAAATTCCTCGACTACCACGGCGGACACGCCATCAAGATCATCTCCAAGATCGAAAATATAGAGGGCGTCAGCAACTTTGACCAGATCCTCAAGCACTCGGACGGCATTATGGTCGCCCGCGGCGATATGGGCGTAGAGATCGACTACGAAAAGCTCCCCGGCCTACAGAAGAAGTTTATCCGCAAATGCTACCAGTCGGGCAAAATGGTCATCACCGCCACCCAGATGCTGGAATCTATGATCCACAGTGCCACCCCCACCCGTGCCGAGATCACCGACGTGGCAAACGCTGTATTTGACGGCACCTCCGCCATTATGCTCTCGGGCGAGACCGCCATCGGCGACCACCCCGACAAGGTGGTCAAGGTCATGGCAAAGATCGCGAAGCAGGCGGAGACCGACGCCTTCGAGATGGACGCCTACCGCGGCTTCCAGCACGAAACCAACGCATCCGATATCACCAACGCCATCTGCGACGCGGCTTGTACCACCGCCCGTGACGTAGGCGCGCGCGCCATTATCGCCGTCACCAAGTCGGGACGCACCGCCCGCCGCGTGTCCAAGTTCCGTCCTCACGAGCTGATCATCGCCGCCACCCCCGAGCAGAAGACCTTCCATCAGCTCTCTCTGTCCTGGGGCGTATACCCCGTCCTCGCCCTGAATCAGAACAGCGAGGAAAGCCTGTTCGTCCACGCCGTAGACTGCGCCAAGCAGATCGACGCGGTAAAGGCAGGCGACTGCGTGGTCATCACCGCAGGCGTACCCGTCAACACCTCGGGCAACACCAACCTTCTGAAGGTCGCTACCGTATAAGAACGCCTATGATCATCGATTTTCACACCCATATTTTTCCCCCTGCCATCGCGCCCCGTACCGTTGAGGTGCTGAGGGCGGGCGCTCTGCGCGTGGCAGGCGTGGATATGGAGGCGCACACCGACGCCACGGCGGACGGACTCCGCGCCTCTATGAAGGAGAACGGCATCGACCTCTCGGTGGTCATGCCCATTGCCACAAAGCCCACCCAGACCGAAACCATCAACCGCTACGCGAAGGAGATCTCTACCGACGGGCTTCTGTCCTTCGGCTCCCTTCACCCCGAAAACCACGATCCCGAGGGGATCCTGGAGCGACTTGCGGAGGAGGGCTTCCGCGGCATCAAGCTGCACCCCGAATTTCAGAATTTTTATATCGACGCCCCCGAGTCGCTCCGCATTCTGAAACGCGCCGAGCGACTGGGACTTCTCGTGATGCTCCACACGGGCGCAGACGTGGGGGTCCCGCCCCCCGTTCATTGCCCCCCCCTGCGGCTTCGCGGCATCTTAGATCACGTATCGGGTGAGAATATCATCGCGGCGCATATGGGCGGCTTTGATTTGTGGGAGGAGGCGGAGCAGTATCTGTTAGATACTCCCTTCCTGTTTGACACCGCCGTGGTCGCCGATTTTCTCGACGCCGATACGGCAAAGGGTATGATCCTTGCCCACGGCACCCACCGCGTGCTGATGGCAAGCGACTCTCCCTGGACGAGCCAGGGGCGGTCGGCGGACTATATCCGCGCTATGAAATTTTCCAAGGAGGACGAGGAGAGGATCCTCGGCGGCAACGCGCGCCGCTTGCTTGGTATATGAAAACCTTTTATCAACTGACGGGCGCCGCCCACCCCCTTCGGGCGGTGGTGGTTGCCGATTTTCACGGCGGCGAGGCCGAGCCTCTGACAAAGGCGATCCGCGGGCTTGCCCCCGACGCCATCTTCGTGGTGGGCGACGTGGTCCACGACGAGGAATCTGCCCCGCGAGGGCTGGCGCTTCTTCGCGCCCTCGTTACCGTAGCCCCCGTTTTCTGCTCCCTCGGCAATCATGAATATCGCTGTGAGAACATCGAGGCGCGTATCCGCCGAACGGGCGCAAGACTTCTGGATAATACCTACACCACCCTCGGCGACTTCGTCATCGGCGGTCTTTCCTCGGGCTATCGGGGACGGAAGCAAGGAAGACTCAAGAAAACGCCCGCTCCCGAAACGGCGTGGCTGGACGAGTTCTGCGCCGAAAAGGGTACCCATATCCTTCTGTCCCATCACCCCGAATACTATCTCCCGCATCTCGCCGACCGCAGCATCGAGCTGATCCTTTCGGGTCACGCCCACGGCGGTCAGTGGCAGCTTCTCGGTCAAGGCGTCTTCGCCCCCGGGCAAGGACTTCTTCCCCGCTTCACGTCGGGGGCGTATCGGGGCAAGAAAAAGGTGTCAGCGCCCTTTGCCCTCGACGCCCACCGTCCTATGCTCCTCGTCAGCCGCGGACTCGCCAACGAGGTACACATCCCCCGTATCGGAAATCCCACAGAGCTTGTGGAAATTCATTTTGTAAAGTAGGAGAACCTATGCATAACGGACACAGAGAACGCATGCGAAAAAAGTTTCTTGCCGGCGTCCGGTTCGCGGACCATGAGATTCTGGAGATGCTTTTGGGCTATTCCATTCCCCGAAAGAACACCAATGAGATCGCGCACCGCCTGCTGACCGCCTTCGGCTCCCTTGACGGCGTCCTTTCGGCGGATTACGAGCAGCTGATCACGGTGCGCGGCATCGGACCGCAAAGCGCCGTCCAGCTCATGCTGATCGGCAATCTTCGCCACCTGGAGCGAAGCGAGGACGAGGGCGGTCTGTATCTGGACACCGTGGATAAGCTTGGCGCGTACGCCACCGAGCTGTTCGAGGGCACCGACAAGGAGTCGATCTACGCGGTGCTGATGACGGGAAGCCTTCGCGTCACCGATTGCGTTTGCCTTTCGGGAGGCGGATACGGCGACGCCGAGGTAGACGTGACCCGCCTTCTGGCAAGCCCGTGGCTGCTTCGCAGCACGTCGGTGGCGATCTTACATAATCATCCGGGCGGCTTGATCGAGGCGTCGGAGGAGGACCGCGAGTTTGCGGCAAGAGTATCCGAGCTTCTTTCTATGTCGGGCATCACGGTGGTGGAAAATCTGGTGGTGTCGGACGGACAGTATCGGTCGCTGATGGAGGATATGCGCCCCGTGTAACAAATCGGGCATCCTTTGAACAAAAAAGAGAGGATTTCTCAAAAAGGTATTGACAAACCCAAAAAAATGGGGTATAATAGCCCTTGCGAGTTTATGCAACCGGCGACTCGCAGGGTATATGGAGATGTACTCAAGTTGGCCGAAGAGGCGCCCCTGCTAAGGGTGTAGGTCGGTATTCCCGGCGCGAGAGTTCAAATCTCTCCATCTCCGCCAGACAAAATCCCCGAGAATCCTTGCGCAATCAAGGTTTTTCGGGGTTTTGTCATTTCCGCTCGTAAAACAAAAAACCTACTTTATCGAGGAAAAACTCACATAAATCGGGTCAAAATCGGGTCAAACTTTTCTACCTCCGAAGGCGCTAAAAAGCGGCAGGGGCCGAGCATTCGCTCTGGCTTCCTGCCGCTTTTCTTTACGCACCTCCGGGGAGATCTCTTTTTCGCCTGCGGGCGAGGAGATCGCTCCGCGCTGGCTCGGGAGCCCGTCCATTTTGGACGGACTCCGTCCGAAAGCGTGGCATCTGATCTCCGTTCCGTCAAGACGGCTGCGGCCGCCATCGTATAGGCGACCGCGCGGTTGTATTCTTTTCGGGCCGTACACCGAAAAGAATCTCCACCGGGAAGCATCCCCATCTTGACCTCACTACTGATAGTCCCTAACTTAAGAACGATACTTCTTAAGATTGGCAGTAAAGAACTCATCCACGTCGAAGCTCGTCGCCTTCATCGGCGCCGGTGCATTCCTAGACGACGTGCGCGGCTTTACGTTCGGCTCCTTAAAGAGCTTACCGCCGCGGATCCCTTTTCTCATGCCCTGCACGTAGGCATACTTTTCACGTTTTGTCTTGAACATTATTCACCTCTCAGAAGAACGAGCAGACGGTATCATTATAAGCCTTCTTCTTTTCAGCCTGTGTCATTCTGCGACCAAGACGCGTTTGAATAGCCTGACAAACAGAATGGTAATTCCGTTTTACCATATGAACGTCACGCGTTTGGGTCGAAGCTGCATTGCTGACCTTGAGAGCATGATAACGTTCCAAACGAGCATGAGCCCGTTGGCTAGCTTTTAATCCTTTTTTACTCATAATTTTTCCTTTCTGCCCTACAAAGCCGGGCGGGCTTTTTCAAAAAACTATTGACTTTTATTAAAAAAAAGAATATAATAAAAGCACAAAAACAAAGAGATTATTCTTTGGGCTCCCGTTCAACGGGAGTTTTTCTTTTTTGCTTTTACTGTATAACGACCGCATGCATGTGCCTTGATTTTTTCAGAAATCGACTTAGGCAAATGCTTTTGAGAAAGTGCTTTAACACGAGAATCTTTTATATTAATTTTGCAGCCGTTAACGTCAGTTGTATGGGCGTAGTTTTTTACACCAGAAGGAAGTAAAATTCCAGGCAATTTTTGCCGCATAAGATAGCCACAATCAACCTGCTTTTTGCGCTTATCATCAGTTTTATAAAGATGAGTAGTTGGACAGGCAATATAAGATTTCTTTCTACGATCATACCAAACAGCATAAGTATGACTGCCTTTAGGATTATCAGTCTTAAACATATAATCATCTTGAATAGAATACAGCTTCATAATATCACCTCCTTCCGCACAAGCGGATTTTTTGTAACTCGAAATACAAAAACATCTTGAGAATTTTTTGTTATACGTCGTACAAATTTTCCTGCAGTAATTTTTGTATAGCACCGTACATTTCTTTTAAAGCATTGGTTTCAAAGCAACCAATGCTTTTTGTTTTATAGAAAAAGTACTTTGCACTATACAAACGATCGTGAAACTTTGTAACTACGATATAACAAACCTGATCAACGTCGATGATGTTGTAATTCGAATACTTAAAACACAATGACGTATGATAGCAAACATTATTTCCCATTGGAATAGAAAAAAACAATTTCATTTGATCCTCCTGCAACTCACGCCGTCACTCGGTAATCATCCACGGGATGACGAGCTCGTTCTTCTCGCCAAAAGAAATAATATCATCGACACTCAGACTGATATATTCCGCAGCGGAAACGTAATACTTTTCCGTGCCGGAATATTCCGCGCCTTTATAATTAACGTCGTATGCTACCACAACAAAGACACCGTCTTTGTTGCGCCCCTTCTCGACTACAACGCCATTGAATCTCGGCAGATCATCAAGGCGCATATCCATAATGAAATCAACGATAGAAATAGATAACAACACGAGGGCACAAATGAAAAGACAGACTTCGAACCAATTTGCATCTAAAAATTTCAAAAACATTTTTATACCTCACAAAATTTCATAAATTATGCAGCAGTGATATTTTCCATATCGTTGATGAAATAAGAATTCTGCTGCTTGAACTCGAAGGCGCTGGCGATCACCTTTTCATACGTGGGATAATCGTCAAGGCCCACCAGGGCGTTCTTAAGCAGCTCCTCGAAGTGCTGACGGTGGCAGTCGGTGGAGAAACGATCTGAATAATCCTTTTTACTGGAAATGTAACAGGACGCCTTCTTCAGATCGCCGTCCAGGGTACCCGCCTCGATCTCACACTTGAGCTCGCTGATACCGAACTGATTATACGTATTGGTATACCCGTTGTGCATTGCCGACATAGCATTATGAAGCACGCTGAAGGGTAAACAAGTATCGCCGCGGCTTGCCTTGTACTGCACATTGAAGCTACGGAACCACGGATGAAGGAGCCCGTGAAGGATCTCCTCAAGAAAATACAAAGGCATACAGAGCCGGAACGGGGACGATTCCCGAATATGGATCACGCTGTACAGATCTCGCGCATCGGCGCCAAGGGACTGCGGCCGTTGCTCGTCAGCTATGATCCGAATGAAGGGAATATTGCAGACGGTAGCTTTATGCCGGCACATCTTCAGAGCTTCGTTAAACAGATCGTTCTTCTGATTGCACTCGTCGATCTTCTTCTTGACCTCCTGAAGGGTGACGCTATTACCGCGCTCCTTACCGATCTCGGTCATGACGATCACGCCGAACTCGAAGGAACCTCGATTCGGATTATCCTTGAGCATCTGCTTGCCAAGACGGAGAAGATCGTAATCCAGAATATGGGCGAACCGGCTGTCCTCCGCCGACGTGCGAGGATCCTTGCGGAAGAAATCAGACTGCCACACGGGGAAATTCCCGGCATCGACGAGAACGTTGTCCGTTCTGATTGAATAATTCGCCAGGATCACGCTGCTCTCGATCGTGTAGATCAGATACGCTTGCGCGTAATGCTCCAGGCTATCCCAGATCGTTTCGACGCGAAGCTTGTTATCGTATTCGTAACGATAACGGTCAAGGTTGTATCCGAATATATTGCGATCTGAAGGATCGCGGAAGAAACGTTCTTCACGACGTCGGATCCACGTCTTTGCCGTTGTCAGCGAATAGATCCTATGGTGCTTGAAGGCAGCCTTCAGCTCGTCTTCAAGATTGATCCAGGGGAAATTCGGGTATTTTGAATCCTGCTCCATGAGGATCCCGAGGGCATCCTCGCGCATCATGACTTCGCACGAGAGCGCGATATCGGTCACCATGGTCGTTTTTTTTAGATCCCATCAAACCGCAGATCAGGATACAGATCGGCTGAGAACGAATAAACTCGCGCATTCGCTTTTCAAAATTCTCAAGCCTATCATATCCGATTGCCTCCCGAATCTTACAAGCAACTATGTATGCAAAAGCGAGCCAGAAGAACCAGGGAGCGCCGGCGAACATAATGACAACGTCGAGCAGAAGGCGGCAGATC
>JBGVFO010000042.1:0-4354 GCA_045121195.1 Eubacteriales bacterium
ATCTGACAAGCGATGAGGCGTTCATTCTGCTTGCGGGCACGGCAACCCTCTATGCCGAGGAGGAGCGAGTGGTGATGGAGCCTTGCAAAATATATAATGTTCCGCAGGGCACGTGGCATCATATCGTGGTGAGCGAGGATGTAGCCGTGCTGGTGGTGGAAAATAGCGATATTTCAAAGGACAATACCGAGAAAAAGTTTCTTGGAGAGGAGATTACAGTATGTTGACCGCTGAACTGATTAAACAAAAGGCGCGGGAACTGGGCGCCAGTGTGTGTGGTATCGGCGCGGTTTATGAGGAGAACGATCCTCAGCGCGACCCCCGACAGATCCTGCCGAACGCCAAGTCGATCATCGGCTTTGGCTTCGTGGTGCCGAGAACGCTCTACGCAACCATGGAACGGAACGTTCAATACTATACATACACCACCCTCGGTGTCAAATATCCCGATGAGGAACTGGCGGAGATCTTTCTCCTTAAGATCGGCGGCATGATCGAAGACGAGGGCTACGATGCCTGCTTGCAGAAGGCGATTCCCAACCTTCGCATCAAGGGCGATAAGACCACCAACCCCGAGGTGGTGGACACCTACGAACTGATCCACGCCACCCCCGTGGCGGAGGGCAAGCCCGCGCCCGATGTCATCATCGACTTCGGCAAGGCTGCAAAGGCGTGCGGCATCGGCGAGAAGGGACTTTCGGGCAAGATTTTGAGCCCCGTATACGGTCCCTTTATCCGCTACTGCTTTATTATCACCGACGCGCCGCTGGAACACGACGCGCCTCTCGCGGAGCCTCTTTGCGACAATTGCGGTGCTTGCCGCGAGGCTTGCCCCGGTCGTGCGATTGGCGAGAACGGGCTGGACACCTGGCAATGCAGCGTTTACTACAAGGGCGCGCACCGCTCCAATCCTTTTATGCCCGAGGATTTTCTTGCCGATCACCCCGAGCGTGAGGCGATCCTGGACGGTGAAAAGCGCTTTGACGCCGAATCGGCGCGGGCGATCTACCCGAAACTCAATTTCCTGCCCAATACCCAATGGGGCTATGCGCCCTGTCTGTGTGGCAGAAAATGCGACATGGCTTGCTACAAACACCTCAAAGAGACAGGTAAGATATAAGCGGAAAGGAAGGGCATTTGCATGAACATTTGCATGAAAGAGAAATTGACAGAGTTATGTAAAGGCTGGGGCGCCGACCTCGTCGGCTTTGCTCCCATCGACCGCTTTCCTGCGGACAGCGCGGTGAGAAAATTGCTTCCTGAAGCAAAGACGGTCATCGGTCTTGGTTTCCGCGTGCTTCGCGGTGCGTACCGCGGCATCGAGGAGGGAAGCACCTATTATCAGTACACCACCATGGGCGTGGAAAATATGGAAGAAACGGTCATGCCGATGGTGCAGGTGCGTCTTTCCATGTACTTGGAAGAGCAGGGCTATCTGGCACTGCCTCAGCGCCGCCATCAGCAGATCATGGCTGAGAAAAATTCCACCAACCCCGAGGTCGCCTTTGACGCCGTGTGGCGAGGCAGAACGCAGGAAACGCAGATGGACTTTGCCGAGGCGGCGGTGCTCACGGGACTTGGTGAGATCGGTCTTCACGGCGCGATCCTCACCGATGAGTTCGGTCCCTTTGTCCGCGTTTGCTTCGTGCTGACCGACGCCGAGATCGAGGCAACACCCGTAAAGGAGCCTCACCTGTGCGACGGATGCGGCGAATGCGTTCGCGGCTGTCCCGGTCACGCTATTTCGGAGGATGGCACGGTAGACCCGTGGCAATGTGCCGTCTATTACAACGGTGCAAACGGCACCAAGAATCCCTTTATGCCCCCCGACGCATTTGCGAATTTCGAGGATCGCCTTGACATCATCGCGGGCGAGGCGAAGGTGACCCCCGAGAAGGCGCGCGAAATTCTGCGCAACATCTATTTCTATCCCCCCGCACAGCACGCCTACCAATGCTCTATCTGCGGTCGTGCTTGCGATATGAACTGTTATGTTCACCTGGAAGAAAAGGGGCTGCTTTCCAAGAACTTTAATACCCCTTTCCGCAAACGGGAAGAATGGAAATTCGACATCCAAGACTTTAAGAAAAAAGGAGAATGAGTATGAACGCTACGTTTAAGTTGGTTGCGATTGCAAGAGACGGACACGATATGGGTATCGCGTTCCGCACCGAAGAGTTTGATAACGTCATCCGCGTGACGGTTCCCGCAGAGGCGACAAAAGGCAAGGAGATCAACCTGATCCGTATCGAATCGAATCTTACCACCTTCAAAACGGGGGATAAGGGTAATATGATCTTCCCCACGGGCATGGGTGACGGCGTTGCCCAGTGTAACTTCGACGAGAAGGAAAACGAGATGTACCGCTCCCGTATCGCCTGCATGGCGACGGCGGGTATTTGCGATACCCCCGACGCGGTCATGTTGCTGTGCCGTTCCGCCGAATACGATCAGCGCTTTCTTGTTAAGTGCGCCGACGGCGTATACAGCCTTTCTCCCGAGTTCGTTCTCGACTTCGACGAGGCAGAGGACGATATGATCATCGACTACATCAAAATGCCGAATGCTACCTTTGTGGATATGGCAAAGGCGTACCGCCGCTATCAGCTTGAGGAGAGGGGGTGCGTGCCGCTCCGCGAGCGTGTCAAGACCTATCCGAAGGTCGCCGAGGCGGCAGACTGCATTGAGGTGCGTATCCGCATGGGATGGAAGCCCCAGCCTACGCCTGTTCGTCATCAGACCCTTGAGAACGAGCCGCCTATGCTGGTGGCTTGTACCGTGGAGAAACTTCACAAGATCGTGGACGGCATGAAGGAAGCAGGCGTCAAGGGTGCTGAGATCTGCCTTGTCGGTTGGGCGGCCGGCGGTCACGACGGTCGTTTCCCCCAGCATTACCCCTGTGACGAGCACTTCGGCACCGACGAGGCGTTCCGCGCGTGGATCAAGAAGACCAAGGAGTACGGCTATATGGTGACCTGCCACTCCAACAGTAAGGGCGCCTACGAGATCGCCGACAACTGGGACGAGAGCCTGCTTCTGATGAAACCCGACGAGAACGGCAATATCGTTCCGTGGGTGCGCTCCGACTACAAGAGAATGGGTCTTCAGGGCGGTGAGCCTTACCATCTTTGCCCCATTCCCGCCTACGAGCATTACGCCAAGAAGGATTTCCCCGTGCTCCGTGACTACGGCTTTGAGGGGCTCCACTACGTGGATGAGCTGACGGCGGTAGAGCCTGTCAAGTGCTATTGTCCCGACCATCCTTCGTCCCGTAAGAAGACGGCGGAATGTTGCCGCGAAATCGCGAGACTGTCCCGCGAACTGTTCGGCGGCTTCCAGTCGGAGGCACAGTTCGACTTCATGGCGGCGGAGTGCGACTACGTGCTTTACACCTCGGTACGTATCACCACCGAGGCGGCAAAGAGTAAGCTGTTTGACGAGATCATCCCCTTCTGGGTAATCGCGTATCACGGTATTATCATGTCCAACGCCGCATCGGCGACCATCAACTATCCTATCAAGGGCGTGCGCGAGAAACTGAAGGCGATCGAGTGCGGAAGCCGTCCACTTCTGTATATCAACAGTAAGTTCTGCGGACGTGACTGGATGGGCCGCGAGGATCTGCACTGCGAGACCGAGGCGGATATTGCCGAGTCGGTTGCGGCGATCAAGACGGTGGCGGACGACTACGACCTTCGCAAGCATCTGCAGTACGAGTTTATCGAGAACATCGAACGCTTGCCGAATGAGGTTCGCCGTATTACCTATTCCGACGGTACTATAATTACGGTGGATTACACAAAGGGAACCTACGAGATCAATAAGTAAATCCATAAAAGGCTCGGAATTTCCGAGCCTTTCCCTTATAAATTGGGGTTTATCGGTGGATTATGGCTACGCAGAAAACGAAATCTACCGTTGGTAGGGGAGGGAGAACAAATGCAAGCAGAAGGTTTGCAAGCAAACCTTCTGCTTGCATCCTCCCAAAAGCGAAAG
This sequence comes from Eubacteriales bacterium, assembly GCA_045121195.1. Taxonomy (GTDB): domain Bacteria; phylum Bacillota; class Clostridia; order Oscillospirales; family CAG-272; genus RGIG8775. The sequence goes on from JBGVFO010000042.1 coordinate 3,997, forward strand.
AAAAAATTTTGTTCGGGTAGGGGCAGAATCCTTGATTTACAAGGTTTCCCGTTTATAATATCTCGTCATTCATTGCGGGAGGACCAAGGCCCTCCCCTACCGATTTGTGCGTCGCCGTTTCGTCACATCAAACCCACCGGTAAATCAAAATTTGAACGATAAATTGGGATTTATCGAACAGTAAGAATATGCGAGTACAAGATCCCTTTGTGTAAAGAGGGCTCCCGCGTAGCGGGGGGGGATTGTCGTTTCCCAATGTTTTACAATACCTCCGCTGGTCGCCCACAAGCAACTTTATACGAACACCGAAAGTCCCTAAAGATCACAGTTTTTGAGCCCTAGCCCAACTTTAATGTAC
>JBGVFO010000043.1:0-20727 GCA_045121195.1 Eubacteriales bacterium
GATTTGGGAATGCTAAACCGTGCTATCGAGTGTATGCAAGAGTTGATTGAGGCGCGGGATATGTATTTGGATTTTGTTAGGTGCCCAGAAGAGAAACATTGTCTTATGTTTTTAGAAGGGGATGACGATGGCATTTGGCATATAACGCCGGAAAAGATCAAGGGATATGTTGAAAGTGCATGGGAGAAACTTTCAAAATCAGATGAAACTTCAAACTCAGAGATATTACGGGAATTAGAGTTGAAAATTTAGAGTTGCATTTTTATACTATAAGCCCAAAAAGAGAACCGAGGCAATCGCCTCGGGTTTCTTTTTGCCTTGTTCCCCGTTGGACTTTTCACCACCGCCTCCTCTCCGCGCTTGCGCGGATTAGGGGCAAGGTTTGCTCCGCAAACCTTGTTAGCTCACGAAGTGAGCGGTGTCGTTGGGTTCAAGTCGGGAAGAACGGGGCGTCGGGGACGTCGCCCCCTACAAAGGCACGTCCGCTGTTCATGCAGGGGCGGGCAGATGCAAGCATCTGCGGTTCAAGTCGGGTGAAGAAATGTACGCATTTGTTCGGACGAAGCCAAAAGAGAGAAATCCGAAATTATTGCCAATTGGCGATGGTTTCGGATTTCTTATTATTTTCGAAGAAAATGTTTTTTCGGGAATTTGTCATGATGTGCTCTATTTGTAGTATCCTCAAAATGCCGCCATATCACGGCTTTCGTGTTTTTATTTGATTAAACTGAATTTGTGTGTTATGATATGTGCACGAAAAGAAAAGGAGAATCAAAATGAGAGTAAAAACCTTTGCAATCACCCCTGCTATCGTTCCTTCTGTTTCCTTTGCATGCAATAAGCCCGTTTGTATTTTTGCGGGACACGCCTTTTACCTTCACGCAACGCGAGAGCTTCTTGACGGGGATGACGACGGAACGCCGATCGATGAAAGCAAGGATCGCATCAAGCGCCGTGAGGATGCTCTCGTCTTCGTCGGCGTTATACGTATCAATTTGTACTTGAAACAACGACAGTCGTATGATATAATAGAGAAAGAAACGTGGTAAAGGAGACTGAAAATGAAACGCTATATAATCATCAAGCTTGTATTTGCGGAGGAAGTGCTTAGCGATCTTCATGATCTTATGTTGGGCGAATATGAAAAGCTCTGTGTTGAGATTCAACGATTTTCCGACCTTCTTGATGCAGAGGTGTTTTTTGAGGATGGGATCAATCATACTGCCGTCGGACGTTCCTTTGCTACCGTCGAGTATAACTTTTCTTTGGGGGATGAGGAGAAACGGGAGCTGCTCCAACTCGTTGAACGATTCTTCGCTGACGGCGCGCTCTGCAAGGATGAGATGGAGGTTTTCTCTACGCTTGCCGCTGTTCGTTTCTTGCAAACGGACGGAGAGCTCGTTTTGCTGAAGGGATGAGGCTGCGGTTGTTCTTCGCCGCTTATCTTTTTCTATCTTTATGTGGAAGAGCCGCGATCTGATCCTTGCGACGCACAAGCCGCAGTTTGGTAGTGTCGCGGAATTCCTTGCCTACAAGGACGCTATCCGCGCCTTGGGCGACTGTATCCGATATACCGGGAACGGCGACGAGGTGAAACTTTGAGGAGAAACACATGGTCTACTTGAAAAATTTTGAATTGCCGGGGGCGCTTGTCGAGGACAATGTAATCCGGGGCGAGAAAAGAACCTGCTATAATACCTTCTATCCTTTCAAGATCTTTCCTATGAAGGAGCTGGACGAGGTGGAATTTGATACCGTCACTATGTTTTACGGCGGAAACGGGTCGGGAAAGAGCACACTGATCAACGTGCTGGCGCGAAAGATGAACGCCGTGCGCTTCTCGGACTTCAACGACGCGCCTCTTTTTGACACCTTTGTGGATATGTGTCATCTTGAATATTATCGGAAACCGAGAGCCAGCTACGTTCTGACCAGCGACGACGTATTCGACTATACGCTGAAGGCGAGAACGGTCAACGAAACGATTGACGAGCAGAGAAACGCATGCTTTGACAAATATGTGGACGTTCAGCAGGAGGCAATCAGAAATCCCGAAATAAGAAATTTGAAAGAGCTGAAGGATTTTGACCGCTGGCAGGAAACGATGGAGATCCTATCGCCTAAGCGCTCACAGTCGCAGTATGTAAAAAAACGTGTGGCGCGCGACATTGATCTGTTTTCCAACGGAGAAACAGCGCTCAGATATTTTCTGGAGCGGATCGACGGGGATGCCGTATACCTTTTGGACGAGCCGGAAAACAGCCTGTCGGTGGCGTTTCAGCTTCAGCTTTGCGAGTATATCGAGGCAACGGCGCGGGCAACGCGCAGTCAGTTTATTATCGCCACCCATTCGCCCATCCTTCTGTCGATGGAGGGCGCGCGGATCTACAACCTTGACGAATATCCTGCGGACGTATGTCGGTGGACCGAGCTTCCCAATGTTCGCAAGTATTTTGACTTCTTTATGGAGCACAGGGAAGAATTTGAAGAGGAATGATACAGAAAAAGGCAGACCGTCATGAGGTCTGCCTTTTGAAACACTCCAAGCAGAGGACATATTTCATAATCTTCTTGACACGGAGCAGGGGGTGTGCTACAATGTTAACTGGTTTTAAGACGAAAGGAGTGGAGGCTATGCGGATCACAAGAGATCGAATTTGTCTATATACGCCGTCGCATCCGTCCCGTAGAACGACGGCTGACGTGATGCGGTGTGCTGCCGAGCTTGGTCTTGGCGGTGTGGAGCTTCGTAGCTTCTGCGAGGAGCTTCGGACTGCCGACCGTAACGAGGCAAAGGTGTTTGGCGCCCTTGCCCGATCCCTTGGCTTGAAGCTTCCGTGTTTTTCGGTTGCGTCCGATCTTGTGGGAAAAGCTGAGAGCGATATGCCCCGTTTGCAGAGGTACGCCGAGATCTGCTCCGAGCTTGAGATCCCGTATCTTCACCATACCGTGGCATTTGATCAGCACGCCTTTACGCTGTCCGAGGTGGAGAGAGAAGAGCGGTTTCAGCGCTGCCTTGCGCCTACCCTTGCCATCTGCGAGTATGCGGAGCGCCTCGGCGTCCGCACGTTGATCGAGGATCAAGGCTTCGTATTCAACGGCAGAGAGGCCTGCGAGCGACTTTGCGCGCTGTCGGGCGATCGGATCGGTATCGTTGCCGACGTGGGGAACACCTTTTTCGTCGACGAGCGACCCGAGGAGTTTATCCGCGCCATGGACGGTCGTGTATGCCACGCCCATATCAAGGATTTCCGAATAACCGACGAGCCGACGGAGGGGTATAAATACCGTTCCCGCGGCGGCGCGTATCTTTCGGACATTGAGATCGGAACGGGGGCTGTCGATCTTTCGGCGATCAAGAAGGCGTTTGCCAACATTTCCTATGAAGGTATGTTTGCCTTGGAATTCGCCCGTATTGCGGACGAGGACGAGGCGGAACGGGTCATCGAAAGACTCACAAATTGATTGGATAAGAAAGGCGTATTATGGATTCTCTTATTTTTGCGATCAACGCGGTCACACCCTTGATCGCGCTGGTAGCCATCGGCTATTTTCTCAAACGGATCGATTGGATGAACGGCGATCTCGCCAAGAAGATCAACCGTCTTGTTTTTCACGTATTCCTGCCCGCTACGCTCTTTTTGAACGTATACAAGATCGAAAATCCAGGCAGTATGGAGTTCGGCTATATTTTGTATGCCATGGCAATGGTTCTTTCCGTTTTCTTGGTCGCTCTTGCCGTGATCGTTTTGACCATCCCCCAGAAGAAACGCCGCGGCGCCCTTCTGCAAGCAGCCTTCCGCTCCAATTACGCCTTGGTGGGGATCCCGCTTGCGGATGCGTTATTCGGTGATGAGGGCGTCATTGCCGCCACGCTGTTATCGGCGGTTATCGTGCCGTCCCTCAACGCCCTTGCAGTCGTCAGTCTCTCCATCTTCCGCGAGGGAGAGGAGAAGGTAAGCGTGAAGCAGGTCCTTCTCGGTATTGCCAAGAATCCGCTGATCCGTGCGATCCTGCTGGGACTTTTGGCGCTTCTTGTCCGTTCGCTTTTCGTGAAGGGCGGCATCGAGTTCCGCCTCAGCGATGTGAAGCCGATCTATACGACGCTGGATTATCTTTCGCGTCTTTCTACGCCCCTCGCTCTGCTGGCGCTGGGCGGGCAGTTTGAATTTTCCGCTGTGTCTACCTTGAAAAAGGAGATCGTGATGGGTGTTCTGATCCGCACGCTCATCGTTCCCGTGCTGGGTCTTGGCGTTGCCTATCTGTTCTTCCGCGACAGCTTTAACGGCGCTCATTTTGCCACCTTCGTAGCGGTATTTGCCACGCCTGTGGCGGTGTCCAGCGTGCCTATGACCCAGGAGATGGACGGGGACGTTATGCTTATGGGGCAGCTTGTTGTTTGGTCAACGCTGTTTTCTGCTATATCGATCTTTATTGCCTCCTTCCTGCTTCGGCTGGCGGGTATTTTCTAAAGGAAAAGCTCTCCCAAAAGGGAGAGCTTTTTTACGTTTGATTTTTGAGGTAGTGAGAGGGGCTTTGTCCCGTGATCTTTTTGAACAGACGGCTGAAGTAGTACACGTCGGAGAAGCCCGTGGCGTACGCGGCTTCGGTAACGTTACACGATCCGCTTTTGAGAAGGTCGCACGCCTTGGCGATCTTCAAGCGATTTTGAAACTGTATCACGCTCTCTCCCGTCTTCTTCTTGAACAACGCGCGGAAGTGGGAGCAGCTGAGTCCCGCCGTTTCGGCAAGGACTTCTGCGGAGAGGGGGCGCGCGTGGTTTTCGGCGATCAGGTTTTTGATCTGCTCAATGGCGGCATCGTGGGGAGAGGGGGAATCGGTACCTTTTGATTCCCGTATCAGACGGGACAGGATATCGCAGATCAAGCCCCGACAACGAAGAAGAGCGCCGCCATCCCGCAGATCCCAGCATTCCTGCAGCTTATCAAAGGCGCGTATATAGGGGGAAAGATCCCCGGGTGTCGTCACAGTGGGAATGGTGTGGATCTCTTCCGCAGGATCCTTTCCCAGCGGGATCAGATCAAAGGCAACGGAAACGAAGGTCCACGGATCCTCCTGTGAGGACGCGGCGGCGCGTTTTTCCCCCTTGCGGAAAAAGAGAACGTCTCCTTTTTTCACGGGAAAGGCACCGTCCTCGGTTTCATAATAGGCGCTGCCTGAACGGGCGAGGGCGAGGATATAATCCGTGCGCGGAATTATTTTGTCCATCCTCCATCGCGGATCTGTTTCGCGGAGAATCACAAATTTTATATGACCGACGGTGAAATTGAACGGGTCTTTATGCGTAAGATTCATTCTTTCACCTCCTTGCTCTTATTGTATAGGAAATTTTTTCTCTTGTCAATAATAATCATCGTTTTGTGCAAAAAATCAGCAATATGTGTATGGAATAAAGACGATGGAAGATATATAATGGAAGTAAATTATAACAAGTTTTGAAGGGGGAAACCAAAATGAAGCTTACAGGAAAAACAGTAGTGGTTACAGGCGCTGACGGCGGTATGGGTATCGTGATCTGCCGCAGTCTTGCCGAGGAGGGCGCCAATCTCGCACTTTGCTCGGTGAACGGTACACATCTTGAGGAGGTAGTCACCGCCCTTCGCGGAGAATATCCCGATCGCAAGATCGTTTCGGCAGAGGTAGACGTTACCGACGAGGCACAGGTCAGTGCGTTTATCGAAAAGGCGGCGGAAACATTTGGAACCTTTGACCGTCTGATCAATCTGGCGGGTCTTTCTATCCCCAGCCAATACAAGGAGACCGAGGAAGCAACCTACGACGCTATGATGGACGTCAACGTCAAGGGCTCCTTCCTTATGAGTAAGCACTTTGCGGCGCACGCGGCGAACCCCTCTCGCATTATCAACGTGGGTAGTATGGCGGCGCGTAACACCAATGCCAACGCTCCCATTTACTGTATGGCAAAGGCGGCGGTGAATAAGCTGTCCGAGGGACTTCTTCTTCAGCTTGGCAAGCAGGGAATTGCCGTTTCCACCGTCAATCCCGGCGGTGCAGACACTCCCTTCTGGGGAACCCGCGCCGTGGACAGAAGTAAGCTGATGTCCGCGGAGGACGTGGCAGAGGTGATCCTGTTTGTGGCGCGTCTTGCCGATCACATTCAGCTTCACTCGGTGGATTTTGAGAGCGCGGCAAAATTCCGCGGCTGATATGAAGACGTTGAACGATAAAGGAATGCGTCGCCTTTCTCCCGCGGGCGAGTGGTGTGTCCATTCCTACTATACCCTTTGCCCGTGGGCACCCGACGGATCGGGTCGGCTCCTCGTTTCGGGGGCGGATCTGGACGGCGGAAGCACGCACGTATATATTCTTTCTCCCGAGGGCGAGGTGCTTGCCCGCTTCGGCGAGGGGCGCCCCGACACCAGCTTTTACCATACGGGAAGCTGGCAGACCTGGAGCCCTGACGCGCGGTACGTGTATTATCAGGGCGGGGATATGAAGCATCCGCTTATCTGCCGCTATGAGGTGGCAACGGGCGAAACGGTCACGCTTGCGGGTGATATGGAGGGAGCGCCTCCTTTGGGAGAGCCTATCATCTCCGGCTTTCTCGGTATGCTTTACGCCGCAGGCTACGGCGACGGGTGCTATCATCCCGAAAATGCGCCCATTCCCTTTGAGGAGCGAGATCGGCACGGGCTGTTCCGCTTTTCCGTTGAGGAGGGAACAACAAAGCTTGCGCTTTCGGTGAACGAGATCCTCGCTATGCACCCCGACAGAGAAAAAATTCTCGCTGAAGAGAAGAGGTTTGTTGCGGAAACGGGTCACACCGAGGGCTTTACGCTGATGGCGTACTGCGTCCGTTGGAGTCCGACGGGCGAAAGATGTCTGTTCTATTTTGGGAATCATTGTGTTGACAAAAGACGGGGCGAGCCAAAGCTCTGCTACGTCTTCACGGCAAAGCGCGACCTCACCGACGTTCGGTTGGTGCTGGATATGAGCTTCGGTCGCACGGGCGTGCATTGGGGATGGCATCCCGACGGGGTGCATCTGATCGGCTATGCCTCTCATCCCGATAACGGTGGAAAAATGTGTCTGTGCTCAGTGCGCTACGACGGAAGTGATTTTCGTATGATCAGCCGCCACGCGAGCGGAGGACATCCGAGCATCAGTTCGATGGACTATAATCTTCTTGTGACCGATGAGTCTACCGCGCCCGGCCGCGTGGTGTTTATCGATCTTACCACCGATACCGAGGTAGGAGCGTATACCCTGCCGCGAACCTTTGGCGACAAGAGCCCCGCGGGGCGAAATCCGCAAAAGATCTGCCACCACCCCATTTTCCGCCCCGACGGAAAAAAGATTCTTGTCAACTGCTTGCCCGACCGCAATTCGGTGGTCTGTGAGCTTGACGTGATCGAAAGGAAGTGAGAGAATGAGCGTTACCGATTGGCTTGATGACGGCACGACGATCCCCTCAAGAAAGGGGCTTCGGCACCGACTTTCCGCGTGGATCGGCTATCACCGAGCCGTAAGGCGCGCGGGGGTGTCGGCAGATAAGAGCTGCCTGATCAGTCCCTCGGCGCGGATCAACGCCCGGGGCGGCAGGATCACACTCGGTGAGCGTACAAGCATTTCTCCTTACGCTATCGTACAGGGAAACGTGACGATGGGGAGCGGTTGCTCCCTGCAGCCCTACTCGATTCTTGTGGGATATGGAACCCCCGAGGACAGAAAGGGAGAGATCCGTATCGGAAATGACGTACGGATCGCGCCCCACGTGATGATCATAGGAGCGAATCACTGCTTTGACGATCTGTCCCGACCCATTGCAAAGCAAGGGGTCGAGCGAAAGTCGGTGGTGATTGAGGATGACGTATGGATCGGTGGACGTGTGAATATTCTCGCGGGCGTTACGGTAGGACGGGGCTCGGTTGTTGCGGCGGGTGCCGTCGTGACTCACGACGTGCCGCCTTACAGCGTTGTAGCGGGCGTGCCTGCCAAGGTGATAAAAACAAGAAAGCAGGAGGATGCGGAATGAATCCCTTGAAAATATCAGAATCTCTTTATCGCCATTATGCGGCGACCCAAAGGGTAGAGGCGTACTACGGGCTTCTTGCTATGTGGGCGCTGTCGGAAACGGCGGTGGAGGCAAAGGACACGGGGCTTCTTGAGGAATGCCGTGACTATCTTTCTCTTTATCCCGATCGTTTCGAGCACCCCAAATATCATTTTGAAAACTACCGCGTGGGCGGTCCTGCCAAATCGTGGCTGGTTATGAAGGGCTTGTTTGACGAAGAAAGAGAAAATCTCCGAAAATATGCGGAGATCACGCTGAACGCGCCCGTTGATCGCGACGGCGTGATGTGTCAGCCGAACAACGAGGCGCGGACGTGGATCGACATCGCGTTTTGTGTGCCGCACTTTATGGTCTGCGCGGGTCGCGCCCTCGGCGACGAGCGGTATATCGATTTCGCAGCGGAGCAGTGCTTTCAAATGTACGAGCGCTTTCTCGACCCCTCGTGCGGACTGCTTCATCAATCCCGCGGTTTTATTCCGGAGCATCCCGAAAAGCTTTCCGAGGATCATTGGAGCCGCGGAAACGGCTGGGGCTACGTAGGACTTGCAGCACTTGTGGAGCATTTGCCTGCGGACAGTCCCCACAGAAAAAAGGCAGAGCAGTATTTTTGCGATCTTTCCCGTGCGCTCCTTGAGCACCAGACGCCGCGCGGCGTCTGGCGACAGGAGATTCCTTGCGAGCTGGCCTGGGATGAGTCCTCGGGAACGGGTCTTATTACCTACGGCTTCGGCGTGGGAATGCGCTTGGGACTCCTTGATAAGGAAACCTATGAAAAGCCGTTTCGGCGCGCTTTGCAGGCGATCGTCGACCGCTTTATCAATCCCGATTTTTCCACCGAGATGTGTTGTCACGGTTGTCTTTGCCCCGGCGAGGGTGCGGAGAGGGGAACGGTCAAGGCGTATCTTACTGCCGTGTATCCCACTCACGACGATCCCCATTCCTTCGGCTGCTTGATGATGGCAATGGTGGAGGCGCACCGAAACGGTGTTGCCGATCTCCACGGAAGGAAGTGGTAATATGTTTTTGAAGCGGTTTGCCGATGCCGCCGCGTACCCCGTTTGGCGGTTTCGGACAAAGAGCGGAGCCGAAGAGACGGCACTTCCCGTTGTTGCTTCTACGGAAACTAAGGTTTGCGGTAACTTTACGGTGACAAAAACCGAATATGCCGTTTCGGACGGCAGAGCCACGCGTGTACTGATTACGGATGGACAACAGATCGCCGTAGTCGCGGACCGACTGTCCCTTACCGAGCCCCGCAGTGTGTATACCACCTTTTCCGCGCCGCAAGAGAAGGATCTTACCTGTAACGTAGCGAATCGGAGCCGTCTTGTCCTTCGTTCGGCAGAACGTGGCGCCAAGCTGTTTCGCTTATGGCAAACGGTAGACGGTGCGGACGGTATGGATTCCGCGGGTCTGCTTTTACCCGATGGGTTTTCTGACGGCGCGATACGCCTTGCTTTTTATTCCGGACTTTACAGCTTCGGCAGGGATCATCTTTCCGTGTTCGGTCTTGCGGAAGAGCAAAGCGACAAGGTCAAGGGCTGGCATATGGAGCAGGGAGAGGGAATTGAGATCACCGCGCCCGATAAGAGCTGTCGCTTAAGACTGCTTGTGGATGGGAACACCGTAACCGTGATCGACCCCCTGGCGAATGCGTGTATTCCGCTTTTATAAGACGATTGGGATGGCCCGTGCGAAAAAACGGTATTGACATTGACTCGTTTGCGTGATACAATAAAGAAAAAGGGGTAAAACTATGCCAACCGAAAATGCTTACAAAATTCGTACCAAGAATCCCGATCTGTTTCTTCGCGTAGCACCCGGACATTTCGCCACCAGCCATAGCCATATCAATTACTACATTGACGTGACTATGTCGAAGTCCCGTCTTTCCGAGGCGTCCGCTATCGCCAAGGAGCTGGTTTCTTACTACACGACCAACACCATCGTGGACACGATCCTGTGTCTTGACGGCACCGAGGTGATCGGAGCCTGCCTTGCGAGTGAGCTTACCAAGGGCGGCTTCCTCAGCGTGAACGCACATCAGACCATCTACGTGGTCACGCCCGAGCATACGTCGGGCAGCCAGCTGATCTTCCGCGACAATATCGTTCCGATGATCGAGGGCAAACACGTTTTGATCCTGGCGGCATCGGTGGCAACGGGATATACCGTGAAATCCGCCATCGACGCACTTCAGTATTACGACGGACACGTGGCGGGCGTCTGCTCGATCTTCGCCACGGTTGAGAATTGCGTAGGCTATGAGGTCCGCTCGGTATTCAATCCAAAGGATCTTAAGGGATACGCCAGCTATCCGTCCCACGAATGTCCTCTTTGCAAGGAAGGAAAGAAGATCGAGGGGCTGGTCAACAGCTTCGGCTTCTCCAAGCTGTAAAATGAGAAAAAGTAAAGCACCGCAAAGCGGTGCTTTTTTGATATTTATTGACAGAATCGCCGAAATGCGGTATAATAGAGAAGAATACATTGACCTTGCGCGAGGAATTATGGAAAGAAATACGAAAATTTACGATACGTACGTCAAGATATTGGAAACCGAGCTGGTGCCCGCTATGGGCTGCACCGAGCCGATCGCGGTGGCGTATTGCGCGGCGAAGGCTCGCGAGGTGCTGGGGGAAATGCCGACGAAGGTCGATATTCTTGCCAGCGGCAATATTATTAAAAATGTAAAAAGCGTGATCGTGCCCAATAGCGGCGGGATGCGCGGCCTTTCGGCGGCTGCGGCACTTGGTATTCTGTACGGCGACGCCTCCCGCGGACTCGAGGTGATCTCGGACGTCAGCGCCGAGCAAGCTCTTGCGCTTCGGGACGAGATGGCGCGTATGGAGATAACGGTTTCGCCCCTTTCCCAGGGACACGTTCTGGATCTTGTCGTTACCGTATTCTCTGATAAACATATCGCAAAGGTACATATTCAGGACGAGCATACCAACGTAGTGGAGATCTGGCGCGACGGCGACACCTTGCTTCATAAGACCGCGGAGCAGAGCCAAGGCGACCCGACGGACGCTCCCGATCACAGTCTGCTCACCATTGCGGACATCTTTGCGTTTGCCAACACCGTGTCGCTTGACGACGTTTATCCGATCATCAAGCGGCAGATCGATTGCAATACCGCCATCGCCAACGAGGGACTTCTCGGTGACTACGGTGCTCGGATCGGTCAGATCCTTTCCAAAATGGAGGGTGGCGTCAGAACACGGGCGAAGGCACTTGCCGCGGCAGGCTCAGACGCGCGTATGAGCGGATGCGATATGCCCGTCATCATCAACTCGGGAAGCGGCAATCAGGGAATGACCGCAAGTCTGCCCGTCATCGTTTACGCGGAGCACTATGAAAAGAGCGAGGAGGAGTTGATCCGAGCGTTGGTGTTCTCCAATCTGGTTACCCTTCATCTGAAAACGGGAATCGGACGGCTTTCCGCTTATTGCGGCGCGGTCAGCGCAGGTGCGGGGGCGGGGGCGGGAATCGCTTATCTGCTGACGGGAGATCTCAGAACCGCCAATCATACCATCGTAAACGCACTTGCTATTTCCAGCGGGATCGTGTGCGACGGTGCCAAGGCAAGCTGTGCCGCCAAGATCGCCATGGCAGTGGAGGCGGGCATTATCGGCTATGAGATGTTCTTGGAGGGCTGTCAGTTCTACGACGGCGACGGACTTGTAAGCAAGGGCGTGGAGCAGACCATCAAAAATATTTCGGCGCTCGGAAGCGAAGGAATGCGAGAGACCGACGCCAAGATCATTGAAATTATGACAAGCACTCACTGTTAAGGAGGATGCTATGACGGCTGAAGAAAGAAAAGCATTGGTACAGTCTTATCTTGGGAAAGAGGTGACCATCATCATCGACCGTCCCGTAGGATATATACACAGAAAGGAAAAATACGATCTCGTATATCCCATCAATTACGGGTACATTCCCGACGTTCTCGGCGGTGACGGCGAGGAGCTGGACGTGTATATGCTGGGCGTGGACGAGCCCATCTCGGCTTGCACCTGCCAGATCATCGGCATCGTGTACCGAAGAAACGATGTGGAGGACAAGCTGATCGCGGCTCCTCCCGGGGAGAAATATACGGCAGAGGAGATGGCTGCCGCTATCCATTTTCAGGAGCAGTATTACGATACCTACATAGAGGCATTTGAAGGCGAATAATAAAGGGGGGACGTGTTCGCCCCCCCTTTTGTTGAATTTGCAAAAAAGAAAAGCTCGATCAAGATTGCAGAAACCAAGTGGGTTTTGTGATGTTTATGCTATTTTTGGGGGCTGAGAACAGGCAAATAAATAGAGAAAAAGTATGATTTTTGCACAAAAATGAATATACGGCCACGAAAATGAATATAAATTCAACAAAAACGGGTATTTATTCATTCTGTTTTTGAAAAAATACATAAAATTTGAATATTTTTTCAAAAATCCCTTGACAAAATAGGTGCGCGCGTGTATAATATGCTTTGTTATTAAAAAAGCCGCCGCAAAGCGGCTTTCGGAGGAAATTTCAATGAATAAGGAAAACATAAAAAAAGTCGTTCTCGCCTACTCGGGCGGTCTGGATACTTCCATTATCATTCCGTGGCTCAAGGAGAACTATAACAACTGTGAGGTCATCGCCGTATCGGGTAACGTCGGTCAGGCGGATGAGCTTGAGGGATTGGAAGAGAAGGCGCTCAAGACAGGTGCATCCAAGCTGTACGTTCTGGATCTTACCGACGAGTACGTTGACGAATATATCATTCCCTGTATGAAGGCAGGCGCTGTATACGAGGAGTATCTTCTCGGTACCAGCCACGCCCGTCCCTGCATTGCCAAGGGACTTGCGGAGATCGCTATCAAGGAGGGCGCGGACGCTATCTGTCACGGTTGCACCGGAAAGGGTAACGACCAGGTTCGCTTTGAGCTGACCCTCAAGCATTTCTGCCCCGATATGCCTATTATCGCTCCCTGGCGTGAGTGGGATATCAAGTCCCGTGACGAGGAGATCGACTACGCCGAGGCGCATAATGTGCCTTTGAAGATCAACCGCGAGACCAACTACTCCAAGGATAAGAACCTGTGGCATCTTTCCCACGAGGGTCTTGACCTTGAGGACACCGGTAACGAGCCTCTGTACGAGAAGCCCGGCTTCCTTGAAATGGGCGTTTCTCCCATTCAGGCGCCCGACGTTCCTACTTACGTAGAGCTTGACTTTGAGCAGGGCGTCCCCGTTGCCATCAACGGCGTAATGAAGTCTGCCAAGGAGATCATTCTTGACCTGAACGAGCTTGGCGGAAAGAACGGTATCGGTCTTCTTGATATCGTGGAGAACAGACTTGTTGGTATGAAGTGCCGCGGCGTTTACGAGACCCCCGGCGGAACCATCCTTTACAAGGCACATAGCGTGCTTGAGAGCATCTGTCTTGATAAGATGACTCTTCACGAGAAGCAGAAGCTTGCCATCACCTACGCGGAGCTTGTTTATAACGGACAGTGGTTCACCCCCCTTCGCGAGGCACTTGCCGCCTTCGTGGATAAGACCCAGGAGAAGGTGACCGGTAAGGTTCGCCTGAAGCTCTATAAGGGAAATATGATCAACGCGGGCGTTTGGAGTGACTATTCGCTTTACAGCGAGGAGATCGCAACCTTCGGTGAGTCGGATTACGACCAGAAGGATTCCGCAGGCTTCATCAACCTCTACGGTCTGCCCATCAAGGTGCAGGCGATGGTAGACGCCAAGAATAACAACAAATAAGGTATCTTTTATGGAAAAAATGTGGGTGGGCAGAACCGCCGGGCAGACCAGCGTCCTTGCCGATGATTTCAACTCCTCCATACATATCGATTCCCGTATGTACAAGGAGGACATCAAAGGCTCCTGCGCGCACGCGGCGATGCTCTCCGAGGTGGGGATTCTCACCGCGGCAGAGGCAGACGCCATCATCGCTGCCCTTGAACAAATTGCCAAAGATATTGAAAGCGGAAAACTCGCTATCAATATGAACGCCGAGGATATCCATATGTTCGTGGAATCGGTCCTGACCGAGCGGATCGGAGACCTTGGCAAAAAGCTTCACACGGCACGGAGCCGAAACGACCAGGTGGCGGTGGATATACGTCTCTATATGAGAGGGAAGTGCGAGGAGATTGAATCACTTCTCATCGATCTCATAGACGCGATCGTGACGGTTGCGGATGAGCACAAATACGATATTATGCCGGGCTACACGCATTTGCAGAGAGCGCAGCCCATCGTATTTGCTCACCACCTGCTTGCCTACGCGGAAATGTTCCGACGGGATCTTTCCCGTATCGTTGACGCAAAGAAGCGAATGAACCTTTCTCCCCTCGGCGCGTGCGCCTTGGCGGGAACCACCTATCCGATCTCGCGAAGCATGACGGCGGCGGCGCTGGGCTTCTCGGGATACGCCACGAACAGCATTGACGCGGTGTCTGACAGAGATTTCTGCGTGGAGCTGCTCTCCGCCTTCTCGGTCATTATGATGCACCTTTCGAGATTCTCGGAGGAGGTCATCCTCTGGTCGAGCTGGGAGTTCTCCTACGTGGAGCTTGACGACGCGTACACCACGGGTTCGTCCATTATGCCGCAGAAGAAAAACTCGGACATGGCAGAGCTTGTCCGAGGAAAATGCGGCAGAGTCTACGGCGATCTTATGGGAACCTTGACCATGCTCAAGGGACTTCCCCTGGCGTACAACAAGGATATGCAGGAGGACAAGGAATCCCTCTTCGATGCCACCGAAACGGTAGCCCGATGCCTTGAGATCTTTGCTCCTATGATCCGCACCATGAAGGTCAAGAGCGAGAATATGTACCTTGCGGCACAGCGAGGCTTCATCAACGCCACCGACCTTGCGGATTACCTGACCAAGCGAGGAATGCCGTTCCGCACGGCGTATAAAACGGTTGGCTCCATCGTGTCCGACTGTATTGCCCGCGGTATCGTTCTTGAGGATATGCCTCTTGACGAATACAAACAATACTCCGATTTGTTCTCGGACGATCTTTACGAAGAGATCTCCCTCAAGACCTGCGTGTCAAAGAGAATTTCCGAAGGCGCTACGGGTTACGAATCGGTTGAAATACAACTCCAAAATTTTAACACTTTTTTGAAAGAGAAGAAAGGAAACTAAAACCATGAAAAAGATAATTGCACTTGTGCTTTGCGCACTTATGATCCTCTTTGTGTTCACCGCCTGCGGCGCCACCAACGATACCAAGATTGCTATCCAGAGCGGAACGACGAGCGAAGCTTATGCGAAGGTTCTCAAGGGCGTTGAAGTCGTATCCTTTGACACCTTTGCACTTGCGGCACAGGGAATGAAGAATGGCAACGCAGACTACGTATTTGTTGACAAAACGACTGCAAATGCTCTTTGTAATGAAATTGACGGTCTTAAGATTATCAACATTGCACTTTCCAGCGAGTTCTACGGAATCGGTATCGATCCCGCACAGGCAGAGCTCAAGACTCAAATCGACACGATCCTCGCAGATAAGGCTGTTGAGATTGAGGCAATCAAAGCTAAGTATATGAACGGCGACGAGGCTTCCTATGTAGGTATTGAGTCGGCGGCTAAGGATAATGCAAAGGCTGCACAGCAGCTCGTGGTTGCGACCAACGCAGAGTTTGCTCCTTGGGAGTACAAAGAAGGTAACAAGTACTACGGTATCGATATGGAGATTGCAAAGCTTATCGCAGATGAGCTGGGACTTGAGCTCGTTATTGACGATATGCAGTTCAATATGGTCGTAGGTGCAGTAGGCAAGAACGGTGTTGACATTGCTATGTCCGGTATTACCATTACTGCAGAGCGTGAGGAGGTTATTAATTTCTCAACTCCTTACTATACCGAGTCCATCGTTGTAGTTTGCAAGGCAGACGACGCGTCCTTTGATTCCGCGGGAACTGTTGTTGACCTTCTCACCGTTATCTGCTATCCCGCAGAGGCAGATGCCGAATAAGCTAAAAAATAAGAAGGTAAAGTAAAGGCTTAGTTTCTATGCTAAGCCTTTACTTAGGTTTATAGTATGAAAGAATTTATAAAGCAGTTTATCACCAACAAGGGCTATGAGTCGGTTCTTGACGGTTTAATCAAAACGGTTGAAATAGCGGTCTTTGGGTTGCTTATAGGTATCGTAATCGGAACTCTTATCGGAATAGTGCGAGTGATGCCTAAGTATAAGCGGCTGCCTCGAATTTTAGATAAAATATGCGTTTGCTATCTTGAACTCTTCCGCGGAACGCCCATAGTTGTCCAACTTCTTATTGGATATTGGGTTCTTTTGCCTGCATTAGGTATAAGTGTAAACTCGGGTGTTCCGGTGGCTATTGTTGTATTTGGATTGAATAGTGGTGCTTACGTCAGTGAGATTATGCGAGGCGGAATCAATTCGGTCGACGCAGGTCAGCTTGAGGCGGCGCGGGCGGTAGGGCTCCCTTATTCGGTAGCCATGATGAAGATTGTCGTTCCTCAGGCAATAAAAAATATACTTCCTACCCTCGGTAATGAATTTATCGTTTTGATAAAAGAGACCTCGGTAGTAAGCTTCGTTGCTGTTACCGACCTTTACAAGTCTTTCAAGCAGTTAGGTGACCCGACGTATAATTACGTAGTGCCGTATCTTATGCTTGCGCTTACCTATCTTGTGTTGGTGCTTTTGATTTCGTGGGGTGTAAGAGCTCTCGAAAAGAAGCTGAAGAAGAGCGAACGGTAATATGGAAGGAGATTGAAGAAAAATGAGTGAAAAATCCAATGAAAAATCAGTCATTCTTTCTATAAGAGGGCTCAAAAAGTCCTTTGGCGGACTTGATGTATTAAAAGGTATCGATCTGGATATCCAGAACGGCGAGAAGATCGTCCTTCTGGGTCCCTCCGGATGCGGAAAGTCAACGTTGCTCCGTTGTATTAACTGTATGGAGGATCCAACCGGCGGATCGATTTTCTTCAGAGGGGATGACATTGCCGATATGAAGGTTGATATCAATAAGCATAGGGAACATATCGGTATGGTTTTCCAGCAGTTCAACCTTTTTAATAACAAAACCGTAATAGAGAACATAATGCTTGCTCCCGTATACGTTGGGTTGCGCGAACTCCGTCGCAGCAAGAGGAAAAATAAAGAGAATCAAAAAACCAAGGAAGACGTTATTGCCGAGGCAAGAGAGCACGCACTGGATCTTCTTCGCCGTATAGGACTTGAGGATAAGGCCGATGTTTATCCCTCAACGCTGTCTGGCGGTCAAAAGCAGAGAGTTGCGATTGCCAGAGCACTCGCAATGAATCCCGACGTGATTTTGTTTGATGAACCCACCTCGGCGCTTGATCCGGAGATGGTAACGGAGGTTCTTGATCTTATTAAAAGTCTTGCCGATTCCGGAATGACGATGGTTATCGTAACGCATGAGATGGGCTTTGCTCGTGAGGTTGCAAACCGAGTGATATTTATTGACGATGGTATGATTGCAGAGCAAGGAACCTCCGCGGAGATATTTGAGAATCCGCAATGCGAGAGACTCAAAGCCTTCTTGTCCAAGGTGCTTTAAGAAGGAGAAAACTATGACCAATATGAAAGGCAGAAGCTTTTTGAAGCTTCTTGACTATACCCCCGCCGAGATCGGCGAGCTGCTGGAGCTTGCGGCAGATCTCAAGGCAAAGAAAAAGGCGGGCGTTCCTCACAGACTCTGTGAGGGGAAGAGCATCGCCCTTGTGTTTGAAAAGACCAGCACCCGTACCCGTTGTGCCTTTGAGGTGGCGGCGGCGGATCTTGGAATGCATCCCGTGTATCTGGATCCCTCGGGGTCCCAGATCGGCAAGAAGGAGAGCATCGCCGATACCGCCCGTGTGCTTGGCAGAATGTTTGACGGCATCGAATACCGCGGCTTCGGACAGGAGATCGTGGAGGAGCTTGCGGCGTATGCAGGCGTTCCCGTCTGGAACGGTCTTACCAACGAGTTCCACCCCACCCAGATCCTCGCGGACTTCTTAACCGTCAAGGAGCATTTTGGTACCCTTGCGGGTAAGAAGCTCGTCTATATGGGCGACGCCCGTTACAATATGGGTAACTCTTTGATGGTCGGTTGCGCCTAGATGGGTATGCACTTCGTGGCGTGCGCGCCCAAGGCGTATTTCCCCTCGGCGGAGCTTGTCGCGGAATGTCAGGCGATTGCGGCTGAAACCGGCGCGACTCTTGCGTTTATTGAGGATCCCCGTGAGGCAGTCAAGAACGCCGACGTCATTTATACCGACGTTTGGGTATCTATGGGCGAGCCTGACGAGGTGTGGGAATCCCGTATCCGCGAGCTGACGCCGTACCGCGTGACCACCGAGCTGATGAATATTGCGGGACCCCAGTGCCGCTTTATGCACTGTCTGCCCGCCTTCCACGATCTGAAAACCAAGATCGGCAAGGAAATTCACGAGAAGTTCGGCATCACCTGTATGGAGGTGACCGACGAGGTGTTCGAGAGCGAGCAGTCCATCGTTTTTGACGAGGCAGAGAACCGCATGCACACCATCAAGGCGGTCATGGCGTCGACCCTTTGAGGCGAAAAGACTTGACAACACTTCAAAAAAAGCTATAATGAAAGTAGAATCCTAAAAAGGTAGGTCATACCAATGAAAAATAAAAAAATAGGAACAAGATGCGTGCAGGGCGGCTATCGTCCCGGAAACGGTGAGCCCAGACAGGTGCCGATCATTCAGAGCACCACCTTCAAGTACGATACGGGCGAGGCAATGGGCAAGCTGTTTGATCTCGAGGCAAGCGGCTATTTCTACTCCAGATTGCAGAATCCCACGGTGGACACGGTTGCCGCCAAGATCTGCGAGCTGGAGGGCGGAACGGCAGCTATGCTGACCTCCTCGGGCATGGCGGCAAGCTTCCTTGCCGTTTTCAATATTTGTAGCTGTGGCGATCATATCGTATCGTCCTCGGCAATCTACGGAGGAACGTACAATCTGTTCTCCGTGACCCTCAAGCGTATGGGCATTGACGTGACCTTCGTGTCTCCCGATGCCAGCGAAGAGGAGCTGGACGCGGCGTTCCGTCCCGAGACCAAGCTGGTGTTTGGCGAAACCATTGCCAACCCCGCGCTTACCGTGCTTGACATCGAGAAGTTTGCCAAGGTTGCCCATGCTCACGGCGTTCCGCTGATCGTGGACAATACCTTCCCCACGCCCGTCAACTGTAATCCTTTCGAATGGGGCGCAGACATTGTGACTCACGCTACCACCAAATATATGGACGGTCACGGCAGTGCCGTCGGCGGTGCCATCGTGGACTCCGGTAAGTTCGATTGGACGAAATATCCCGATAAGTACCCCGGACTTTGCACCCCTGACGAAAGCTATCACGGCGTGACCTATACCGAGCGTTTCGGTCTTGAGGGCGCCTATATTACCAAGGCGACCGCCCAGCTGATGCGCGACCTCGGCGTGACGGCGGCACCTATGAGCGCGTATCTTCTCAACTTGGGTCTTGAGAGCCTTCACGTGAGAATGAAGCGCCATTGCGAGAACGGTCTTGCCGTAGCCAAGTATCTGGAAAATCACGAAAAGATCGCTTGGGTCAATTACCCTGGCCTTGAGTCCAGCAAGGACTATGCCCTCGCACAGAAATATATGCCGAACGGCACCTGCGGTGTCGTCAGCTTCGGTGTCAAGGGCGGACGCGAGGTTGCCGCGGCGTTCATGGAGCATCTTCAGTTGATCGCCATTGAGACTCACGTTGCCGACGCGCGTTCCTGCTGCTTGCATCCTGCAACCACTACCCACCGTCAGCTCAGCGACGCCGAGCTGATTGCCGCAGGCGTAGGTCCCGATCTCGTTCGTTTCTCCATCGGTCTTGAGGACGCGGAGGATCTGATCGCCGACATTGAGCAGGCGCTTGCAAAAGTATAAGTATAAGGAGAATCCAAATGCCGATCAAGATACCGAACGATCTTCCCGCGGTGCAGATCCTGGCTGACGAAAATATTTTTGCGATGACCGAGACCCGCGCCATTACGCAGGATATTCGTCCGCTTCGCATTCTGCTTCTCAACCTGATGCCCAAGAAGATCGAAACCGAGACCCAGATCTCGAGGATCCTCGGAAATACGCCGCTTCAGATCGAGCTGACGCTGATCCGTACGAAATCCCATCAGGCCACCAACACCACGCAGGAGCATCTGCTTGCCTTCTACAAGACCTTTGACGATGTCAAGGACGAGTACTACGACGGCATGATCATTACGGGTGCGCCCGTGGAGATGATGGCGTTTGAGGAGGTTGATTACTGGGAGGAGCTTTGCGAAATCATGGATTGGAGCCTTACCCACGTCCACAGCACCATGCACATCTGCTGGGGCGCCCAGGCGGGACTTTACCACCATTACGGCATCAAGAAGCACGTGATGGATAAGAAGCTTTTTGGCGTATATCCCCATAAGGCGGATTACCCCAAGTCCATGTTGCTTCGCGGCTTCGACAGCGTGTTCAACGTACCTCATTCCCGTTATACCTACGTGAACCGTGAGGATATTGAGGCGATCCCCGAGCTTCGCATATTGGCGTCCTCCGAGGAGGCGGGCGTTCATATCGTAACGCGGATCGGCGGACGGCAGTTCTTTGTCATGGGACATTCGGAATATGATCCGCTGACCCTTGACG
>JBGVFO010000044.1:0-77994 GCA_045121195.1 Eubacteriales bacterium
GGGAACCAAGCAGCATTAAGCAGTGTACCTGATGTGCCGCGAGGTAGCCTGTCCCGAGCAACGGGTGCGTATGTCGCGTGGGTGTGACGTTCGATCTTAGGGTGTATGGTCTTACTTTGCAGCTTGTTTTTATTGACGGGAGGTGAGGAGCGTGCATAAGGCTTTATATCGAAAATGGCGTCCCCAGACGTTTGATGACGTCTGCGGTCAGGAGCATATTACTTCCATATTGAAGTATGAGGCTTCGGAGGGAAGCTTTAATCACGCGTATCTGTTCTGCGGATCCCGCGGTACGGGTAAAACCACTTGCGCGAAGATCCTTGCCAAGGTGATCAACTGTGAGAATCCCAAGAACGGCAATCCTTGTGGAGAATGTGCCGCCTGTCGCTCTATTGACGACGGAAGCGCCACTGACGTTCTTGAGATGGACGCCGCCTCCAACAACCGCGTGGAGAACATTCGCGACCTTCGTGACGAGGTGGTCTATCCGCCGACCCACCTGAAATATCGCGTCTACATCGTAGACGAGGTGCATATGCTGACGGACAGCGCGTTCAACGCGCTTCTTAAGACCCTTGAGGAGCCGCCGTCATACGTCGTGTTTATTTTGGCGACGACAGAGCTTCACGAGCTTCCCGCAACCATCATTTCCCGCTGTCAGCGCTTTGAATTCCGCCGTATCGCGGTAGACGTTCTCACGGCGCGGCTGGAGAAGATCGCGGAAGCCGAGGGCATTGATATTGACCGAAGCGCGCTTCAGCTTCTGGCGAAGCTGGCTCAGGGCGGTATGCGCGACGCGATCAGCCTTCTCGACCTTTGCTCGGGCGGCTGCCGTGACCGCAGGATCAATGAGGATGCGGTCAATGAGATCGTCGGTATCAGCAGTCGAGCCTCCTTGGAGGCTTTGGTGAACGCCATAGCGGATAAGGATTACGAGGTGATCTTCCGTGAGATCGACAAGGTGGTGCGTTCCTCCAAGGACATCAGCGTTTTCTGGCAGAATCTTATGTCCTTCTATCGGGATATGCTGGTAATGAAGACCTCGTCCAACGCCGCAAAATATCTCGATCTTACCGATAACGAGCAGAAACAGCTTGAGAGAACCGCGGCGCGGTTTTCACGGGAAACCATTTTAGCGCATTGTAAGCTTCTTGAGGGCGCGTTGTTTGCCATTCAAAAGGTCAATGCTGTCAAGCGTACCGTTGCGGAGCTGACGCTGATCAAGATGTGCGACGAAACATTGGTCGCGACCAATGAAAATCTTCTGTCCAGAATCTCCAAGCTTGAGGATTCCATCGCCCTCGGACTTCCGATGGCAGAGGCACCCAAGGTGAAAAAAGAAAAGACACCTGCGGTGAAAGCGGCGGCGGAGTCGACTGAAAAGCAACCGATTCCCGAAGAAAAAAAGCCCGCCGAGGGCTCTCCCGATAAGGTTTTGAAGTATCTGTCCGTCTGGACCGAGGTGATCGAGCGTATCGCGAAGACCACACCGTCAAACGCCTCGTACCTTAAGCAAACCAAGGCGTACGTTGACGCGGACGGCAATATAAAGGTGCTGGTTTCCGATTTCTTCACGATGATGATGATCAAGGAGCGCGGCATTCGTGAGCAGGTCCGTGCGGCACTTTCGGTTTGTCTGAAGCGCGAGATCAGCGAATCGGCGCTTACCATAGAGGAGGTCAAGGAAGCACTTCCCGAGGACGACGGAGATTTGCTTTTGGACCAAATTATCAAGAACGCAACATAAGAAAGGAATAGAACAATGAAAGCAAGATTGCCTCAGGGAATGGGCGGTGGCCCTCAGAATATGCAGAATATGCTGAAGCAGGCACAAAAAATGCAAGAGGATATGGCGGCACTTCAGGCAGATCTGGATGCCAGAGAATATGACGTAAGCGCCGGTGGCGGAATGGTCGAGCTTAAGATCTCCGGAAAGCGCGAGATCCTTTCGATCAGCATCAAGCCCGAGATCGTGGATCCCGATGATGTGGAGACCCTTGAGGACATCATCGTTGCTGCTGTTAACGAGGGCATCAAGCGCGTTGAATCTACCAACGAGGCGGAGATGCAGAAGCTGACGGGCAGCCTCGGTATGCCCGGTCTGTTCTGATATGGCGGAGATCGAATCCCTCACCCATCTTGCCGAGCAATTCGGCAGACTTTCGGGTATCGGTCGAAAGAGCGCCTTCCGTATGGCGTATTCGGTGCTGGATTTTTCCGACGAGGAAGCGGAGGCGTTTGCCAACGCGATCCTCGAGGCAAAGCGAAGCATTCACCTTTGTCCCGTGTGTCAGAATCTTACCGACCGTGAGCTTTGCTCTGTCTGTAACGATCTTGACCGCGATCGATCGGTGATCTGCGTAGTCGAGGATGCCAAGGCGGTTATGTCCATCGAAAAGGTAAGAGAATATCGCGGAATGTACCACGTGCTTCACGGCGTGATCTCTCCCGTCAACGGTATTACGCCGGATAAGCTGAAGCTTACCGAGCTGTTGGCGCGGCTGGATGAAAACGTAAAGGAGATCATCGTGGCAACCAATCCCACCGTAGAGGGGGAGGCGACGGCAATGTACATATCGCGTCTGATCAAGCCGCTTGGCGTTAAGGCGACGCGTTTGGCATACGGCGTTCCCGTCGGTGCCGATCTTGAATATGCCGATGAGGTCACGCTGTTGCGTGCCTTGGAGGGCAGACGCGACTTTTAAGAAAGCAAAAAGGATACTGCATAGCAGTATCCTTTTTTATTTTAGAATTCGATGGTTACCGTATCGCCGAGAGGCAGGGAATAGATGAGAACCTCACGGGGCGGTTGTCCCAGCATCGCCTCGATCGCCTTGGCGTAATAGGTCAACTGCTGGGCGTGTCGCTCCTTCAGCTTTTTGGCGGCGAGGATCGGCTCATCGAGCTCCTCACGGGTGAGATAGTCGGTTTTGTAATCGCAAAGGACTACGGAGCCGTCAGTCTCCTCGAAGAAGAGGTCAATGACACCCTGTACGGCAATCGTTTCGCCCTTCAGTAGCTCTGCCTTTTCCTCCTGCTCGGTAAAATCCGATGCGGGAAGGAAGAGATTGAAGCGTTGCTCACGGTACACCCGCTTTGCGGCTTGAAGCCGTGCAAAAAGCTTGCTTTGGAAAAAGCCCTCAAGCTGCTTGACGTTGACGAGATCGGCAGTTTCCGGGGCAATAAACCGCGCCTCGGAGAGCCGTGCCAGCTCCTCTTTTACACCTGCCTCCCGAACGCGGTCAAAATCGCAGAACTGAAGGAAGGTGTGAGTTGCCGTTCCTCGGTCAGCGGCACTTGCCTTTCTTTCCGTCGAGAACCGTTCGGGCAGGGAGAACGCCGTGTCAAGCAGCTCCTCCATATCGGACGGATCCGAATAGGCGTCGTCGCCGCTTTCGTCCAACACAGCAGGGTAGAGAGAGGACACCGAAAGCTTTGCGGGCAGGTCGGACACGTGCTCGTAGGGATAGACGAAGGAGAAGCGTTCCTTCAGCTCTTTTACAAGGAGAGGATCGACCTTGCCGACACGAATAGCTGTATCCGACTCGGCTTGATCCTCTTGGAAATCCGAGTCGGTTTCGTTGCTACCGTTTTCGATCAGGTGCAGAGAAAGATACTGAGAGAGCGCGCCTTCGCCACCGCTGTCCTCTATGGCGGCAAGAATCCAGTCGAGATACGAGGTTGCGGTAATAATGCCGAAGGCCTTGCCAAGCTCGGCAATGTTTTTTGCCTTGTTTCGCTGCTGATCAAGATCCTTGACCCTTGCGGTTACGTAAAGGCGTTCTCTGGCTCTGGTCATAGCAACGTACAGGATCCGCATTTCCTCCTCGCGCTCCAGACGGCTCTTTTGATTGATGATGGCGCGGCGGATGGTGGTGTCGTAACAGCCAAGCCCCGATTCGTCGTGCAGGGTGAAGCCGATGCCGACCGTGGGGGCAAACTGGATCTTCTCCTTCTTGAAGGAGGTGTTGAATTTTCTTCCCGCGCCATAAAGGAAGCAGACGGGGAATTCCAATCCCTTGGAGTGGTGGATGGAGATCAGACGAACGGCGTCAAGATTGGATTCGCCGTCTTCATTTGTGATCTTGGTGCCTGCTTCGATCACCTGGTTGATATAGCGGATAAATCCGTAAAGACCGCGGAATCCACCCGATTCAAAGCCCCGTGCATATTCATACAGACGAAGCAGATTGCTCTCGCGGGCGTCCTGCATCGCAAGGACGGCAAAATCACGGTACAGCTCCCGAAGAAGACGGTCTACGGGAAGGGCGCGCGCCCGTTCCCTCCAATAGGAAAGGGAGTCGAGAAAGGCACAGCATTTTGCGGCAAGCCCGTCCTTGTTCTCGGCGTATGCCGTGAGTGCGTCAAAGAGGGATACCGTATCCTCCGTGCCGTGACGGAGCGTGACAAGATCGTCTAGGGTGAAGCCGTAGAAGGGAGAGCAGAGTGCGCCCGTCAGAGGAATGTCGCGCTGGGGGTTGTCGATGGTGGAAAGCAGGGAAAGAAGAAGCAGAACGTCCGGATTTTCAAAGAAGTTTCTTTCCTCGGAGCTGCAGGCGGGAATTCCCTCGCGAAGAAGGGTATCCATAAGATCCGCCATAGGGCGCTTGCTTCTCATAAGGATAGCAATATCAGCAGGGCGGATAGGGGAGCCATCCGCCTTTGTCATGGTGAGAAGCCTTTTGATCTCATTTACGATGTAGCGTGCTTCATCGTCTTTCCCGGCGGCAACCTCGTTTTTCTCTTCCTCCTCTTGCGGCGGCTGTGCTACCGCAACCACAACCTTGGGGGATCGATAGCCTTCATGGGGGATCGCCTTGGAAAAGATCAGATCGTCCTTCTTGGAATATTCAATGCTTTCCCCGCAATTTTTGAAAAGATAGGAGGAAACCAGGTTGGAGAAGCGGATAATGCTTTCGTCACAACGGAAATTGTTCGACATAAAGATGGAGCAGGCATCGGCGTCTTCCGTTCCGAGAAGGGGCATTTTTCGCTTGTAGGAGGCAAAGATCGTGGGCTCCGCGCCGCGGAAGCTGTAGATGCTTTGCTTGATGTCGCCGACCATAAAGCGGTTGGTAGGCTTGGCGATGGTGCTGAAGATGAGATCCTGCACCTCGTCGGTGTCCTGATACTCGTCGATGTAGATCTCGTCAAAGCGCTCGCGAAGATCCAGCGCCAAGGGGGTTGCGTTGCCGTCCTTGTCGATGATCAGCTCCATTACGAAGCGGCGAATGTCCGAGAACACGCAAATGCCACGCTGGAGCTTTTCCCGCGCCAGCCTTTGGTCGAAGGCGGAAAGAAAGCGGTGTGCTACGTGACAAACGTCCGCCGTTGCCTCCATATGAGAGGCGATCTCCTCGGGCGTATAGTCGAAAAATTCAGCCTTCATGGTACGAAGCAGCTTGTGGGCGTCGGTTCGCAGATCCTTGAGGCGAACGGTATACTCGTCGCAGTCGCTCACCTTTTTCAGAGCTACCGCCTTGTAAGCGAGGAGGTATTCTCTTGCCTCGGCGTAGCGGTTTTCCTTTACCAGCTGAAGCGCCGTTTCCGCGGTGACGCGGTCGTGACGGAAGGAGGGGAGATATTTTTCGGAGAGCAGGGGATCGTTTTCAAAATAGTCCTCCGCCGTTTGCATCGTATTCCGAATATATGAAAGGGTGGCGCAGATCTCCTCCTGTGCCGCTTTTCCGTAAGGCGTTTCAAAGAAATCGCGGGCAACGGAGTCGCGGAGCTGTCTTTCGCAGGCGGTGAGCATATTCACGCCGTCGCGGAAGGATAGAAGGGTTTCATAGATGGAGATGAAAATATCCGCCACGCGATCGGTGCTTCGGATATCGGCAAAGTGGTCGACAAAATCCTCAAACGCGGGATCGGCGGTATAGAATTCGTCTATGGTATCCTCCATAACCGAACGGTAAAGGAGCGCCATTTCCGACGTTTCCGCAATGCGGAGATTTCCGGGAAGCCCCAGCTTTTGGAAATTGCCCTTCAGAATATCGTAGTAAAAGGAGTCAATGGTACAGATGGTGGCGCTTCCCAGAAGCATGATCTGAGAGGCGAGATGACGGTTGGTGGGATCCTTTGCCAGCGCGTTTGCCAGCGCCTTGGAGATCTTGGTTTTGAGATCGGAGGCGGCAGCTCTCGTAAAGGTGACCACCAGAAGACGGGAAAGATCGGCGGGATCGTTTTCGCGGGTAAGGCTTTGGATAATGCGCTCGGTCAGCGTCGCGGTCTTACCGGAGCCGGCGGCGGCACTGACAAGAAGCGTCTTGCCTCGCGTGTTGATCGCGGAGAGCTGGGCGTCTGTCCAGGTATGTGTATTTGCCATAGTCACTTCTCCTTTCTCTTAAAACTCTTGTACGGATCCGTTCGTCGCATCCGCGCGGCAGATCATTCGCATTTTACAGTAGGTGCAGGGCGCGTCCTCAAGAGAGGGATCGCAGGTAAGGGCGCTTCCCGATTTCATTTCCAGGGCAATATTTCGGATGGTCTCGTGGAGCTCCTCCTCAAGACTTGTCAGTCCCTGCTCGGTGATCAGCGCGTTTCCCGAGACCCCGTCGTCCTTGACGGTAATGCCAGCCAAAAGCTTTTTGTCGTGGCTTCTGCTGACGGCGTCAAGCACCTCGTCGCGATCCAAAAGGATTCCCGAGCGCTTCATCTCGGCGCCCGCAAGACGGAGGACGTCCTGCGCTTCCGTTTTGCGATCCAGCTTCAGGGTGGAAAAGGCGGTGGACATATACAGCGCACCCGCGGGGGCGAGGGTCGCGTCGGGCGCGACCTTCAGCTTTTCCCGAAGCGTGGGGGAGGTATTGCCGCAAACGGCAAACAGATACAAAAGCAACTGAGTATTCAGTCCCTTTTTGATGTCCTTGAGAGAGAACTGCTTGCTTCCCGTTTTGTAATCGACGACCTTGACGTAAACGCGATCGTCGGTGCGGAATACGTCAATTCGGTCCACGACGCCGTAGAGGCAGACGCGGCTACCGTCTTCCAGCTCAATGGTGGGAGGCTCGATGCCGCCCCGACCGATCCTCTCCTCAAAGAGGGCAGGGACGAAGTCGCTGTCCTTGAATTCGCGGTAAAGATCCAGCGCGATGGCGACGGCAAGTCGGGAAAGGCGGGCGAAAAGATGCGCAAGACGGGCGCCGAGGGCGGTCTTGCCGTGGTTGATCTCGGCAATATATCGCTCGGTCTCCCGAATGACCAGCGTGCGGATCTCCTCAAAGGTAACGTCGGCGCGAAGACCGTTTTCATCGGTCACCGCCTTCATAAACACCTCAAGAATGCGGTGGATCAAGGAGCCGGAGTCGGAAAAACGGAAGCCTGCCTGTCCGTTCTCCATCAGCTTCAGGACATAATTGCAATAATAGGAAAACTGGCAGGATACGTATTTATCGATACGGGACTGCGTAAGACTTATGTTGTCCCCAAAGATCTGCTTTGCGGTGTCCTTTGTTACGGAGCAGGAGCGGTTGCTTACGGGAAGACGGCTTCGCTCCAGCAGAGTCGCGTAGCGCGGATTTTCGGAAAGAACGGCGATGAGAGACTCATACAGATCGGTGTTCCTCAAGGAGGGAAGCGCTTCAAAGGCAAGCTCGGGACACATCAGCCGATGGGCGGCGTTCGTGTTGCCGTATTCCTCTACCGCCACGTGGGGAAGAAGCTCACAGATTCGCCGAACAGCAAGGGAGGGGTAGCAAGCCTTTCCCGAGGCATCGGTATCGTGATACATCACGACCATCTTTTCCGAGGGCAGGGTCATAGCCCGATAGCAGTAGAGGAGCTCCTCCGTGGCACTGTCCCTCTTGTCGCCGGACAGGGAGATGCCAAGATCGGAGAGTGCCTTTCGGTCGTTGTCGGAGAAGAAGCCGCGATCCGAGGTGCGGGCAGGAAATTCTCCGTCGCATACGCCAAGAAGGATGGCGCAACGGATGCCGCCTGCGCGAAGCATGGAGGCAGAGCCGATCACCACCTCGTCGGCGGCGGTGGGAATGGAGCCGATCTCGGTGTTGTTCAGTACCAGACGGAGGGCGGTCGCAAATTCCTCAAGGGACATTTTCTCGTCGCCGACGGTGGAGGAGATTTTGGCGAGAACGTCGATTACGGAACGGAAGGTAGCGGCGGTTTCCGCAGCCTCTTTCTTATCGCCTCTCTGCATAGCGCGAAGGGAAAATTCCTTCATGCGCTCGGCGACGTTCATAGCTTCAAGGAATCGGCGGAGTGCTTCGCAAAGCTCGCGTACCGTTTCGGCGGCACCCAGATGCAAAAACAGCTCCAGCAGGGGGGCGGTCACTTCATTTTTTACTCGATTTGCCGTTTCCAGCATTTCTTTACCGCGCTCGGACATAGGGGCGGTATAGCCCTCGGGATTCATGACCCAAAGGTCCTCAAAAAATTTCGCGCCGTTTATGTTCCAGATGCTGACGTAATTTTCGAAAACGTCTGCTTCTCTGGGCGAAATATAAGGAATTCCCGTTTTTACGTACGCCATTACGTCGTTCATTCTCCAATTTCGCACCTTGATATTGATTGCCGCAAGGAGCATGGCGACCAGAGGCTTTGTGGGAAGGTCGGTCTTTTCCGAGAAGAAGAAGGGGATCTCCGCTTTTTCGAAGGCAGAGTCAATAATACCGCGATAGGTATCTGCGTTGCGTGCGATGACGGCGATCTCGCGGCGCCGATAGCCTTGGCGGAGAAGAGAAAGGACCGTGTTGGCGGCGGCTTCCGCTTCCTCATACGGCGTCGCGCACCGAAGGATCGAAACCGCACCTTGCTCCGACTCGGGAATTTCGGGAAGCGTTTTTGCCGTTGTCTCAAATTGCCAAAGGGCTTGTCCGATACGGCAAAGCTCGGGCGAAGAAAAGCGGTGGAAGGTATCCAGCAGGATAAGCTCCGTGTCCTTGCCCGCCTCGTTCATCAAACGCTTTGCGGTTTCCTTGATGCTGGAGAGGGCGATGGCGTCGGAATGGGGGGAATCAATGCCAAGCGTTACGGTTACGTTGTCAGCCTGGGCAAACAGTCTGCAAAGGATACGGTATTCCTGCGCCGTAAAGCTGGTAAAGGAGTCTATGTAAATATTGTATCCGTTAAAATAGCGGTGCTTTTCGAGAAGATCGGCAAGCTTTCCAAGGTCGTCGGCGTTGTCGTCGAAGGCGTTGCTGACCATGCCCTCGTAGGCGGCATAGATCAAGGAAAGATCATCCAGCTTTGCGCGCAGGGCACTACCGTCGGGAAGCTTGTTCACGGCGTTTGAGAGCGCTACGGGGCTTACGTTGTATGCCTTGAATTCGTGTATTTGCGAGAGCATCATGGCGGGGAGCGCCGTGTCGGTTGAGGCGCGCGCGCCGTATTCGGTCAGCATTCCCGTAAGCTCGCGAAGGGTCTGCCACATAAGAAGATGCTTGATTCCGGGCGTGATATAGTGATAGGAGAGCCCGCCGAACACGCGGAACAGCTTGTTGGCAAGACGGGTAAAGTTCAACACCTCAAAGGTCAGCTGAGCGGAGGCGGGAAGAAGGGAGAGCATAGTGCGCTCCGCCTCGACAGTTTGCTGCTCGGGGACGATGAGAAGGGACTGCTTGCCATTCTCAGCGTCTTCTTTGATTTTTTCGGTGATCCAGGCGGTCTTGCCTGTTCCGGGAAGACCAAAAACAAAACGAATCATAGTATCTCCTTTATCAGTATATGAAAATCAGTTGCTTGATCAGGGGGAGGAGGACGTGTTGTCTCAAGGAAAAAAAGTAATGTCTGCGGACGAGATAGACGTTGCTTTTCTCGGCACGCAGGTTGAAATAAAAGCGCTTTCCTCCGGGGCCCTTTGCGGAAAGAAAATAGGGGGAAACCACAATGACGCACGCATCGCGACGCAAGGCGAGATCAAGGACGTTTGCCAGCCAGAAGGCGCCGCGTGCAAATTCACGGCGCTGGGGAAACACAACGTAGATCTTTTTCCCGAAAAGGCGCTCTGCCATACGCGCGTTGACCTCTCTGTAGCGGAGAGGCGCCGACGCGGCGAGGGAAAAGACCGCGATCACGAAAACGGGGATCAGGAAGACGGCAAGGGCTACCGCCGCGTACAGTAAGGTGTTCGTGCTGATCAGAAGAAGGATCCACGGAAGCAGTCGGACCGCCGTGGTAACAAAGCGAAATCGGCGAAAAAATCTGACGTATTTTTCCCACAGCCGGAACAGGCGTGAGCTCTTGAAAAGTCCGACGGAGAAGGAAAAGTAGCTTTGTCGCTCGGACAAATGGCTGAAGGTTCTTCGGAAAATGAGGTCGTCCTCATATCTCCTCGTTGGCTTTCTTCGGCGTAGCGCTCTCATTGCTTTGCTCCGTTACCGATAGATTGCGGAGGATGACGTGACGTCCGCGCCAGGCATAGGCGCGCTCGGAGAAGCTCTCGTCGGTCATGTCTTGGATCCGCCGGTATGTAAGAGCGGGAATGGGGTTTTCGTGGAAAAAGGGAATGGGTGAGGTTACCGTTCCGTTTCGTATTGCTCGTTTTGTGTGGGGACAGACCTCCTGACAGCGGTCGCAGCCCCAGACCGAGCCGAGGTCGGCGAGCTGCTTTCGTTCTCCGGCGGAAAGCTCGCCCTTCCTCTGTGTCAGGGCGGACAGGCATTCGGCGGTTTCTCCGCGCAGCATAGGACACGCAGAACGGCACGCGCCGCAGTCCTCACAAAGCGGAGGTGTGTCGGGAACGGAAAGTGCCAAAGGGGGAGGGGCGCTTGTGATCAGCTCTGCGAGGAAAACGTACGAGCCGTATGCTTCGGTGATCAGAAGTCCGTTTCTTCCGAGAACGCCGAGCCCTGCCCGCGCCGCCGCGTTCCTCTCGTCAATAGGCGAGTGGTCGGAGAACATAGCGAAGCGCAAAGAAGGATATTTTTTCCGTAAAACGGGAAGGATCCGCTCGGATAATTGCTCGACGAACAGATGATAGTCCCGACCTACCGCATAGCGCGAGCAATTCCGTTCGGGGACTTCGCAGGCAGGGGTATGATAGGGAATGGCAAAGAGCACGGCGGTGCCGTCGCAGCCGATGCCCACACGGTCCAGCAGATAGGGACGGGGAATCAGACAATCCGCAAGGGCAATGGGCGCGGAAAGCGCAATGCCGTTTTGCAGAAGCAGCGTTTTTATTTCATTCAGCATAGGATCCCTCCTTCCCGATCTTCTTCTGTTATATCTATTATACCATATTCTTGCGTCACAATTATACCATATTGCGGTGGAAAATGCCATTCCTCTGTGAATTTTTCAAAATAAATTTTTATTCTTCAAAAAACTGTCACAATCAAGGTGTATAATGAGCCCGTAAACCAAAGGAAAGGCGGTTGACGTATGAACCAAAATAATTTTGACAACAATTCGTCGGGACAAAACCCCTTTGACGGATATGACGTATATTCCAAGCAGTACACACCCAACAAGGAGGGCTATTCCGAGCATAAGCAGCATCGGGGAGGTACCTCGGGGCGAAGCAAGGGAAGAAAACTCAGAGTCCTTGCCGTGATCTGCATTACGCTGGCGTTTGTACTCCTTTGCTCCGTTGCGGCGGTAATTTCGGCAAAGGTGGCGTTTTCTTATTACAGCAGCCGCTTTGAGAAAGAGCAGGCGGCACAGGACGCAGAGCGGGAAACCGAGGGGAAGGATACGCAAAGGCTTCCCGCAGAGGAGGCCGATCCGCCGTCCGAAACGGAAAATTTCTTTTTCTCCTCGGACGAGGACACCGAGATCAAGCTGTCCGACTCTCCCGCCATTCCCGTTGACGGCCAGGTAGGGGATCCCGATCTTACCAAGGCAGAGGTGGCGGCTCTCGTGGCGGCTTCCGTGGTAGAGATCACGACCTCTGAGACCCATTGGAACGGGCTGGCATATCAGAGCGGCGCGGGAAGCGGCGTCATCGTAAACGCCAGCGGTGTGATCATTACCAACAATCACGTGATCGAGGCGGCAACCAATATTTCGGTTCGTCTGACCAACGGTAACGTGTATAAGGCACTTCTCGTTGCAACCGATGCCGAGACCGATATTGCCGTTCTCAAGATTGAGCCGAATGAGGAGCTGACGGTTGCCGTTCGCGGAAACAGTGACAACATTACGGTCGGTGAGGAGGTGCTTGCCATTGGCAATCCTCTCGGCGTTCTCGGCGGGACGGTGACCGACGGCATCATCAGCGCTCTTGGCCGCGAGGTGACGGTAGAGGGCGAAACCATGACGCTTCTTCAGCATAATGCCGCCATCAGTCCCGGTAACTCGGGCGGCGCGCTTTTCAATATGCGCGGCGAGCTGATCGGTATCGTAAACGCTAAATATTCCAGTAGCGGCGCCGAGGGGCTTGGCTTTGCCATTCCCATGAACACCGTGATGGAGGTGTATGAGGATCTTTGCGAGTTTGGCTACGTAAAGGGACGCGCCGATCACGGCCTTACCATTACGACGGATCGTTATTATATCTTCCAGGGCTATCTCTACATTTACAGCTCCCGTTATACCGATGAGCTGCAATACGGAGATCGCTTGCTGGCGATCGGGGACGAGTATCCCACAACGGTTGACGAAGCATACGCCATGCTCGATCAATACGAGATCGGCGACACGGTTGAGATCACCGTTATCAGAAACGGAAAGCAGGTCAAGGTAAGTCTTGCCATCCGTGAATACGAGCCACAATCTTAAATATGGAGAAAAGCCGCGGACAATAAATTTTCGCGGCTTTTCGCAAAGGCATTGCAAAAACGGGCAAAATATTATATAATATACATATTCTGAAAGGAAGGGGAAAGCGATGTATCACATTCTGGTGGTGGACGACGAGGTCAGGATCCGAAGTATGATCCGAAAGTATGCCGAGTTCGAGGGGCATACCGTTACCGAAGCAGGCGACGGCATGCAGGCGGTGCTTTTGGTAAGAGAAGGCGGATACGACATCGTAATTATGGATATTATGATGCCGGAGCTTGACGGCTTTTCCGCGTGCCGCGAGATCAGAAAGCGGTCGCAAATTCCTATCATTATGCTTTCCGCGCGCGGCGAGGAGTATGATCGGATCAACGGCTTTGAGGTCGGCATTGACGATTACGTGGTCAAGCCCTTCTCGCCCAAGGAGCTGATGCTTCGGGTCGAGGCGGTCATGAAGCGGACCAGACGGGGAACCGAAAAGACGGGGCAGGTTAACGAGATCGTTGAGCTTGACGGAGGCGGACTTCGCGCTGACCTTACGGCACGTATCGTCTGGGTGGACGGGGAACGGGTAGAAATGTCCCCCAAGGAGTACGATCTATTTTTCTACCTGCTGACCAATAAAAATATTGCGTTGTCAAGAGAAAAGCTGCTCTCCGAGGTATGGGGATATGACTTTTACGGCGACGCGAGGACGCTTGACACACACATCAAGCTTTTGAGAAAAAGCCTTGGCAGATATGCGGATCGCATCGTGACGCTTCGCGGAATCGGCTATCGGTTTGAGGGAAGATAACGAAAGCAAAGGAGGCGCGATATGCGGAAGACCGATCAAGGAAACAACAAAAAAACGATCAGCATCGGTTGGAAGCTGTTTGCCTTTTTACTTGCCTTCGTTCTTTTGATGCTGGGGGGGATCTGGCTCTTTCAGATCCGCCTTTTGGACCATTTTTATCAAAAAACAAAATATAAGGAGCTTGAAACCATCTCAAGCATCCTTTCCGACTACGTGGGTACCGATACGCTGGACGATGCCGTCTATTCCTGCGCGGTGGACTACTCCACCTGTATTCGTATTTTTCGGCAGAGCAATAACATTGCCGTAGAGGTGGCAAGCGCCGACGTGGCGAAGGATTGCCTCATACACAATATCTCGCAGACACGATTGAACGAATACTACCGAAACGCCAAGGAAAACGGCAACGTATATGCGGCAACGCAGGAAATGACGCCCCAGATCGGCACCTTCTGGAGCGGGAGCGATCCCAAGACCACCCATTTGTTTGATCTGATCCGTGCGGACAGTAAAACGGTGGGAATGGTGTATAACGTTATCGTTACGGATGCTGTCGGTACCGAGTATATGATCATGCTCAATTCCGAGCTGACGCCGGTGGATGCGACGGTCAACACCCTCAAGACGCAGTTTGTTTGGATCGCGTGGGTCCTTGCCGCGGCGGCGCTCCTTCTTGCCGCTTTGATCTCGAGAAACATCTCCAAGCCCATCGAAAAAATGAACCGTTCCGCGAAAAAGCTTGCCGAGGGCCGGTACGACGTGGAATTTGTCGGTCGGGGCTATAGGGAGGCAAGAGAGCTGGCGGATAGC
Organism: Eubacteriales bacterium; assembly: GCA_045121195.1. Taxonomy (GTDB): domain Bacteria; phylum Bacillota; class Clostridia; order Oscillospirales; family CAG-272; genus RGIG8775. The sequence goes on from JBGVFO010000044.1 coordinate 14,288, forward strand.
TTGAACTTTGCGGCGGCGGAGCTTTCCCGTACCGATTCGCTTCAGCGGGAGCTGATCGCCAACGTATCTCACGATCTCCGTACGCCTCTGACGATGATCAAGGGCTATACCGAGGTCATGCGTGATATTCCGGGAGAAAACACACCGGAAAATCTGAACGTGATCGCGGAGGAGGCAAACCACCTAGGGGAGCTCGTCAACGATATGCTGGATCTTTCCCGTATCCGTTCGGGCGTCCGCACACCGCAGATGACGGAATTTTGCCTGACCGACGCGGTTCGCGAGGTGATGAAGCGATACGATGCGCTGATGAAAAATGACGGGTATACCATTGATTTTTCCGCGGATTGCGATGCGTGGATTACAGCGGATCGAATGATGATCCTTCAGGTGGTTTATAATCTCATCAATAACGCGATCCACTACATTGGCGAGGATAAAACGGTGACGGTGATCCAGAGGACCCACGGGGATACCGTCAGACTTTCGGTCATCGATCACGGCGCAGGAATCGCCCCCGATCAGTTGGATAGGATCTGGGACCGTTATTATAAGGTGGATCGCGTGCATAAGCGCGCCGCCGTGGGAACGGGACTCGGTCTTTCTATCGTAAAGGGGATTCTTGAATGTCATCGGGCAACCTACGGGGTGGAATCGGCGCAGGGTGTGGGAAGCTGCTTCTGGTTTTCCTTACCCGCTGAAAAAAGAGAGGAGGACACGGAATGAAACGAATCGGTTTTATCCTTCGTATTCTTCTGCTCGCAATATGCGCGGCGGTCGTTCTTATTTGTCTTGGTCTGCTTGTCAGGATCATAATGGGGTACCAAGAAGCCGACAAAACCTACGAAAGCATTAACGAGGGCTTTGAAACCCTTCCGCCCGAAACGGAAAGCGAGACCGAGTCCGAGGAGACTGAGGAACCCGAGGAGCCCCGCGTGACCTACCGCACCGATATGACCGAGCAGATGAGAAAGCAGTACGAGTATCTGATGAAATTGAAGGCGCAATACCCCGACGTGGTGGGCTATATCAGCGTGCCGTCTGTTTCCATCAATTATCCCGTCGTGCAGACGAGCAATAACGATTACTATCTCAACCATCTGATCACGGGGGAAGAGAGCACCAGCGGTGCCGTCTTCCTCGACTATCGATGCGATCCTGACGCGCTGACCGCGAAAAACAGCGTGCTCTACGGTCATAATATGAATAACGGCTCTATGTTTCATAACCTTGAGGCGCTCTTTGTGATCGACGCCTTTTTGGACGCCGAGGTGGAGTATATCTGTGAGGCGGGCATCTTTTTGTACAAGCCCCTTTCGGTATACCGAGCCGATGGGACCTACCCCTTTGCGCGGTATTTCTTTGCCGACGACGAGGCGTATCTGTCCTTTTGCCGTGCCGCAGAGGAAAGCTCTCGCTTTGCCAAGGGAGAGGACGTGACCTACGGCGCGGATTCCTCGGTGATCACGCTGATCACCTGCACCAATTCGATTACTTCGAAAACGGGTCGGTACGTATTCCAGGCGGTTCTTGACACCGTATATCTTGTGGAGGAATGACGTGAAGCAAATTTTTGAAGCGCTGATCTGTCCCGTGTGCGGCGCACCCGTGACGAAAAGCGAGGACGCAAAAAGTATTATCTGTGAGGGCGGAGCCAAGGGGAACCGCGCCTGCCGCCGTCATTGCTTTGATTTTGCGGCGAGCGGCTACGTAAATCTTGCGCTCCCGTCCCAAAGCCTGTCGGGGGATTCCCGTGAGGCGGTACGCTCGAGAACACGATTCCTTGACGCGGATTATTACGCCCCCATCAGGGATGCGGTCTGTGAAATGATCGACACACACTGTCCGCGCGGCTTGGTTGTGGACGCGGGCTGTGGCGAGGGCTATTATACCGCCGCGATGGCAAAGCACGCGGCGTCTGTGGTTGGATTTGACCTTTCCAAGTTCGGAATTGACGCGGCGGCGAAGCGCGCGCACCGCGAAGGTCTTGAAAACGCGCTGTTCGCCGTTTCGGGCATCTACGCTATGCCGCTTCGCGACGGTTGTGCCGACGGGATCGTCAGCCTGTTTGCGCCTTGCGCGGAGGAGGAGTTTTCCCGCGTTCTCCGTTCGGGGGGCGTTGTGATCGCCGTAGGAGCGGGGGAGGATCATTTGCTCGGTTTGAAAAAGGCGATCTACAACGAGGTCTATAAAAATACGCCCCGCGAGGATATGCCGAAGGCCATGAAAAAGCGGGAGGAGAAGCGCGTGTCCTTTTCGATCTCTCTCGAAAACAACGCCGCCATTCGCGATCTTTTTTCCATGACGCCCTATTATTATCGGACGAGCGAGGAGGATCTTGGAAAGCTTTCCGCCCTTGAACACCTTGAGACCGAGGTGGACGTAACCGTTTCCGTTTATCAAAAAGCTTGATCAGAGGATAGTAGTATGAAATTTTCCCTTTGTATTCCCATGTATAATGAATCGTCCATCATTGCCGAAACCGCAAAGACCCTTTCGGCTTTTATGGACGAGCATTTTGACGAGTATGAAATTGTGTTCTCGGATGACGGAAGCACCGACGGCTCCGCGGATCTCGTCCGTGACCTTGCGCTTTCCCATATTCGCGTGATCGGCTATTCGCAGAACCGGGGCAAGGGAAGCGCCGTGCGCGAGGCTATGCTTGCCGCAGAGGGTGACGTGGTGATGTTTACCGATTCCGACCTTGCCTACGGCACGGACGTGATCCTTGAGGTTGCCCGTCGGATGGCAGAGGAGGACGCCCCCGCCGTGCTCGTTGGTTCCCGCAATCTGTCCGAGGACGGTTACGAGGGCTATACGCCTGTGCGAAAGTTTGCTTCCAAGGCGTACATCAAGCTGCTTTGCGCCGTTGGCGGTCTTCGGCTTTCCGACTCCCAGTGTGGCTGCAAGGCGTTTTCACGGAAGGCGGCCGACGCCATCTTTTCCCGCGCTGAGGTCAACGGCTTTGCTTTTGACTTTGAGACCATTTTGCTGGCGGAAAAAATGGGCTTTTCCATCGGAGAATTTCCCGTCAAGGTGATCAATCACCGCGCCTCCAAGGTGCATCTGATCTCGGATGCCGCCCGTATGCTGAAGGAGCTTGGCGCCATCAAAAAAAGGGTGAAAAGACTGGATCTTGAAGGTTGATGTATAATTTCCGTTTTTTTTGAAAAAATATTCAGAATTCTATTGACAAACCCACGAGAAAGTGCTAAAATACGACCATAGTTTCATATTCAATTCAAAGGCTATGACCGAAGAGAAGTAAGTGAGAAGAACACGCATAGAGAGTTGTCGGTTGGTGTAAGACAACGGTGCCTCTTGCCGAAATACATTTCGTGAGCCGCACACCCAAAGGAACCAACGGGAACCGAGTAGGCTGTGACGGGTGCGCCCGTGATCGCGCTGGGGTATTTTTGTACCCGATAAGGCCGTTTGCCGTGAGGCGGCGGTGAATTGAGGTGGTAACACGGATTTTATTCGTCCTCTGTAACATTTTACAGGGGCGTTTTTTATAGCCCCGGAAAGGGAGGTACTCGATATGGTACTAAAAGTTGGTTTGTTGGTCGTTTTCTTTAGTGTGATGGTAGCCGTTGGTCTGTATTGTCGCAAAAACTCTACCGATGTCAAGGGTTTTGTTCTCGGCGGACGCGCGGTTGGACCGTGGCTTACGGCGTTTGCATACGGTACCTCGTATTTCTCCGCGGTTATTTTTGTCGGATACGCGGGACAGTTCGGCTGGAAATTCGGTATTGCCTCTACCTGGATCGGTATCGGTAACGCAGTGCTTGGCTCTTTGCTTGCCTGGATCGTTCTCGGTCGCCGCACCCGCTTGATGAGTCAGCATCTGGAAACCTCTACGATGCCCGAATTCTTTGGAAAACGATACGGAAGCCCGGCGCTGAAGATCGCGGCGTCCGTGTTGGTCTTTATCTTCCTGATTCCGTATACCGCGTCGCTGTATAACGGTCTTTCACGCCTTTTTGAAATGGCGTTTCCCGGTGTCAGCTACAACGTGTGCGTCATCGTAATGGCGGTACTGACGGGAATTTACGTCATTGCGGGCGGTTATATGGCAACGGCGATCAATGACTTTATTCAGGGCGTGATTATGCTTGTGGGTATCGTCTTGGTCATTGCCGCGGTTCTCAATACGCAGGGCGGATTTGTGGAAGCGCTGAACGGTCTTGCCAATGTGCAGGTAGGCGAAAACGCTCCCGGCGCGTTCAACTCCTTCTTCGGTCCCGATCCCTTGAACCTGATGTTCGTTGTGGTTCTTACGTCCTTGGGAACTTGGGGTCTTCCTCAGATGGTGCAGAAATTTTACGCGATCAAGAGCGAAAATGACATCCATAAGGGAACGGTGATCTCCACGCTTTTTGCCGTTGTGGTTGCCGGAGGATGCTACTTCCTCGGTGGATTTGGTCGACTGTTTGCCGATAAGCTGAACGTTTCCGGTGATATGCCGGCAGGCGGTTACGACTCGATTATTCCCGCTATGCTGGAAAATCTTCCTAATATCGTGATCGCGGTTGTTATCGTCCTTGTTCTTTCGGCGTCTATGTCAACGCTTTCCTCCTTGGTTCTTGCCTCCAGCTCCACGTTGACGCTGGATATGATCAAGGGGCACGTGGTCAAAAAGATGACCGAGAAGAAGCAGGTGCTGATTATGCGCGCACTGATCGTTGTGTTTATCGTGATTTCCGCGGTGATCGCGATCAACAAGGATAAGCTCGGCTATATTGCCGATATGATGGGAATTTCCTGGGGCGCCCTTGCCGGCGCGTTCCTCGCGCCCTTCCTTTACGGCTTGTACTCCAAGAAGGTCACCAAGGCGGCGTGCTGGGCGAGCTTTGTGTTCGGTGCCGGTCTTATGGTTGCCAATATGCTGTTCCGCGGCTCGTTCCCCGCGATCCTACAGTCTCCCATTAACAGCGGCGTGATCGCTATGCTGGGCGGACTTGTGATCGTTCCCATTGTCAGTCTGTTGACACCGAAGCAGGAAAAACGGGCTGTCGATGAAATGTTTGAATGTTACCAGAAAGAGGTAATGGTAACGTCCAAGGAATCCTTGGGCAAATAAATAACGGATACGAAAGGAAACGTCATGCCGATTACCGAAATTTTACAAAAGAATGCGGATTTCTATCCCAACGATGTGAGCCTTGTGGAGATCAATCCTCAGCTTGAGAAGCAGACTCGTATGACGTGGAGAGAGTACTCTCTGATCGAGTCGAATCCCAACGAGGCGTACCGTCGCGAAATTACCTGGGGCGAGTTTAACAAGAAGGCGAATCGCTTTGCCAATCTTCTGCTGACGCGAGGCGTAAAGAAGGGCGATAAGGTTGCTATTCTTCTGATGAACTGCATTGAGTGGCTTCCGATCTATTTTGGCGTTCTCAAGGCGGGCGCTATGGCGGTGCCCTTGAACTACCGCTATGCCTCCGATGAGATCAAATACTGCCTTGAGCTTTCCGATTCCGATTTTATCGTTTTCGGTCCCGAGTTCACGGGACGTGTAGAGCAGATCTGTTCTCGCGTGAAGCGCATCAAAACCTGGTTGTATGTGGGTGAGGACTGTCCCACCTTTGCGGAGAGCTACGACAGTCTTGTTTCCTACTGTTCCTCCAAGAGTCCTGCTATCAAGCTGACGGACGACGACGACGCGGCAATCTACTTCTCCTCGGGAACAACGGGCTTCCCCAAGGCGATCATCCATAAGCACAGGAGTCTTGTTCACGCGGCAATGGTAGAGCAGAATCATCATTCCCAGACCAAGGACGACGTGTTCCTTTGCATTCCGCCTCTGTATCATACGGGTGCGAAGATGCACTGGTTCGGCAGCTTCCTCGTTGGCGGTAAGGCGGTTCTTCTCAAGGGCATCAAGCCCGAGTGGATCCTTAAGGTCGCCTCGGAGGAAAAATGCTCCATCGTATGGCTGCTTGTGCCGTGGGCGCAGGATCTTCTGGATGCTGTGGAGCGCGGGGAGCTGAAGCTGGAGGATTACGATCTTTCACAGTGGCGCTTGATGCATATCGGCGCACAGCCCGTTCCCCCCAGCCTGATCCGTCGTTGGAAGCAGTACTTCCCGAATCACGCCTACGACACCAACTACGGTCTTTCCGAGTCCATAGGCCCCGGTTGCGTACACCTTGGCGTGGAAAACGAACATAAGGTTGGCGCCATCGGTAAGGCAGGCTTTGGCTGGGAGACCAAAATCGTTGACGAGCAGGGAAACACCGTTGCGCGCGGCGAGGTTGGCGAGCTTGCCGTCAAGGGCCCCGGCGTTATGACGGCGTACTACAAGGATGAAAAGGCGACTGCCGAGGTGCTTCGCGACGGCTGGCTCTTTACGGGCGATATGGCGACGGAGGACGAGGACGGCTTTATCTTCCTCGTTGACAGAAAGAAGGACGTTATTATTTCGGGCGGTGAGAACCTGTATCCCGTTCAGATCGAAGATTTCCTGCGCCGCAACGATAAGATCAGCGACGTAGCGGTGATCGGTCTTCCCGACGCGCGCCTTGGCGAGATCGCCACGGCGATCATTCAGGTCAAGGAGGGAATGACCCTGACCGAGGAGGAGGTCGAGGACTTCTGTCTTGACCTTCCCAGATACAAGCGTCCTCGCAAGATCATTTTCGCAGACGTTCCCAGAAATCCTACGGGAAAGATCGAGAAGCCCAAGCTTCGCGAGATCTACTGCGGCGGAAGTCTTGTAGCACAGCAGAACGAAATTTAACCACGGAAAGGGTACACATATGAAGAAATTGATGCTTGGTAATGCGGCGGTGGCGCAGGGAGCATATGAAGCAGGCGTAAGCGTTGTCGCCTCCTATCCCGGCACCCCCAGCACCGAGATTACCGAAAATATCGTAAAATACGACGAGATCTACGCCGAGTGGTCGCCTAACGAAAAGGTGGCGGCAGAGGTTGCCATCGGTGCCGCCATCGGCGGTGCGAGAAGCATGTCCTGTATGAAGCACGTAGGTCTTAACGTTATGGCTGACCCCGTATTTACCGTCAGTTATACCGGCGTCAACGGCGGTCTGGTTTTCTGCGTAGCGGACGACCCCGGAATGCACTCCTCCCAGAACGAGCAGGATTCCCGACACTACGCGAAGGCGTCCAAGATCCCTATGCTTGAGCCTGCGGATTCCTCGGAATGTAAGGAGTTCACAAAGCTTGCCTATGACCTCTCCGAGCAGTTTGACACGCCTATGTTCCTCCGTCTTTCCACCAGAGTTTCTCACTCGCAGAGCCTTGTGGAGATCGGCGAGAGAGCAGACGTGGCGCTTAAGCCTTACGAAAAAAATATCGGAAAATACGTGATGATGCCCGCCAATGCGGTCAAGCGTCACGTTGAGGTAGAGAAGAGAACCGACGCCCTCCGCGCGTTTGCGGAAAACTGCGAGCTCAATACCGTTGAGGATAACGGCGCCAAGATCGGCGTGATCTCTGCGGGCATCTCCTATATGTACGCCAAGGAAGCCCTTGGCGACAAGGTGAATTATCTGAAGCTCGGTATGGTATGGCCGCTTCCCGAAAAGCTGATCCGTGAGTTTGCCACAAAGGTAGAAAAGCTGTACGTCATCGAGGAGCTGGATCCCTTTATCGAGGAGCACTGCAAGGCGCTTGGTGTAGAGGTGATCGGCAAGGATGTGTTCACCCTTCTTGGTGAGTACACCCCCGCAATGATCGCAAAGGCGATCCTTGGCGAGGAGCCTGCTCCCTTCGCGGCGGCAGAGGAGACGATCCCCAACCGTCCTCCCGTTCTTTGCGCGGGCTGTCCTCACCGCGGAACCTTCTACGTTCTGAAAAAGCTGGGTCTTGTGGTAAGCGGCGACATCGGATGTTATACTCTCGGTGCCGTTGCTCCCTTGGCTTCGGTAGATACCACCATTTGTATGGGGGCCTCCGTCAGCGCCGCCCTCGGTATGGCAAAAGCAAGAGGCGCGGAATTCAACAAAAAGCTGGTTTCGGTCATTGGTGACTCCACCTTTATGCACTCGGGTATTACGGGTCTTGTAGACATCGTATATAACAAGGGCGCCAATACCGTTATTATTCTCGATAACTCCATTACGGGTATGACCGGCCACCAGGACAATCCCACCACGGGAAGAACCATTCGTGGCGAGGCAACCAAGCAGGTCGATCTGATCGCCCTTTGCAAATCCATCGGTGTGGAGCACGTCGTGGTTGCCGATCCCTTCGACGTAAAGAACTTTGAGAAGGTGGTCAAGGAAGAGGTGGATCGCGACGAGCCCTCGGTTATTATCGCCCAGCGTCCCTGCGCTCTCCTCAAAACCGTTAAATACACCGGTTACTGCGAGGTGACCGATAAGTGCCGTAATTGTAAGATGTGTATGAAGCTTGGTTGTCCCGCCATTACCGCGGACGAAAAGGGCGTACATATCGATCCCAATCAGTGCAACGGATGCGGACTTTGCGTAAACGTATGTCCCTTCGGTGCCATTGAAAAGAAAGCGTAAGGAGGGAAAGAGCATGACAGATACGAAAAAGATCATGATCGTCGGCGTTGGCGGACAGGGAACCCTCCTCGCCAGCCGCATTCTCGGAAACACCGTGATCGGTGAGGGATATGACGTAAAGGTATCCGAGGTTCACGGAATGAGCCAGCGCGGCGGAAGCGTCGTGACCTACGTGAAGTACGGTGAAAAGGTCTGGTCTCCCATCATCGACAAGGGGGAGGCGGATCTGATCCTCGCCTTCGAGATGCTGGAGGCGTACCGTGCGTTGCCCTATCTTAAGAAGGGCGGCAAGATGATCGCCAACACCCAGGAGATGTCGCCGATGCCCGTGATTACGGGTGCGGCAAAGTATCCCGAGAATATTGCCGAGAAGCTTTCTTCCGCGGCGGATGTGACATGGATAGATGCCCTCGCCCTTGCCCGCGAGGCAGGAAACACCAAGGCAGTCAACGTGGTTCTTATCGGTCTTATGGCAAAGAACACTGAGATCCCCTATGAAAAGTGGGTCGAGGCGGTAAAGAAGACGGTTCCCGAGAAGTTCCTTGAGGTCAATCTCAAGGCGTTTGATCTCGGTTACAATCACTGAATTTTACAAAAAAAGAAAGGACTGATCCCTTTGGCATTCTATCAAAAAGAAATCGAATGTATGCCCCGTGAGGAGCTTCGCAAACTGCAAAGTGAGCGCCTCTGCTGGCAGGTAAACCGTATGTACGAGCGTGTTGAGCTGTTCCGCAAGCGTATGGATGAGCTTGGACTCAAGCCCTCGGATATCAAGGGTGTAGAGGACCTTCCCAAGCTTCCGTTCTCCTATAAGCAGGATCTGCGTGACTATTATCCTTACGGACTGTTCGCAGAGCCTATGAAGGACATCGTTCGTGTCCACGCTTCTTCGGGTACGACGGGAAAGAAGATCGTTGTCGGTTATACCAAGAAGGACCTTGAGGATTGGGCGGACGGTGTTGCCAGAATGCTGATCGCCATCGGCGAGGGAGCGGATTCCTTCGCGCAGGTCTCTTACGGCTACGGTCTGTTTACCGGCGGTCTTGGCGCACACGGCGGCGCGGAGAAGATCGGTGCGACCGTGATTCCCACCTCTGCGGGCAATACCCAGATGCAGATCCAGACCATGATCGACTTTGGCTCAACGGTGCTGTTCTGTACCCCCTCTTACGCGCTTTACCTTGGCGAAACAGTTGAGGAAATGGGTGTGAAGGATCAGCTTTCTCTTCGCGCGGGCGTGTTCGGTGCAGAGCCCTGGACCGAGGATATGCGCCGTGCCATTGAGGATAAGCTTGGCATCAAGGCATACGATATTTACGGACTTTCCGAGATCATGGGTCCCGGTGTCAGCGGTGAGTGCGAGTACCAGTGCGGCATGCACGTTTGGGAGGATATGTTCATCCCCGAGATCATCGATCCCGAAACCCTTGAAGTTCTTCCTTACGGAGAAAAGGGAGAGCTGGTATTCACTACCATTACCAAGGAGGGATTCCCCCTCATTCGCTACCGTACCCGTGATATCTGCTCTTTGAATGCCGAGCCCTGTAAGTGCGGCAGAACCCATATCCGTATGGCAAAGCCTACGGGACGAAGCGACGATATGCTGATCATTCGCGGCGTCAACGTCTTCCCGTCCCAGATCGAGGAGGTCCTCATCAAGTTCGGTGAGGCGTCAGGCATCACTCCCAACTATCAGATCATCGTTGACCGTGTCAACAATAACGATACCTTTGACGTTATGGTAGAAATGAGCGAGCATCTGTTTGCCGATGACGTCAAATCCATCGAGAAGGTGGAAAAGACGCTGACCGAGCAGCTTCGCTCCACCCTTGGCATCGGCGCCAAGGTTCACCTCGTTAATCCCAAGTCGATCACGCGCAGCGAGGGAAAAGCAAAACGCGTTATCGATAAGCGTAAGCTTTCGTAAGGAGGAACCGATATGCTTGTAAAACAGCTTTCTATTTTCGTAGAGAATAAGCCCGGCAGACTGTCGGCTATTATCAATCTTCTTGGACAGCATCACGTAAACCTGAGCGCCCTGTCGCTGGCGGATACCACCAACTTCGGTGTACTGCGTCTGATTGCTGACAAGACCGACGTGGCGCAGGAGGTCCTCCGCGAGGAGGGCATCGTATCCAAGTGCGCCGACGTTCTGGCGGTTGCTATTGACGACACCCCCGGTTCGCTGACGGGAATTCTCGATCTCTTCAATGAGAACGGCGTTTCCGTTGAGTATATGTACGCCTTCAGCGCAAAGCAGGAGGGCAAGGCACAGATGGTGGTCAAGACCGACTCCCTGGAGAAGGCGGAAGCCCTTCTTAAGGACTATATTGCAAAATAAAATTTGCCCCGAGGCAACGCCTCGGGGCTTCTTTTTTTATGCCATCGTTTCCAGCATTTTGAGGGTGACCTCATACTGACAGGGCTCGCCTGCGACGAAACGGTCAAATTCTTTCGCCATATATTTCGCCATACGGCAGGTCTCGGGACCAAGGCTTCCCGCGATATGAGGAGTCAGGAAGCAGTTGGGGAGAGAATAGAAGGGGTGTCCCTCGACGGGGGGCTCGGGAAAGGTAACGTCAAGCACTGCCGTAAGATCGGGGCGTTCCCGGAGGATGCGTACGAGATCGTCCTCGACCACCTGCGCGCCACGACCGGTGTTTATGAAGGTAGCGCGGGGAAGCATCCGCTTGAAGCAATCGTAATTCAACATTCCCTGGGTCGCGGCATTGTTGGCAAGATGGTTGGAAACCACCGAGCAGGTGGAGAACAGCTCTTCAAGAGAGCAAGGGAATACGCCCAGCTCCTCGGCGCGCTCCTGTGACAGGAAGGGATCAAAGACCATGACCTTGAGATCAAAATTTCGGAGATGCTTCGCCACAAGAGAGCCGATCATTCCCGCACCGATGAGTCCCACTCTTTGGCGGAAGTTGCCGGGAAAGGCGTCACGGATCGCTTGCGCCTCCGCTACGTTTCCACCCGACATAAGGGCGCTGTGCGTGTAGAAGCCCTTACCGGCAAGAAGAATTTGCGAGAGAGCGTACTCGGCAACGGGAACGGCGTTTGCCGCCCAGGCGCTGAATACGTGAACGCCGCAGTTCAGAAAGGGACGGGCAAAGCTTTGCACGGTACCCGCGGCGTAAAAGACGGCGCGGAGCTTCGGGAAGCAGCGCGTGATCTCCTCCTCGGAGAATCGGGGCATCCCCCAGGTGGAGAAAATAAATTCGGTGTCGGCAAAGCGTTCAGGCTCCGTCAGTACGTCCTCCTTGGAGAAGATGGTTTCACAGAGATCGGCAAAGCCCTTCAGATATGCCCTTGTATCTTCGTCGTATACGGTGGGAATGTGCTTGGTGCTGCCCAAAAAGATCGATTTCATTTTCTGTTTGCTCCTTCCATCAGCTTGTGAAGCGTTTCCGCCTCTTTCTTAAGGGATTCCGGCTTGTTGTCCGGCATAAATTCCAAAAGAAGCGCTTGCGAACCGTCAAAGCATGACAGATATTTTTCCCAAATCGCCATCCCGTCGGCGAGGGGGAATTTCTCCTTTTCCTTCCATTGGAATACGTGAATATTCTCGGTATAGGGCGCGATCGCCTTCGCGTAGGCGAAATTGACCTCGTCGGTGCGGAACTGATTGGGCTGCCAGTACATACGAAGGGCGGGGGAGTTCACCGCCTCCATCAGCGTAAGTGCGCCTTTAAGGCAGTTGGTAAAGGTATTGTTATGACATTCCATACAGAGAACTACGCTCTCCGCTTCCGCGATCTGTGCCGCCTTTTTTGCCTCGGTGAGAAGGTGATCTTTTTGCTCGGCGGTCATATCCTCATAGTTTTTGTCACCGCACCAAAGGCGAAGAATATGTGTGCCGAGGATCTTTGCGGCGGCAATATAGCCGTGAAGCTCGTCGGTATCGTGTACGCCAAGCTTGAAATAGGTTCCGTAGGAGGAGCAGGAGATCCCCGACTCCTTCTGCAAGGCTACGATATGGCGAAGCCGTTCCGTGTCGGCGTAAGGTGCGTGAACGTCACTCCCCCATTCAATAGCGGAGAGTCCGGCATCACGGCAAAGAGCAACGATCTGCTCGGGGGAAAGGGAACGGAAGGATATGGAAACAAGTCCCGATTGAAACATGGTAGCCTCCTAATTTTCGATGGTTTCTCGGTATTCGCGCCACATGGACTCAAAGCAGGTATCGGCATTGGGAATGGGACGAACGTGGCGCCAGGTGATACGGCAGACGCCGTTGTCCATCCGCACCTCTTGAATACGCTCCCTTGCAGGTACCGCATCGGTAGCGCAGCTACATCCCTCATAGAGGGCAGAGCCACGGGAGATCCCCACGGTGTGGGCATAATCCAGCATGGCGGAGAGCACCGCTTCCTGCACCGTTAAGGTGTCGCGGAGACGGTAGCGCTGAGGAAGGGCGTCGTCCGCATGAAGAGCGGAGGGCAGGGCGTACAGACGCCGCGTCACAGCCTCTTTCATTGTCTGCATTTCTGCCGTGCTTCGTATTGCGGCGGCACAGCGACTCATTTCGTTTTGCGTCAAGGCAAGAAGATCCTTCGCGGCTTGACCGTCGGAAAGGCCGTCACGACAGAATTCTTGATTTTTTTCGATTGCCGCCGCGGCGATCCTGATAAATTTCGCTTCGTCGAGTAACGCCTTTGGTGCGCGGGAGATGTACTGTGCGGCGCGAAGCGCACCCACCTGTCCCGCATTCAAGGCGCTTCCGCCCGGGCGGGTCACACCGTGAGTGCCGGCGCACTCGCCAATGGCGAACAGTCCCTTGACGTCGGATTGCCAGTCGGCATCCACCGAAATGCCGCCGTTATTATGCTGAGCGCAAAGAGCGATCTCAAGCGGCTCGAGGGTGAGATCCACGCCCTTTTCGGCATAAAGATCAATGGCGGGCTGATTCATTTTGGAAAGCCGCTCGATGGGGGTACCAAAGCAGGCGCCCGCGTTTTTCAGGTAGACAAACGCTTCCTCCGACAGCTTTTCAAAGTCAATGCACTCCAAGCCGAAGGGGTTTTTTGTGAAATCAAGGAATACGCGCCGTCCCATGGACTGCTCACGGTGAACGAGAAGGTCGATCTGAGACGAGCCGCTTTTTGCTTTTCTTGCGTCAAAGGGCCACTGATAGCCCTTGAGGAAAAGCAGGGAAAGTGCTTCGTAAGGATCGGCAAAGGTATCCGCAAGGAACTCGCGCTCCTTGCCGTTTTCGTCCATCGCGATCAGACGGGGAAGTACCTGCCTATAGGTGCCGGATACGTTCCAGCGAGGCGCAACCGACGCAAGACCGTATTGCCATTCGGTCATATTCTGAAGGGATGCGCCTGCCGAGAGAGCCAGTCCCGTGGAGCCTGTTTGACTTTCGGGATACACGGTATTGGCATAGATGCCCGCAGGACCGCCCGTTGCCAAGATCACGTTTTCGCAACGGAACGTTACGAAGGTGTTGTCGGCAAGATTCAAGCAAAGAAGTCCGCAAGCTCGGTCGCCGTCCGTTAAGATCTCAACGGCAAGAAGTCCGTCGTGAACGGGAACGCCGAGCGCCGCGGCTTTTCTTTCCAGTGCTTCGGTCATATACTTTGACGTGAGGGGACCTGCGCTTGTGGCGCGGGCGAAGGGATCGTGATCGGTCTTGTAGCCGATATACTCACCGTAAGCGTTGTGGGGAAAGGGAACGCCCGCCTCGCAGAGATAGTGGAAGCAACGGGCGGAGAGTGCCGCCTCGCAAAGGGCGTGATCCCCGTCGACACAGCCGCCGGCGAAAAGGTCGCTTGCCATAGCGCGGACGCTGTCTGGCGCGTCTCCGCCGAGCCCCAGCTTATAATAGGTCTGCTTGTCGCTTCCCGTGTTGCGGGAGGTGCCGCAACGGACGCCCTCGGTTACGATACAAACCGACTTGCGACCGTCCTCACGAATGCGACAAGCTGCGCTGAAGCCTGCGGCACCCGAGCCGATCACGACAGCGTCATATTGCAATATCATAGGATTCATACGCACTCCGTTACAGTCGTCTTAAGTGGAAGCCGCCGTCAATATCGAGTGCCTGCCCCGTCATATAGGGGAGCCCACCCGAAAGAAGAGAAAATACGGCGGCGGCAATGTCCTCGGGGGTGCCCCATCGCTTGATGGGGAGCAAGCCGCCGTCAATCAGCGCATCGTATTTTTCCTTGACGCCGTCGGTCATATCGGTGGCGATGATGCCCGGACGAATCTCGTTAACGGGAATGCCGTACTCCGCAAGGCGGTCGGCAAAGAGCTTCGTTATCATAGAAACTCCTGCCTTGGAAATGCAATACTCACCACGATTGGGGGAGCTGGTATAAGCGGACAGGGAAGAGATGTTACAGATCTGACCGCGAAGACCGTTTACGGGGGAATTGTTCCGCATCTCGCGTGCAACTGCTTGGGTGAGAAACAGCGTACCCTTGGTGTTGATGTCCATCACGTAGTCATAGCTTTCCTCGGTCATCTCCAGAAGATCGGCGCGGACGCGGGGGGCAACTCCTGCTACGTTAACAAGACCGTCGATCTGTCCGAAAGTGTCGAGGGCGTGCTTGACAAGCCGCGCCCTGTCCTCGCCGCAGGCAAGATCACCGGCGATGTATGTGAAATTCTCCGAGTTGAATTTCTTCGTAACGGTATCGGCGTCCGTACGGCTCATTCCCGTGACACGGTAGCCGTTATCAAGGAGAAGACGGACGACCGCCTCACCAATGCCGCGGGCGCAGCCGCTGACGATAATATGCTTCATGTTATATTCTCCTTACGCGGATGGTAACGGTCTCTTGCTTTTCAAACGCGATATTGATGCGATAGAGCACTGCGCTTTTCCAAGAGAGCTCCAGCTTTTTATTTCCGTCAAAGCGTACGTCCTCTACCGAGATCGCGCCGCCGTCGCAGGAAATTTCGTACTTGCCGTCAAGTATGACGACGTTGTCCTTGACCTCGGGGCAATAAGGTGTCATCAGATGCTCAACCACCGATCCGTTTTCGCCGACAAAGGTAAAGCGGTCGGTTACGGAAAGTTCCGCCTCGCCCAACTGAAGGGTTCTTGTGAAATCGCCAAGACCGCTTTCCTCGGGATAAGCCTTGGGCAAGGAAGTGGTAACGCGTCCCTCCTCTGCAAGGAAGGAATCGGCACGGAATTTCCATCCGTCGTGTTGATCAATGCCGTTTACCGTGGGAAGATTATGGTAGCCCGACTGCATCGTCCATATGGTATAACGTTCTTTTCCAAAGGTCTGACGGGTATAGTCGCCGACGCCCGCGTCAATAAGGACGGGCGTGCCGTTATCGTACAGAATAAAGTTTCCGACGTCGTTGTGATTGTGGAACTCTCCGTTATTTCCGCCCTTTGCTCCAAGAACGAATCCGTTGTTGCGGAGGGTCGCTACCTGAAGATCGGGGAGGTAATAAAGCGCGGGGGGCGCGAAGGGGGTATCGGTATTGAGGATCTCCTGTCGGAGAGAAAGATCAAGGAGAGCGCGGCGAATACAGATGGTGTCAACGGAAAGACGGATATGAGAGACCTTTTTCTTAAGTTTGACGGCCTCCGCCGCAAGCGCGCACATTTGAGGCTGGTTGGTCTCCTTTCCGTAGGCGTAGATCATCGTGATGGAGCTGAGATTTTGGCTGCCGTCACCGAAATTTGCCACCTTGCCGTTGCCAACGTATACCTTTGTAATGTAGGAGCCGATGTTTCGCACCTTCTCGTCAACAAACAGATCCAGCTTTCCGCCGGTTGCCACCTTCAGCTGATACAGGACCTCAAACAGGGAGGCACCTGCGCGGATCCAGTAGCCGGGACCCTCGTCGCATCCACCGTCGGCGGGCATACAGTCGTAGTAATGGGTAACCTCGGTGAGGATCTTTTCAATCGCCTTGCGAAGACGGAGAGGATTATGCTCCAGAAGGAGAAAGGCGGAGAGAACGTTGGAGAGGATCCAAGGATTCCAGTTGTTTACCTTCTTGAAATATCCCATCCACCAGAAATCACGGTGAGTGAGGTAGGGAACGAAGATGCGGCGTTCCATTTCATAGTCAATTCGGTCGATGATCTCAGGGCAGAAGGCGAGAAGGGGGTCGCGGAGAAGCACGCTGATAAAGGCGAGATTTTCCGCCGTTTCTCCGGCGAACAGATCAATGTAAGGATATTCGGGACTCTGTATGTTGCCGGGAGCGCCGAACCAGTGTGCGGAAACACCCCAGTAGCTTTCCTCGCAGATGGTAAAAATGCCGTTGGTGATCTGAGGGAGGAAGCGTCCCTTGTTTTCCATCAATTCGCCGAGAGACAGACAAACGAGCGCACGTCTGCGGGCGAAATGGATGTCTTCCATAATTATTCTGTCGCCCGTTTTTTTGAATTCCATATAGTCGGTCGCCTTGATGATGGGCCAATCGTATTCCATATGCTTTTCCGCTTCGGCTATAATGACTTCGTCATAGTGAGCATCCCAGAAAGCACGGTCATTGACGTCGGGGAACAACCGGCCCGAAAAATCCAGGGTGGAAAGATCGGTATTTTTTATTATGGTCTTAAACATAAAACGCCTCCTGTTATTTCTTGAAATACGTTTTGTAAAGCTCGGTATAAAGGGGATCGCGGATCACGCAGCCGGGGGTGGAACCTCCGCGCATCAGCTCGGTGCACTTGGAGCAGCAGAGGCAAAGCTTTTCCTTTTTGAGCGTTCCGCAGGTCACGATATCCTCGGCAAAGCTGGGATATGCGAAAATCGTTCTTCCGAAGCCCGCAAAGTCAAATCCGCCGTTCTCGATCAGGGCGGCGGCAACGTGAGGTGCCGCAACGCCAAGATAGGAAAGTCCCGAGGAGATCAGCTTCATATCGGGAACTGATTTTTTCAGCTCGGCGGTACCGAGAAGCATTCGTGCCACGCCGGAAAGCGGATGCTCCTCAGGCTCGTAGCCGCCCTTTGCGAAGGGACGGTTAACGTGAGGATTGAAATAAGGGTTACCCATAGAAATATTCAAAAGCTTAACGCCGAGGGCGTCCAGCTCCTTAAGAAGCCACGTGGGCTCGGAGGGGTCAAAGGCGAGGCTTCCGTCCTTGGCAACGCCGAAGCCGTAGGGATAAGGAAAGCCGTCGTATACGTTAAGACGAGAGGACACAAGGAAGTTCTGACCGCAAGCTTGCATAGAGCCCGCAATGCTTTCCCGTAGCAGGCGAGTGCGGTTTTCAAGGCTTCCGCCGTACCGCCCCTCGCGCTCGTATGCCGAAAGAAGCTCGGAGTTGAGGTAACGGTGACAGCACTTGATGTCGACACCGTCAAATCCCACCTCCTCGGCAAGTCTTGAGGAGTGAACCAGCTGCTCGCCGATGCGGTCAAGCTCGTCATCCGAAATGATGCGGCTCTTGTCGATGGGCGCATTCTTCTCAAAGATCGGATTGTTATAGGCAATGATGGGAGCAGGGGTGCCGTGGGGCTTACTGTATCTGCCCGAGTGGGTGTTTTGCATGATGATGAGGGGCGCGTGTCCACAGGCGCGTATTGCCGTTTCCCGAATATCGTCCACGATCCTTTTGAAGTTGTCTTTGTTATTTTCGTGGAGCCAGAGCTGACGGGGATTGGCGCGTCCATCCTCGCGGCACGCGGTTGCTTCGAACCAAATAATGCCCGCGCCACCCTCGGCAAAGCGGCGGTAGCGGCGCACGGTCAGTTCATCGGGGGAGCCGTCGGCGGTTCCGTCGCAACCTTCCATGGCTTGACATGCCAGTCGGTTCGGTGCGGTTTTGGTTCCTACCGTAACAGATTCTTTGAGAATCGCAGTATTCTCGGAAAAGGGGAGCCCGGTATTCAGGGCGTTGTTTTCTTCTAAAAATTCATTGTTGGTTGCATATACTTTTCTCATAATCATCCCTCCTGCCGCTATTATACCGCGTTTTGTGGAGCAGGTGTTATAAACATATTGCGTATTTTTATGTAAATCTTGCTTTTTTTCAAAAAATATGCTACAATGTAACCGAAAAGGAAGCGAGGGGTGAAATATGCGTATTTTATCTGTTAAGTACTCGGACAATCCGGTTCGGCTGAAGCGTCACTATCACGACGGTCATCAGATCCTGTACGTTGCGTCGGGAGCGGTGACGGTGATCATAGACGGGGAGGCGCATCGGGTAGAGGCTGGCTCACTGGTCATACTGAGCCGCTTTGAGGAGCATTCGATCCAGGTGGAGGCGGGGGAATACCGTCGCTATACGTTGCGTATTTCCTCCGAAGCATCTGCGAAATTTGCGGAGGATTATCTGCTGTCCTCGGTGCTTGTGAACCGTTCCTCGCGGTTCCGCCACGTGGTTGACGTGAGAGATATGCGGAATAAATTTGAAGGACTTCTTTCCGATATGGTTCTTGAGTTTGGAAAGGAGGGTGCGATGCGGGAGGAGATGCTGGATCTTTACCTGAAGCAATTTTTCATTCTCCTGTATCGGTGCGCGCCCGATATCTTTCTGTCCGCGGTCAATCGGAATACTATGCTGGTTCGCGAGGTGCAGAGCCGTATGGAGCGGGAGTGCGGACAGCCCTTCTCCCTTGCCGAGCTGGCATCAGAGCTTCACGTAAGTGCCTCCTATTTTTCCCATCTTTTCAAGGACGTCACGGGATACGCCCCCATTGAATATCTGATGCTTTGCAGAATTTCTTCGGCAAAGCGATATCTCTGCGAAACCGATCTCTCCGTCAGAGAGCTCGTGGAGAGGTGCGGATTCGGCGATGAAAGCAATTTCAGCCGTACCTTCAAGGCAAAGACCTCGATGACGCCAACGGCATTTCGGCAAAAATTCCGCAGGGAACCATAAAATCAGCAAAAACGCTCTATGGAAGCAACCGTTCCACAGAGCGTTTCGTTCTTATATATCCGCGTCCTTTACGTACTCGCTTCCGTGCTCGGTAATAAAGCGCTTCCGCGCCTCCAGATTGTCGCCAAGAAGGGTATCGAAAATTTCAAAGGTCTTCTGCGCGTCGGTTGTGGTGACGGCGATCAGACGGCGCGTTTCGGGATTCATGGTGGTCTTCCACATCATATCGGGCTCGTTCTCACCCAGCCCCTTGGAGCGCTGGAGTGTGTATTTCTTGCCCTCAAGCTTCTTCAGGATCTCCGTCTTTTCAAACTCGTTGTAGGCGAAGTAGATATCGTCCTTTACCGTGATCTCAAACAGGGGGGATTCGGCGATGAACACCTTTCCCGCAGACAGGAGAGAGGGGAGCAGACGGTAGAAGATGGTGAGGAGAAGGGTTCGGATCTGGAAGCCGTCCTCGTCGGCATCGGTACAGATAATGATCTTGGACCAACGAAGATTTTCCATATCGAAGGCGGGCATATCGGTCTTGACCTTGCCGTGGATCTCCACGCCGCAGCCGATGACGCGAAGCAGATCGGTGATGATCTCGCTCTTGAAGATCTTGTCGTAGGTGCTCTTCAGACAGTTCAAGGTCTTTCCGCGAACGGGGATGATCGCCTGGTATTCCGCGTTACGTCCCAATTTACAGGACGAAAGCGCAGAGTCACCCTCCACGATGTAGAGCTCGCGGATGGCGGGGTCCTTGGAGCGGCAGTTGACGAATTTCTCCACGCGGTTGGCGATGTCGAGGGTACCCGTCAGCTTCTTCTTGATGTTCAGTCTTGCGCTCTCGGCGGACTCGCGGCTTCTCTTGTTGATCAGGACCTGATTGGCGAACGCCTCGGCGTAGGTAGGATTCTCGGTAAAGAAGATCTCAAGATTGGTCTTGATCGATTCGCACATTGCCTCGTAAATAAAGGCGTTTGTGATCGCCTTCTTGGTCTGGTTCTCGTAGGAGGCGATGGTGGAGGAGCTGTTGATGACGAGGATCAGGCAGTCGCTGATATCCACGAAAGTGATCTTAGACTCGGTCTTATTGTATTTTCCGTTGTTCTTGAGATATCGGTCAAGAGCGTAAACGAAGGCGATCTTTGCCGCCTTGTCGGGGGCGCCGCCGTGCTCCAGATAACTGGAGTTGTGGTAATATTCAATGGTGTTTTCGGTGTTGGAGATACAGAAGGAAAAATCAGCCTTCAGCTTATATTCAGGCTTGTCCTCGCGGTCGCGTCCCTTTGCCTCCAGATGCCAGGTGTAGGGAGGTGTCAGCGCCGACTCGCCCGCGATCTCGGTTACGTAATCGGTGATACCGTTTTCGTAGTAAAACTCTTGGGTCTCGAACTTTCCGTCTGCCTGCTCCAGGCGGAGGACAAAGCGGATTCCCGTGTTGACCACCGACTGACGGCGCATAGTTTCAATGAAAAATTCGGCGGGGATATTGATGTCAGTAAAGACCTCAATATCGGGGCGCCAGCGGATGGTGGTACCCGTGCGGCGATTGCGCTTATCCAAAAGCTCCTCGGAAAGCTCGGAGCACACCTCGCCCTTTTTGAAATGGATGGAGCGAACGTAGGTGCCGTCGTAGGAGGTAACGTCCATAAATTCCGAGCTGTACTGGGTCGCGCAGGCGCCAAGACCGTTCAGACCCAGAGAGAACTCGTAGGAAGCACCCTCCTCGTTGTTGTCGTATTTACCGCCTGCGTAAAGCTCACAGTAAATGAGATCCCAGTTCCAACGTCCCTCCGCCTCGTTGTAGCCAAGGGGAACACCGCGTCCGTGGTCGTCAACCTCAATGGTATGGTCAGAAAAGGCAGTAACGGTGATCTCTTTTCCATAGCCCTCCTTCGCCTCGTCAACCGAGTTGGAGAGGATCTCAAAGAAGGAATGCTCGCAGCCCTCAAGTCCGTCCGAGCCGAAGATAACGCTGGGGCGTTTCCTGACACGGTCGGGACCCTTCAGCGCCTTGATGCTTTGATCGTTGTAGCTTGCTTTTGCTTTTTCTGTGTTCTTTACTGCCACGGTAACAGTTCCTTTCATGGGTTTCACAATATCTTGTGTGTATCATTCCTATTATAGCAAATATTTTCCGTTTTGAAAAGGGGGTATCGGTAAAAAACTTTCGGTTTTTTGAAAATAATTTCCCGATATTTGTTGCAAGTTTGAGGAAAATATTATATAATAAAAAAGTATATATTCGGAGGGAGGTTGACCGTTTGAAAAACATACAGCTTCTTGAAAAAATAAAAGAGAGTAAATGCGCCGTGCTTGGCTTCGGCGTTTCCAACCGTCCCTTGCTCACCTTTTTGCTGGAGCTTGGCGTCAAGGATATTACGGTGCACGATAAAAAGAGTGTCCGTGAGCTTGGCGACGAGGCAGAGCGGCTGATGGAGCAGGGAGTGAGATTTGTTACGGGTGACGATTATCTTGCCGTGATCGACGCGGAGGTGATCTTCCGCTCGCCCGGGATCCGCGACGATTTGGAGGGAATTGCCCGCGCCGTGAAGGACGGAGCGTGGCTGACCTCGGAGATGGAGCTGTTTTTCGCGCTCACGCCCGCCACGGTGATCGGTATTACGGGTAGCGACGGAAAAACGACGACCACCACCCTCTGTGCCAAGATCCTTGAGGAGGAGCTGACGGGGAAGGATGCCCGTGTTTATCTAGGCGGTAACATTGGAGAGCCTCTTCTCCCCCACGTAAAAAAGATGACCGAGCGGGATTTTGCCGTGGTAGAGCTGTCAAGCTTTCAGCTTAAGACCTTCTGTCAATCGCCCTCCCGTGCCGCCATTACCAATCTGTCGCCCAATCATTTGGACTGGCACACGGGTATGGAGGAGTACGTAGAATCCAAATTCAATATTTGCAGGTATCCCGAGCTTACCCGACTGGTTACCAACGCGGAGAACGAAACCACGTTGCGGCTGGCGGAGCGGTTGGGTTCCCGCGTTACGCTGTTTTCCTCCAAGCGGAGCGACTATCGGGAGATCTGCGGCGATGCTTCGGGACGCAAGGCGGTATTTGAGCGCGACGGCGAGATCGTCCTCAGCGACGGAACGGTAGAGCGCATCATTATGAAGACCTCGGATATCAAGCTTCTCGGCCGTCATAACGTGGAAAATTATATGACGGCGATCGGTATGCTTGACGGATGGGTGACGGCAAAGAGCGTCCGTAACGTGGCGCGTACCTTTGGCGGTGTGGCTCACCGAATGGAGTTCGTTCGCACCCTTGACGGCGTTTCCTATTATAACAGCTCTATTGACTCCAGCCCCACGAGAACGGCGGCGGCGATCTCTATGGTGGACCGCAAGCCTATCGTGATCTGCGGCGGCTATGATAAGCACATTCCGTTCGCCCCTTTGGGCAAAACACTTTGCGAGCGGGCGAAGGGCGTGGTGCTTACGGGTGCTACCGCGACGGCAATAAAAGAGGCGATCGAAAACGCCGAGGGCTATGGCGAGAGCGGACTTTCCGTTGTGAGCTGTCCCGTATTCGAGGATGCGGTCAATGCCGCAAGACAAATGGCGAAGGAAGGGGATATCGTGATGCTTTCTCCCGCTTGCGCAAGCTTTGACGCCTTCCGCAATTTTGAGGAGCGGGGCGAGCGCTTTAAGGATATTGTAAATCGTTTTTAAGAGGAAAGAGAAGACACTATGGATTTTTCGAAAAAAATAAAAGGATTGGTCTGCGAGGCGGAAGGCAAGCTTGCCGCGCGCTTTGCGGAGATCGAGGCGATCTCCCTTGCCAATACGGCGCGCGTGATGGACGCTTTCCGCGAGCATCGCGTCAGTGAGGCAATGTTCAATCCCACGAGCGGATACGGATACGACGATAAGGGTCGGGATACCCTCGACGAGATCTGGGCAGAGGTGATGGGTGCCGAGGCGGCATTCGTGCGCCACAATATCGTCAGCGGCACTCATGCTCTTACCATCGCGCTTTTCGGTCTGCTTCGCCCCAATGATATTATGCTTTCCATTGCGGGAAAGCCGTACGATACGCTGGAGGAGGTCATCGGCATTGCGGGAACGCCGGGGGACGGATCGCTTCTCGATTTTGGTGTGACCTACTCCCAGATCGATCTGCTTGAAGACGGCTCCTTCGATCTGCCGAGGATCGAGAAAGCACTTCACGAAAACGGAAACCGCGTCAAGGTGGTCTTTATTCAGCGCTCCAAGGGATATCTGAATCGCAAGACCCTCAGCGTTGACGAGATCGGTGAAGCGGTGAAATTTGTGAAGGCAATTTTACCCGATTGCTACGTTGTGGTTGATAATTGCTACGGCGAATTTGTAGAAGAAAAGGAGCCGACTGCGGTGGGCGCCGATATGATCGTCGGCTCCCTGATCAAGAACCCCGGCGGCGGAATGGCGGAAACGGGCGGCTATATCGCGGGAACCAAGCGCGCCGTCGAGCTTGCCTCTTACCGCTTGACCTCGGTTGGCGTTGGCTGTGAAACAGGTGCCACCTTCGGCTTCAACAAGAGCCTTTACAAGGGACTTTTCTATGCGCCTCACACCGTGGCGCAGGCGATCAAGACTGCACACCTCGCCGCCTATATGTTTGAGGCGCTGGGATATGACGTGGAGCCCCGATATGACGAGCCCCGTCACGACATTATTCAGAGTGTGATCACCCATTCTCCCGAGGCGCTTTGCGCCCTTTGCCGCGGCATTCAGAAGGGCTCCCCCGTGGATGCCTATGTGACCCCCGAGCCGTGGGCAATGCCGGGATACAGCGATCCCGTCATTATGGCGGCGGGTGCGTTTACCCAAGGCTCATCCATTGAGCTTTCGGCAGACGGACCGCTTCGCGAGCCGTACACTGCCTTCCTGCAGGGCGGTCTTACCTATGAAAGCGGCAAGATCGGCATTATGTGCGCGGCTGAGGAGATGGCAAAGCTGTCATAGCTCCGATTTGTTTACAAAAAGGTAGTAGACAAAAGACAGAGTTTTTGGTATAATACTTTAGAACCATAAAAGAAAGGTTGGTAAATCCAATGAAAAAGATTCTTGCAGCACTTCTCGTGCTTATTATGCTGGTGGGAGCGGTCGGATGCTCCTCGGATAAGGCTCCGGAAGGATATATGCTGGTCTCTCTTGAGGACGAGATCTTCAATCTTTACGTTCCCAAAACGTGGCAGAACAACGCCTCAAGCGGCATTTCCAGCGCTTACTACGCCCAGGGAAGCGGCATTATCGTAAGCGCCACCTCCCAGCGGTCTGGCGTTCTGGGCGTTGAGCTTTCCGATTATATCAACGCGGTGCTTGACAGCTATGAGAGCACTCTTGTGGATTACGAGCAGGTTACCGAGCCCAAGAGCACAACGCTGGATTCCTTCGCGGCATATACCTTTGACTACAAGGCAAAGGTGGCGGACAAGACGGTTCTGTTCCGTTGCGTGATCGCCAAGAATGAAAATATGTTCACGACCCTGACCTACTGCGCGCCCGAGGAGGAGTTTGAGTCCCTTCTTTCGGACTTTGAGGGAATCGTTGACGCGTTCCGCTTCCGCAAATTCGAGGTCGAGACCGACGAGCCTTTTATCTTCAAGGATGAGCATACCCCCGATGGCTTTAAGATGGCGTCCGGAAGCAAGTACGAGTTCCGCTTCTTCGTTCCCGAAAGCTGGGACGTTGATGTAAGGGCAGCAATTCCTTCCGCCAGCTATTCGGAAACCGAGCTTTCCAACGTCAGTCTGAACTCCTTTATGGTAATGGAGAACATCAAGAACGGTAAGCAGTACTGGGAGGCGTTCAAGGAAAACTACGACTATGAGCTGACTGAGATTTCGAGAAACGAAAACGCCAAGATGGGCGGCTTCGACGCGTTTGAGGTAGAGTACGTTTCGAAAATCGCGGACTTTGAGTACCATATCAAGCAGGTGTTCATCACCACCTCTAATATGATCTATATTTTCACCTATACCTCCGACGCGGAGAATTACGCGCTCCATATGGACGACGTGAATTCGATGATCGAGGTCTTCGAGTTCAAGAAATAAAATACCGACGCGATGAAAGAGATCTATCTTGACAACAGCGCCACAACGCCGCTTTGCACGGAGGCTATCGACGCGATGACCGAGGCGATGGCGGTGTACGGCAATCCCTCGTCCCTCCATTCGGTAGGACTGGCGGCAGAGCGTCTGTTGGATCGCGCAAGAGAGGCCATTGGAAGTGCGCTCGGGGTTCGGGTCATGAAGCCGGGGCAGTTGATCTTCACCTCCTGCGGGACCGAGGCAACGAACCTTGCGATCCGCGGGTGCGTATACGCCAAGACAAGACGGGGTGCCAATAAGATCATTACCACCGATTCCGAGCATCCCGCCACGGAAAATACCCTTCACGCCCTGGAGTCGGACGGTTTCCACGTTGTTCGGATCGCCACCCGAGGCGGCGTGCTGGATATGGCGCAGGTAGAGAGGGAATTGGACGCGGAGACCCTGATGGTAACGATGATGCTCGTGAACAACGAAACAGGTGCGCGGTACGATCTGGAAAGGGTATTTGCGTTAGCAAAGCAGAAAAATCCTCAGGTCGTTACCCACTGTGACGCGATCCAGGGCTTTATGAAATGCAAATTTACCCCCGCTTCTCTCGGTGCCGATCTTATCAGCATCAGTGCCCACAAGGTTCACGGACCCAAGGGCGTGGGCGCGTTATACGTGAGCGCGGACGTTTTGAAGCAGAGAAGGCTGACCCCCATTCTGCACGGCGGCGGTCAGGAATTCGGTTTCCGTTCGGGAACCGAAAATGTCATCGGAATTACAGGCTTCGGTGCGGCGGTCAAAGCGGTGTTGCCCACACTGGGGGAAAGCATTGCGAAAATGGCGGCGCTTCGGGAATATACGGTTCTGAAGCTGTCAGCGCTTGACGTGCGCTTGAATATTCCGCTTGGAGCTGCGGCACCGCATATTATCAATTTCACGTTGCCCAACATCAAGAGTGAAACGATGCTCCACTATTTATCGGGAGAGGGCGTGTTCGTTTCCAGCGGCTCTGCCTGCTCCTCCCATTCCCGTGAGCCAAGCAGAGCACTGACGGCGTTCGGTCTTTCGGCACAGGATGCCGATTGCTCGATCCGCGTCAGCCTTTCGGCGGAAAATACCGAGGCGGATATCGATACGTTTATTGAGCGCCTTCGCAACGGACTTTGTGTTCTGGTAAGAACCAAGCGCTAAAAAGAAAAGACGGAAGCAACCCTTCGGTTGCTTCCGTCTTTTTTATTATTTCGTCGCTTCATAAAGCCTGTCGGCAAGATCAATGAACATATTGACGTCCAGCTTTTCTCCGCGGATGTCGGGGCGGTGACCGCCTGCGGCGATCGCGTCGGCAAGCTGCTCCTTCGGGATCTCGGGGAAGGCGAAGGACAGGGCGTTCAGAAGGGTCTTGCGTCGTTGCTCAAACGCTGCCTTGATGACCTTGAAAAAGAGTGCCTCGTCAAGCGGCTTTCTCGGCGGCTCCTTGTAAAGCTTGATGCGAACCACGCTGGAGTTGACCTTGGGCGGGGGAACGAATCTGTCGGCGGGAACGGTAAACAGCTTTTCCGCTTCTCCGTAATAGGCAAGAACGGCGGTGATCGCCCCGCAGTCGCGGCTGCCCGGCTTGGCACAAAGTCGGTCTGCCACCTCGGATTGGATCATCAGGGTGATGTAATCAAAGGGGAGGCGAGATTCCAACAGCTTCATCAAAATCGGCGTGGTGATATAA
Organism: Eubacteriales bacterium; assembly: GCA_045121195.1. Lineage (GTDB taxonomy): Bacteria > Bacillota > Clostridia > Oscillospirales > CAG-272 > RGIG8775. Next base: position 41,353 of record JBGVFO010000044.1, read on the forward strand.
TAGGGAATGTTGGCGCAGACCGAAACGCCCTCCGCAAAGAAGGGAGCAAGGATCGACTCAAGGTCTGCCTTCATCACGTCCTCATTGATGACGGTTACATTTTTGTAGCTGTCCAGCGTATAGGAGAGGACAGGGATCAGTCCCTTGTCAATTTCCAGGGAAATAACACGCTCGTAGCGCTCTGCGAGAGCGGCGGTCAGGGTTCCGATGCCGGGACCGATCTCAAGAATGGTCTTCGAGTCGCCGTTACAGCAATAGTCGGCAATGTCTTCGACCACCATTCTGTCGGTGAGAAAGTTTTGCCCGAACTCCTTGTGAAATTTGATGCCGTAGACCGACATGATCTGTTTTATGGTTTTAATATCGCAAAGATTCATTGATTTCATCCTTTATTATGTTCTTTTTTTATTCTATCACAAATTTCCGAGAAATGCAACAGCAAATATTTTGGCGCAAAAATCGCAAGATACGTCTTGAAATATTGAAAAAAAACTGCTATAATGGTGAAAGATTATCATGAGGAAGGAGAAGCGGTATGCTGGAAAGAAGAAAGCTGCAGACCGAGCTGTGCGTGATAGGCGGCGGTCTTGCCGGAATGTGTGCGGCGATTGCCGCGGCAAGGGAGGGACTTCAGGTAGTCCTGATGCAGGAGCGCCCCGTGCTGGGTGGAAATACCTCCTCGGAGATCCGTATGTGGATCTGCGGCGCTCGTGGCTTTGGCAATCGGGAAACGGGAATTATTGAGGAGATCCTACTTGAAAATCTTCGCAGAAATCCCACCAAGAATATATACGTTTGGCAGATGGTCCTCAATGAGTTTGTCGAGCGTGAAAAAAACATCACCCTTCTTCTCAACTGCACCTGTAACGATGCCGAGGTGGAGACGGGCGAATTTGAGGACGGAAGAACGGTCCGCATCAAACGGATCAGCGGTTATCAGATGACTACCCAGCGCTTTATCGACGTAGAAGCGAAGCTGTACGCCGATTGCTCGGGTGACAGTATTCTGGCCCCCCTTACCGGGGCAGAGTTCCGCATCGGTCGCGAAAGCGCCGAGGAATTTGGCGAGGACACGTCGGTTACCGTTGCCGATAAGATGACTATGGGTAACAGTTGCCTTCTGCAGGGCAGAGAAACCACGGGAAAGATCCCCTTCGTGACACCGCCCGACGCCGTGCAGTTTGAACCCGAGGTGATTGCCCGCCGAAAGCCCAAGATGGAGCGCAATATCGAAAACTTCTGGTATCTGGAGCTTGGTGGCGATCGGGATATCATTGCCGATGCCGAGGAGATCGCGGCAGATCTGGTTCCTCTTGCCAAGGGAATGTGGAACTACGTGAAGAACTCGGGTGAGTACGAGACAGACAACTGGGATCTTGAATTTTTCGGATTCCTTCCCGGAAAGCGCGAATCCCGCCGTATGATGGGCGAATATATCATAACCGAGCGGGATATTGCAGGGGATACGATCTTTCCCGATACCGTCGCCTTTGGCGGATGGGGACTTGACGATCACTATCCTGCGGGCTTCTACTATGCGGGTCACCCCAATAAAGACGTAAAAACGCCTGCGCCCTATTGTATCCCGTACCGCGCCCTGTATTCGAAAAACGTGGAGAATCTGTACTTTGCGGGACGCAATATCAGTATGACGCATATGGCGATGAGCAGTGTTCGCGTGATGGCGACCTGCGCGCTTCTCGGTGAGGCGGTGGGAACGGCGGCGTCGGTGGCGGTTCGTCACGGCGTAACTCCTCACGGCGTGTATAAGGAGCATCTGGAGGAGCTACAGGGCATTCTTATGAAAAACGATTGTTTCCTGCCGCATTTTGAACGGGAACGCGCTCCTATCTGTATGCTTACCCCCGTGGAAAACGGAGAGGATTCTCTCAAGGACGGACAGGACCGACCCAATCATATATATGGCACCGAGACCTGCGGCTGCAAGGTAAAAAACGGAACTCCCGTTGCGTATCGGTTCTGGAACGCCGTGCAGGTTCATTCGGTACATATCGTCTTTGACAGTGACCTTGAGCGAGAGACGCTCCCGGGCGACCGTTGTGAGCAGACCCATTCGATCCGCTGTAATATCCATCTGGATAGCCCGATGAACTTCTCGCTCCCCGCGACCCTCTGCCGCAGCTTCCGTCTTGACATAGTGACGGAGGAGGGAAGACGGACGGTTGCCGAGGCGAAGGAAAACGTTCGCCGTGCATACGATTTTGTTATCGATGAGAGCGTAACCGCCATCGAGCTTACCGTGATCGATAACTATGGAGATACGGATACTACGGGTCTTTTCTCCTTTGATTTCCAATAAAAAACACAAAAGGGCGGTCTTTTTTGAGGCTGCCCTTTTTTCAGAACCTGTTTATTTTGATAAAAATCTCTTGACAAAATATGGAGGGAAGCGTATAATAGGAGCATACTCATAGACCGTGGGGGAGTAGTTCGCGCGCAAGCGAGGTATGTCAACAGCTCTGCTCGAGTAAAGGCTCGAACTGGCGTACCGTAAGGAACGAGACCCATGTACAGATTCTGTACAGTCCCTTGCGGTTGCAGGACCAAGTACAGGAAGTACTTGGTATTTTTTTTTGCAGAAAGGAAGAAAACTATGAACTTCTATTCGGACGCTAAGGAAGCCGTTCTCAAGGAACTTTCCGCCACAGAAGAAGGTCTTTCTTCGGCGGAAGCGGCGGCTCGGCTTGAAAAGTACGGAAAGAACAAGCTGAAAGAGGGGAAGAAGGACGGCATCGTCAAGATGTTCTTAAAGCAGCTTGCCGATCCCATGATTATCGTGCTTCTGGTTGCGGCGGTTTTGTCAGCGGTCACGGCAATCTACAGCGGTGAATCCTTGGCGGATGTCTTTATTATTCTTTTTGTCGTGATCCTGAACGCCGTTCTCGGTGTCATTCAAGAGAGCAAGGCGGAAGAAGCGATCGAAGCGTTGAAAACCATGACGGCATCTACCTCAAAGGTGATCCGTGACGGAAAGCTTTGTATTATCAAGAGCGAGGATCTCGTAGTCGGTGATATCATTCATCTGGAGGCGGGTGACGCAGTTCCCGCGGATGCGCGAATTCTGGAATGCGCCTCTATGAAGATCGAGGAGGCGGCACTGACGGGCGAGTCGGTTCCCGTCCTCAAGACCGACGAAGCACTGGAAAGCGCCGAGGTACCCCTCGGTGACCGAAAGAATATGGTCTATATGGGTAGCACCGTGGTTTACGGACGCGGTACTGCCGTCGTTACCGGCACGGGTATGAGCACGGAGATGGGGAAGATCGCAGATGCGTTGACCCAAGCGAAGGAGGAGGCGACTCCCCTTCAGGTCAAGCTGGCAGGTCTTAGCCGTACGCTTACCAAGCTGGTCCTTATCATCTGTGTTCTGATCTTCGCGGTCAACCTGATCCGTGCAGGCAGCTTTGGCATAGATGTGGCGTTGGATTCCTTTATGCTTGCCGTCAGCCTTGCGGTTGCGGCAATTCCCGAGGGACTTGCTACCGTGGTCACCATCGTGCTTTCCATCGGGGTTACCAAGATGTCCAAGAGAAATGCGGTGATCCGCAAGCTTACCGCGGTGGAAACGCTGGGATGCGCGCAGGTTATCTGCTCGGATAAGACGGGAACGCTGACGCAGAACAAAATGACGGTTGTAGACGAATACGGCGCGGCACAGGAAAAGCTGGCGCACGCCATGGCGCTTTGCTCGGATGCTGAATTCGACGAGCAGGCTGGAACCGCCGTGGGTGAGCCCACCGAGTGTGCGCTCGTCAACTACGCACATAAGCTGTCCTATAACCGCAATCAACTCAAGGTCGAATATCCCCGCGTCAGCGAGGCACCCTTCGATTCTATGAGAAAGATGATGTCCACGGTGCATCGGGATATTCACGGTTTCGTGCAGTATACCAAGGGCGCTCCCGATGAGGTCCTGAAGCGATGCACGCATATCCTTACGGAAAACGGTGTAGAGGAGATGCGCGAAGAGCACGTTGCCGCGATCCGCGAAAAGAACAAATCCATGGCAGATAACGCGCTTCGCGTTTTGTCCGCCGCGTACCGCACGTATGAAGCGATTCCCGAGGATTGCTCCGCAGAGGTGCTTGAACGGGATATGATCTTCTTGGGGCTCTACGGTATGATCGACCCTGTCAGACCCGAGGTAAAGGCGGCGGTCGATCAGTGCCGAACGGCGGGCATTAAGGCAGTTATGATCACGGGCGACCATATTGATACTGCCGTTGCCATCGCAAAAGAGCTTGGTATCATTAACGATGCCTCCGAAGCAATCATGGGACAGGCGCTTGACGCGCTTTCCGATGAGGAGCTGGAGGAGCAGATCGACCAATATTCGGTTTACGCCCGCGTTCAGCCCGAGCACAAGGTCAGGATCGTTGCCGCTTGGAAGAAGCGCGGAAAGATCACCGCAATGACGGGTGACGGCGTCAATGACGCTCCCAGCATTAAGACCGCCGATATTGGCGTTGGTATGGGTATCACGGGTACCGACGTTACCAAGAACGTGGCAGATATGATTCTTGCCGATGATAATTTTGCTACTATCGTTTCCGCGGTAGGAGAGGGAAGAAAGATCTATGCGAATATCCGCAAGGCGATCCAGTTCCTTCTGTCCTCCAACCTGAGTGAGGTTCTCGGTGTGTTTGCCGCTACTATGATGGGCTTTACCCTGTTTAAGCCGGTTCATATTCTTTGGATCAATCTGATTACCGACAGTCTTCCTGCCCTTGCACTCGGCGTGGAGCACGGGGAGGCAGACGCGATGCAGAAGCCTCCCAGAGATTCCAAGGCAGGAATCTTCGCGGGCGGTGTCGGTCTTGATATTGCGTATCAGGGACTTATCGTTACGGTTCTGGTTCTCGTATCCTACTTTGTTGGACACTTTATGGAGTCGGGTCTTTGGGAGATCGCCGAGAGTCCCGACGGTATGACGATGGCGTTCCTTACCATGTCGATGGCAGAGATCTTCCAATCCTTCAATATGCGATCGCGTCGCGGATCGCTCTTTACGCTCAAAAAGCAGAACGTAATGCTTTGGGGTGCGGCAGGGCTTGCGTTGCTCTTGACGACGGCGGTGATCTACGTTCCGTTCCTCAAGAATCTGTTCGGATTTACCGAGATCTCCCTTGCTGAGTACGGTATGGCGTTGGCGCTTGCGATTTTGATCATTCCTGCAGTTGAGCTGGTGAAGCTCTTCCAGCGTCTTGCGGCAAGGCTCCGCGCCAAGAAATAATCGAATACAAAAAGGGGATGCACTTGGCGCACCTGCGATAAAGCAGGTGCGCCATTTTCTTGACTTTACAGTGGATTTATGATATAATAGATATTAAAATGAGGAGGTGACAAGGAATATGGAATATCGAGGATTCTTGAATCTATCCGTACTTGATGATCTTATAGCTGTGCCTATTGTCATTACACATAAAGAGTTGAATGTTGGTGCAGAAGTTGTTATAAAAATAGAATACAAAGAGAATACATATTTAGGAACAGGAAAAAGTCTCGAATGGACAGATGCCTTTGCAAATCTTCAAAAGGCTTTGCCGGACGGTGTGAATATATGTTGCTGTATGACATGCAAACATGGAACACTATGCCCATACGGAAACATTCCTGACTATATTCTTTGTTCGAAAAATGTAGTAATCAATGACAAGAACGATGTCATTGATTGGCTTGACAAGGCAGACGTAGAAGCTATTAAAAAATCTTCTTTGGGTTTATGTGAGCAATATGAGGCTTCAAATGTAAATGACTACACCTATAACGACTACTCATACTATCTAAATTATTAAAAGGTGTAAATTGAAATTAGCTTTGTGTCCACAAAAGCAGTGCTTGTCAGGAAATTTGACAAGGCATAGATGAACATAAAGAAAGGCTCCCTTGTGTAAAGGGAGCTGTCACCGAAGGTGACTGAGGGATTGTTTTACGATGAAATTTTTGCTTTTACAATCCCTCCGTCTTGCTTCGCAAGCCACCTCCCTTTACACAAGGGAGGCTCATTACCTCCCGACAGTAAAACTATAAGGTGTAACACACTATACCTTGAAGATCAAGGCGTGTGAAAAAAGACAGAGAATTTTCACATTCTCTGTCTTTTTTCCGTAGGGGCGAACTGCGTTCGCCCGCGGGCGTTCACAGAACGCCCCTACGAGGATGATTATCCATCGGCAAGTAAAACCTGCTTTATGGAAGACACCCATTGTGCATTCCCTTTTTGATTGACAAATGGATTTATTTGCGGTTGTTGCTCTGATTCTGATTGTTCTGGTTATTGCTCTGGTTTTGATTGTTGTTCTGATTCTGATTGTTATTCTGGTTCTGGTTATTGTTCTGATTCTTATTCTGGTTCTGATTGTTGTTCTGCATAGAGAGATTCCTTTCGACTCTGTACTTGGTTTTGTAATCTTGGATTACACCCATAGTATGTCCGATTTTGAAATCTGTATACAGATAAAAGGAAAATTTCGTTAAGCCAGCAAATATTTGTATTCAACCTCTTGCGTAATGGCATTCAGGGTAAGAATGGCATAAATCGCGAGGGCGGTGCAGATCAGAAAATCTACGATCCACATAAAGGTCACCGCCTTGACGAGCAGGATATAGCAGACGCCGCTGACAAGGCAAAGGGCAGAAAGGATCGCAAGAACAACAAGACGTTTGCACAGCATATTGTGTACGTACCGTATTTTGTCATCCATCTGCACGTTTCCGTCTCTGACGGGCGCAAAGCCGGTATATTGCTTGATAACGGCAGACAGAACGGGAAGGAGAGAGATCATCATCGCGAAGAAGAGAAGGGAATCGGCGATCTCTACCACCTGAAGCTGACGGAACGCCTCGTACGATTCCAACCGAATATCGGTCAAGCTCAAGGTGTGCTTGAGGAAAAACTGTGACGAGGTGATCTGTGTAAATACCGAGAACACACCGTATACGGCACAGAACACGTAGGAATATACGGGAATCTTCACCAGCTTTTTCAGAAGAAGAAGGGCAACCAATATCAGCGCGGCACAAATCACGTCGGGCAGAATATTGACGGTGTTGCTTTCCATATAGATGTCTGCGCAGAAGACAAGTCCTACGCTCATTACGAGGAAGGCGAACTTTACGGCGCGCTGAATGAATATGTAGGTTTTCGGTTCTACCTCGGTGACGTATTTTTGGATGAGTGCCTCCATGAAGCCCCGATCCTTCATGATAGAAAAGACGTATCGAAGAACACGGATCAGCCAAACGATACCGAAGGGAAGAACCAGGAAAATGGCAAAGGTACGGAACATTCCGATAAAATCGTAGAGGAAGTTGAAGCGGCTGGCTTCGTCATAGGACGAGAGCGTCAGCGCGGAGAACTCGGGCAATACGGTTATGAGGGCACGGAATACGATAAAGAGCGTCGTAAGGTGCGCGGTTCCCACCGTAGCGTTTTTCGGCTTGGGAATCTCCCGTATCGGGCGTTCGGGCAAGCCCTTCTGTCGGCGGCGTCTGTTTTCCGCTTCAAGACGCCGTTCCTCTTTTGCGCGTCGCGCTTCGTAGCGTCGTTTTGCGCCCTCGGAGATTCTGAATACGGCGGACGCCTCCATGCGAGAGCCTAAATAGAGAAAGCCCTCAAAGAATTCATTGTAGGCACGAAGCAAAAACAGGATCTCAACGGCGGCAAAAATGAAGGAGAGAAGAAGAAACGTGGTCGGACGTTCTTTTCCTGTTACCATTCCAAAGAGAAGGAAGATCGAGAGAAACTGAACGACGCTTGCGATCAGCATCCTCTTGAAATATTTTAAGGATTCCTCAAAATGATAATTCATATCGGCAAGCTGCGTGACGCCGATACAGATCAGCCAATAGCCAATGAAGTCGGGAAGGGGATCGATGATACTTGCCGTAGGGTTAAAGAGGAACAGAAACGCCGCCAAGACGAATCCGAGTCCCAGATTTTTGCGAGCTTTTCCCATAGAAGGACCTCACTTTTTCTTGTTCTTTTTGCGAGACGGTTTTTGTTTTGTCTCGCTTTTTTCTTCCAACTTTTGCTGATAGCTTTCCCGAAGCTTGCGAACCTCCTCCGCCTTTTGCTCCCGCTCCTCGCGCAGGCGGTTGACAAAGGCGAAGCGCGAAGGGCGTACCGCCATTTCGGTGTCGTCGGGAGCGCATATTTTTGCGTAGCAGGAAAACAGAAAGGCAAGAACGACCACGGGATAGAGAAGGCTGGCGAGAGCCGCGCCCAGTGTCAGAAGACGGAAGGCGTTACTGCTCTCAACGGTCGGGATGGTGCCAAGCACCGAAAGCGCCAGCTTCCAGACGCCCACAAGACAAACGACGATCATACACCAGACCGCCCGCGGAGGAATCCCGTCCGCTTCCGCATCCTTGGCGATCTCCCGAATTCCAACCAAAAGAAGCACTTGAAACAGGGTGGAAAGCACCACGGACAGGAGGGAGACCAAGAACACGTTTTGCTCAGAAAAGAGGGAGAGCGGGAGCGACGTGAGCGTGGCAAGCAGGTGTCCTGCGTCAAACAGTGCACACAGGGACAGCAAAAAGAGGGGAACGGTGGTGTGGGAAAGACGGTGCTTATACTCCGAAAGCTTTCCAATGGCGGAAAACATAATGGCGTAGCCCACGATTCGGAAGGCAAAGCCGTAATTGTTGACCGACATCAGAAAGGCGATGAAATATCCGATAAATAAAAGTCCGAAGCCCATAGTTTCTCCTTACTGTTGGCTATCCTTAAGACCACAGCACTTTTTGTACTTTTTGCCGCTTCCGCAAGGGCAGAGAGCATTGCGGTCGATCTTCTCCGAAGCCTTTTTCACTACCGTTTTCTTCGCGATTGCGCCTTCAAAGCCCTCGGTGGTAGGGGTAGCTACCGCTACGCGCTTGGTCATCGCGGTTGCGGGAACTGCGGTGAGGACGTTGCGAACGGTGGTTTCACGAATCTCATCCACCATCGCGTCGAACATATCCGAACCCTGAATGCGGTATTCAATGGCAGGATTTCTCTGGGCGTAGGAGTGCAGATTGATAGAGGACTTCAGATCGTCCATCATATCGATATGCTCCATCCAGTTGACGTCGACGGCGCGAAGGAGGATAGATCTTTCCACCTCGCGGAAGATCTCCTCGCCAAACAGCGCGGGCTTGCCTTCGTAAAGCTCGATCGCCCTGTCGCACAACAGGTCGCGAAGCTCGGTTCGGTCGAGAGTCTTGAGCTCCTCGGGGGTATATACAAAATCCTCCTCGGTGCAGAGAAGCCCCTTGTATTTGTCGCGAATTCCGTCGAGATTCCAGTTTTGGGGATCCTCGTCGACGGTGAATTGCTCCACCGCCATAGAAATGGTGGTGATGATCATATTGCGGATCTTTTCGGAAATGTCCTCGCCGTCCAGCACCTCGCGTCTTTGCTTGTAGATGATGGTTCGTTGCTGATTCATCACGTCATCGTAGGTCAGCACGTTCTTACGGCGCTTGAAGTTGTTGTCCTCGATCTGCTTCTGCGCGCTTTCAATGGAATTGGAAAGAATGCGAGCGTCGATTTGGGTATCTTCCTCAAGACCGAGGCGCTCCACGATCTTCACGATGCGCTCGCTTCCAAAGAGGCGCATCAGATCGTCCTCAAAGGAAAGATAGAATCGGGATTCACCGGGGTCACCCTGGCGTCCCGAACGACCGCGGAGCTGATTGTCGATACGTCGGCTTTCGTGACGCTCGGTTCCGAGAATGAACAGACCGCCCGCTTTGCGGACCGCCTCTGCCTCGGGCGCGATTTCCGCCTTGAATTTTTCATACAGCTCGCGGAAGATCCTGCGTGCGTTTTGTACGTTTTCGTCGTCGATCTCCGCCGTTCCCGTCGCCATCGCGATCAGATCCTCGTCGATCTCCATCTTCCGCATTTCCTTTTTTGCCATATGCTCGGGATTGCCGCCCAACATAATATCGGTTCCGCGCCCCGCCATATTGGTGGAAATGGTGACCGCGCCAAGCTTACCTGCCTGTGCGACGATCTCCGCCTCCTTCTCGTGATGCTTGGCGTTGAGGACCGCGTGGGGAATCTTGTGATCCTTGAGGGCTTTGGAGAGCTCTTCGGATTTTTCAATGGATACGGTACCCACAAGAACAGGCTGTCCTTTTTTATGGCAAGCGATGACCTGCTGGATGATGGCGTTATACTTGCCCTTTACGTTCTTGTAAACGGCATCCTCGTGGTCCTTGCGGATCATAGGCTTGTTTGTGGGGATCTCGATCACGTCAAGGTGATAGATGTCCTGGAATTCCGCCTCCTCGGTCAGCGCCGTTCCCGTCATGCCCGAAAGCTTTTCGTACATACGGAAGTAGTTCTGGAAGGTGATCGTCGCCAGGGTCTTGTTTTCCTTTTCGATCTTGACGTGCTCTTTTGCCTCGATCGCCTGATGCAGACCGTTGGAGTAACGGCGTCCCGGCATCAGACGGCCCGTGAAGGAATCAACGATCATGACACCGTTTTCGTTCACCACGTAATCTACGTCCCGATGCATAATACCGTGAGCGCGGATCGCTTGATTGATGTGGTGCGCCAGCTCTGCGTTTTCTGCCTCGGTAAGGGCGGATCTGCTCTCGTCGTCAAAGGTATCAAGATTGAAGAATTTTTCTGCCTTTTTTGTGCCGCGGGGGGTGAGGGTCACGTTCCGTGCCTTCTCATCCACGATGTAGTCCGCGTCGATATTGTCAACCTCTTCTTTGCTATCGGATTCTTTGATAACAAGCTTTTTCAGCGTGCGGACAAAGGCGTCTGCACGGTCGTAGAGATCGGTTGCCTTTTCACCTGCACCTGAAATAATAAGGGGGGTGCGTGCTTCGTCGATAAGGATCGAGTCCACCTCGTCCACGATGGCGTATACATGTCCGCGCTGTACGATGCGCTCGCGGTAAAGTGCCATATTGTCGCGCAGATAGTCAAAGCCGAACTCGTTATTGGTTCCGTAGGTGATATCCGCGTCGTATGCTTCGTGCTTTTCCTTTTGGCTCTGTCCGTGCACGACAAGTCCTGTCTTGAGTCCCATAAAGGCGTAGACCCGTCCCATTTCCTCACTGTCGCGGCGAGCGAGATAGTCGTTTACCGTGACGATGTGGACACCGCGCCCCGTTAAGGCGTTGAGGTAGGCGGGCATGGTTGCAACCAAGGTCTTACCCTCACCGGTCTTCATTTCCGCGATCCTGCCTTGATGCAGAATAATACCGCCGATCAGCTGGACGCGGAAGGGACGCTTCCCTAAGATTCTGTCGTCCGCCTCACGAACGGCGGCGAAGGCGTCTGGCAAAATATCATCCAGCGTCTCGCCTGCCGCAAGGCGGTCCTTGAGGAGAGACGTAGTCGCAGCAAGCTGCTCGTTGGTCATAGCGTTATATTTGTCGGCAAGTGCTTCGATCGCGTCGACCGTGGCGCGGATCTTCTTCAGTTGCTTTTCACTGTACGTGCCGAAGAGTTTTGTTGCAAGTCCCATTTTGATTTCCTTTCTCATGAGGCGTTGTTACCTCTTATTATACTACATTATTGATAATAAAGAAATAGATATTTGTAAATTTTATTGAATTCTTTCAAAATTCTCTTGAAAAGCGCCCCGAAAAATAATATAATAGAGGGGACACCCGAAAAGGAGGGAAGGACATGACGAAACTTCATATTATTCTTCACGAACCGGAGATCCCTCAGAATACGGGGAACATTGCGAGAACCTGCGCGGCGACGGGGGCATCGTTGCACATTATCCGCCCCATGGGCTTTGAGATCGACGATAAAAAGCTGAAGCGCGCCGGACTTGACTATTGGCATCAGCTTGACATTACCTATTATGACGATTTCGCGGATTTTTGCGCCAAGCATCCCGACGCGTCCATCTACTATTTTTCCACCAAAGCGCCCCGCGCTTACACAGAGATCCGTTATTGCGAAAGCGACGTCTTTTTGATGTTCGGTAAGGAGACCCGCGGGCTTCCCGAAGAGCTTCTTTACGCCAATCCCGACCGATGTGTTCGCATCCCTATGCGGGACAAGCTCAGAAGCCTGAATCTGTCCAACTCCGTGGCGATCGCCGTTTACGAGGTGCTTCGACAGCAGGACTTCGAGGGGCTTCGCGAGGACGGGGAATTGACTCAATTTTCCTGGAGCGAGGGCTAACGGATGAAGAAGGTTATGTTAGGAATGAGCGGAGGCGTTGACAGTACCGTCGCCGCTTATCTTGTTAAAAAAGAAGGATACGAGGTCGTGGGCGTGACCCTTTCTCTGTACCCGGAGAACGGTCTTGCCGAGGCGGAGGAGGCGCGTCGCGTTGCGGCGGCAATGGGGATCGCCCACGAAACGGTGGATCTTTCCGCGCCCTTTCACAAAGAGGTGATCGAACGCTTTATTTGCGCGTATCAGGCAGGAGCAACCCCCAATCCGTGCATCGATTGCAATCGCTATATCAAATTTGGCGAGATGCTTCGTTATGCGGAGGAAAGAGCGGCTGATCTCGTGGGAACGGGACATTACGCAAGAATCGAGCGGGATGCGAACGGCAGATATCTGCTCAAGCGCGCCGTGGATATTACCAAGGACCAGACCTACGTTCTGTATTCTCTCAATCAGCAACAGCTTGCCCATACCCTGCTTCCTCTTGGCGGATACCGCAAGAGTGAGATCCGCGAGATCGCGGAGGCGGAGGGATTTATCAACGCGAGAAAGCACGACAGTCAGGATATCTGCTTCGTGCCCGATGGAGATTATGCGTCCTTTATTGAGAGGTACACGGGCAAAACCTTTGCGGAGGGAGACTTTGTTGACAAGAACGGCGTCGTTCTCGGTCGGCATCGCGGTATGATCCGCTATACCGTGGGACAGCGCAAGGGTCTTGGGATCGCGTTGGGTAAGCCCGCCTTCGTCTGTGCGAAATGCGCGGCGACCAACACCGTGACCCTCGGAGAGAACGCCGACCTGTTTTCAAAGGACTTGACGGCACATGACGTCAATCTGATCGCCTGCGATTCCATCCCCACGCCGATCCGCGTGACGGCAAAGATCCGATACGGACAAAACGAAACGCCCGCCACGGTGGAGCAGATCGGGGAAGGGCGCATCCACGTAGAATTTGATACGCCCCAAAGAGCGATCGCCAAGGGACAGTCGGTGGTGCTTTATGACGGCGATACCGTCGTAGGAGGCGGTATTATAGAATGAAAAGAAAAGGAAAAAGCAATGACACTTGAACAACGGTATATCAGCGTCAAACGGGCGCTTTTCGATAAAGCTTACAAAAATCTCAACGATATGCAGCGACAGGCGGTGTTCACCGTCAACGATCCGCTTTTGATCATTGCGGGGGCGGGAAGCGGAAAGACCACCGTGCTCGTCCGCAGGATCGCCTTCATCATTAAATACGGAAACGCCTACATGAGCGAGGCGGTTCCTTTCGGAATTGACGAAACGCACGTAAAGGAGTTGGAGGAGGCGCTTGTCTCGCCTCTCGGCTTCGACGAGAAGCTGCTGGAGGGCTTTGCCTCCGATCCCTGTCCGCCGTGGCGTATGCTTGCCATCACCTTCACCAATAAGGCGGCGCGGGAGATCAAGGAGCGCTTGACCAAGGAGATCGGCGATCCCGATGTGTCCAAGGAGATATGGGCAGGCACCTTCCACTCGATCTGTATGCGGATCCTCCGCATCTACGGAGAGAAGGTGGGTTACCGTCCCGGCTTCTCTATTTACGATACCGAGGACTCCAAAAAAGCGGTTGCCTCGGCAATGAAGGCGCTGAACATCGATGATAAGGCGTTCCCCCTCAAGAGCGTGGTGAACGTGATCAGCGATGCCAAAAACCGCCTGATGACACCCGAGATGCTGGCAGAGGATGGCGCAAAGGACTTCCGAATCAGCAAGATCGCCAAGATCTATCAGCGCTATCAGGACGAAATGATGAAGTCCAACGTTCTGGACTTTGACGACATCATTATGAAAACGGTGGAGCTGCTCAAAAAGCACGAGGACGTGCGGACCTATTATCAGAACCGCTTCCGCTACGTCTGCGTGGACGAGTATCAGGACACCAACACCGCACAGTTCGTGTTGACCGCCCTTTTGGCAGGTGGTTACCGCAACCTTATGGTAGTCGGTGACGACGACCAGAGCATCTATAAGTTCCGCGGCGCTACCATAGAAAATATTCTGAACTTTGACCGCACCTTCAAGGGAGCCGCGGTTATCAAGCTGGAGCAGAATTACCGTTCTACGCAGACCATTCTCGACGCGGCAAACGCCGTGATCGCCCACAACCTCGGACGGAGAGGAAAGAATCTTTGGACGAACGCGGGCGAGGGTGAAAAGATCCTTGTCAAAAAGGTGGACGATCAGAACGCGGAATCCCGCTTTATCGTAGACCGCATCCACGCGATGGTGGCGGCAAAGACGGCGGAATATCGGGATTTCGCGGTGCTTTACCGCAACAACGCGCAGTCGGGTACCATCGAGCGTACCTTTGTAAAAAGCGGCATTCCTTACCGCATGCTTGGGGGAACGCGCTTCAACGAGCGTAAGGAAATACGGGATATCGTAGCCTACCTGCATCTGATCGAGAACCACAATGACCGCGAGCGACTTCTCCGTATCATCAATGAGCCCAAGCGAAAGATCGGCGACGTTACCCTTGCCGCCGTATCGGAGCTTGCCGCGACGGAGGGGGTCACGATGTTTGAGATCCTTGAGCACGCCGACCGCTATCCCGCCCTCAAATCCTCCGCACCCCGTCTTATGGAGTTCGCGAATCTGATCAACTATCTGTCGGGCTTGCTTGGGGACGTTTCTTTGGAGACCCTCGTGCGGGAGACCCTTGACCGCTCGGGATACCGCCAGATGCTGATCGACGGCGGAGAGCCCGAGAAGGACCGCCTTGATAACATCGAGGAATTTGTGTCCAGCGTCATTGAGTATGAGCGCGCTATGGCGGAGGAACGCCCCGATGAGGCACCTACACTGACCGGCTTCCTTGAGGAAACCGCTTTGGTCGCCGACGTGGATAAATACGACGAATCGGCAGACGCCGTCGTGATGATGACGGTACATAGCGCCAAGGGACTTGAATTTCCCATCGTCTTTTTGCCCGGTATGGAGGACGGGATCTTCCCCGGCTCTCAGGCGGTGATGGAGGGAGATAGCGAGATCGAGGAGGAGCGCCGTCTGGCGTACGTGGCGATCACGAGAGCCAAGCGAGAGCTTTGCATCTCGTATGCCAACTGTCGCTTGCTTTACGGCAGGACGCAGTACAATCCGCCCTCTCGCTTTATCAAGGAGATTCCCGAGGCTTTAGTCAATAATCCCACAAAGGAACGTCGCCCGTATACGTCGGGAACGACGACCTCCTTCAGCGGCTTTTCTCCTCGGAGAGAAACACTCACCGTGGGCACAACGCCCGCCGTTCCCCGACCCGCAAGCGCTACGAGGGAGCGGTTCGCGGAGGGAGATCGGGTCTTGCATCCCACATTTGGAGAGGGCGATATTCTGTCCGCCAAGCAGCTTGGTGCTGATGTTCTGTACGAGATCGCTTTCGACCGCGCGGGGACCAAAAAGCTGATGGCAACCTTTGCCAAGCTGAAAAAGATCAACTGACGGAGGTTCGTTATGCGAGAATATCTCTCTTGGTTTTTCAAGGAGTTTGCCTATGCGGACGAGGCAGCCGCCGCTTTGAGGGCGGGATACGACGGCGTTTATGAAAATCCCGAGGCTGCCCGGATCTTTGACGGGATCCTTGCCGCATACAGGCAGGATTATTCCTGCGATTACAAGGCTCTCCTCTTGGACTGCGATAAGGCGGCGGCGCTTTGCGGCGTTCATTCTTATACCGTCCGCTTGCTTGCCTTTATCTGTATGAGCCGTCGCCTTCGGGAGCTGTATTGCGAGAAGGGATTTGACCTTGCCGTGTGGCACAACAGTATGCTGGATCTTAAATATAAGCTGATCGAGTGTAAGATGATTAAGGGAATTTACGGCTCCTTCGTGGCAAGCTGGTTCGACCGCTTCTTCAATATGACGCGGTTTGCGCTTGGCAGATTGCAGTTTGAGGTGGTGCCATTCAAGCACGTCTATGAGAAGGACGGCAAGCGGCTTGCCCCCGATTCACCCGTTATCAACGTGCATATCCCCAGAACCGAAACCCCTCTGGACAGACAGAGCTGTCTTGACGCCTACGCTATGGCAAGGGCGTTTTTCAAGGATTCCTTTCAGGAAACGCCCATGGCGTTTGTGTGCGGATCCTGGCTGTTGTTTGAAAAGCTTCGCGAGCTTCTTCCCGAAACGGCGAACATCATTCGCTTTATGAATGATTACGATGTTATTGAAACAACCTACGCCAAGGAGGGAGATTACGCCGGCATTTGGACGATCTTCGGAATGGATTGCCCCGAGGAGCTGGACGAGCTTCCCGAGGATTCCACCCTGAGAAGGAGATACAAGGCGTACCTCAAGGACGGAGGCTGTCACGGTCGCGGCTTTGGCGTCTTCTTTGCATAGAAAAAAGCTGTCCTTGGGACAGCTTTTTTTATCAGAATACCGTTTCGATCAGCTTCGACGAGCATTCGGGGGAATATCGCCAGTATGACATATGGCGGCAGGTCTCTCCGTCAACGAAATACCGCAAGGGCATTTTTCGGATCTCGCCGTGATAGCAATCAACGAGAACAAGCTTCACCTTCATTCGCTCGGGAATGATGTTCTTTATGTAGACCGCCGTGTATTGTCCGATCAGATGCTCGGGGGAGGAAATGCTTCCGTCAGTGCGAAGCTCGGCAAGTCCCGCAAGATTGGGAGCAAGCTCAACAAAAATTCCGTAGGGCTCCACGCTTCTTACAATGCCCGCCACCGTTTGTCCCATCTCAAACTCCGCGGCGTTTTGCTCCCAGGTGCCAAGCAGCTCGCGCATAGAAACGAAGATCCGCTTGTTTTCCTGATCGACGGTCTTTACCGCGACCCAGACCGACTGTCCCACCGAAAGGCGGTCGCGCGGATGGGAGATGCGGGATACCGAGATGCAATCGATGGAGAGCAGGGAAATGATGCCGCATCCGATGTCGACGAAGGCGCCAAAGGATTCCATATGGGTGATCTTCGCGGGAATAATATCCCCGCAGGTAAGGCGCGAGGTGAAGGCGAAGAAGCACTCGCGCTGTGCTTCCTTTCGCGAAAGACGGGCAACCGTCCGTCCGCCGATCTGCTCAAAGCCCAGCACCTTAAAGCAAACGGGCTTTCCCACCCGCGTGATCACGGCAATATCCTTGGAGGGCTCACCGTCGGGAGAAAAGACGGCTTGATCTTTTTCAATAATGCCGTCGATTCCGTAAAGATCCACGTGAAGACGCATTTGATTGTCGCAAAGAAGAACGGGGGCTTCCAGGATCTTCCCCGTGGCCATCGCCTTTTCAAGGCCTGCGAGAGAGGAGAGTCCTTCGGTGTTTTCCGGGGTGCCGATGCGCGTCCCCTCAGGCGTGTACGTGTTTGACATACTTATGGATTCCTTTCCTTTTTTCGTGATTTCTGCTATCACTATATTGAAAAGGGGTAGAGAATATGCCAACAAAAAATGAGATGGCGAGGGAGATATAATGCCAAAAACGCGAGAAAATCGAAGAAAATAAGAGGTTGCAATGCGCTAAATTAAAATTTTCAAACTTTTTTTCAAAAAGGGGTTGACAAAGATAGAAACCCATGATATAATGACCGAGTCAAATTGAAAAAGACTGTATTTTACAAAGGAGAAAAGCAAAAATGTCCACATTTATGGCTAAGAAAGAAACCATTGAGCGCAAGTGGTACGTCATCGACGCTGCCGATAAGCCTCTTGGTAAGACTGCTGTTGCGGCTGCAAACATCCTCCGCGGCAAGCATCGTCCCGAGTTCACCCCTCACGTTGATTGCGGCGAGTACGTGATCATTATCAATGCAGAGAAGGCAGTTCTCACCGGCAAGAAGCTGGAGCAGAAGTACTATCGCCGTCATTCCGGTTATATCGGAGGACTTAAGGAAGTTCAGTACAAGACCCTTATGGCAACCAAGCCCGAGCTTGCTATGGAGCTTGCAGTAAAGGGAATGCTTCCTCACAACTCCATCGGCGCAAAGTCTGCAACCCGTCTTAAGGTATTTGCAGGCGCCGCTCACAACCACGACGCACAGAAGCCTGTTGCCGTCGAAGTATAATTAGGAAAGGACGGACAAAGAAATGTATACCAGTGCAAAGCCTTATTTCTACGGCACCGGCAGAAGAAAGAAGTCGGTTGCCCGTGTTCGCATCGTTCCCGGAACGGGCGTAATCACCATTAACGGCAGAGACGTTGACAACTACTTCGGTCTTGAGACCCTGAAGCTTATCGTAAACCAGCCCTTCGGCGTAACCGGTACTGCAGGCAAGTTCGATATCATCGCAACTGTTGCAGGCGGCGGTATCTCCGGTCAGGCAGGTGCTATCCGTCACGGTCTTGCAAGAGCTCTCGTTCAGTCTGATGAGGCTCTTAAGCCCGTACTCAAGGCTGCAGGCTTCCTTACCCGTGACCCCAGAATGAAGGAAAGAAAGAAGTACGGTCTCAAGGCTGCACGTCGTGCGCCTCAGTTCAGCAAGAGATGATCACAGCCTTACGGCGATTATTTCAATATACAAAAAGCTCTGCTATGCAGGGCTTTTTGTTTTATATTTGTAGGGGCGACCATTGGTCGCCCGCGGGCGTTCAATGAACGCCCCTACAAGAACAATGAAAGGGCGGTTCAATTTGCAAAGAATTTCATCGTCCTATTTACTTTTGATGAAAATTATGATATAATGTAACTGTTAGATAAACTTGAATTTGACGAGGTGATGAAAGTGAAATCTTACAAAAAGAAAATGATTGTACCAATTATAATCACTTTCATTGTGGTGTTATATTATGTTGTTTACTTTGGCTTTTTAATTTCACTGCTCAATACGGTATGGAAATATGCCTTTGGCATTATTCCACTTGTATTTTCAGTAATAATGGTCAAGGTTTGCATAGAAAGAATAAATGAAATCAAGAAAGGTGAAGAAGATGATCTTAGTAAATACTGATTACATTAGCGGAAAAGAGTTGGAAACCCTTGCTCTGGTAAAGGGGAGTACAATTCAATCAAAGCATATCGGAAAAGATATTGCACAAAGCTTTAAAACTCTGGTAGGTGGAGAATTGAAGGCCTATAACGAAATGATGAATGACGCAAGAGCACTTGCCACCAAAAGAATGGTCGAGGAAGCTGAAGCTCTGGGAGCGGATGCGATCATAAATATTCGTTATGCTTCCTCCGCTGTTATGCAAGGTGCTGCTGAGGTTATTGTTTACGGTACCGCGGTTAAAATTGTGAACAAGTAAGCAAATTCCAATTTGTCGAGCAGAACAGCGTTGTATGCCTATGTGATCCTGGTGCAACATGATCTATGAAGCCAAACAACGCGCGTAAAGCTCCAAGAGATATTTTGTTTTTTCTTCTATTTATTTTTAGCAAAAATTGTGGTATAATGTAACCGTTGGATCAACTTAGCATTGAGGAGGCGAATGTAATGGCAAAGAAAAAGAGATTTATAAAAGCCTATAGTCAGGATATGGGCTCCACTATGGTTTTGGTTGACAAGGAAACGGGAATCAATTATTTGTTTGCTTCAAGCGGTTATGCCGGCGGACTGACCGTTCTGCTTGACAAGGACGGCAAGCCCGTCGTCACGCCGATTGAGGATCAATAAAGCGCGGCTTGCCGAAAAAACGGAGCTGAAGCACTGACACTTTTTCGCAAACGAAACCCTCGGAATGCTCGTAGCTCCGAGGGCTTTCTTGTTCACGGATCCATCTAAAAAGAGGACAACGCTTGCAAAAAAATATAGAGCATATAATTTTGGGAATTCTGTTGACGGCAAGCGGGAAAAGATGTATAATAAGGAAAACGACCGTCCGAAATGGGGCGGAATATTTCATTTCGGAGGAAAATATGAAAAAGATTGTTGTTTCCGTTCTCGCGTTGGTTCTTGCGGGGCTTCTTCTCGTTGGTTGCGCGGAAAAGTATGAGCCCAAGGATTTCATGTGCGGCGATCTTGAGATCGAGCTGACCGACGGCTTTGAAAAGAAGGTTTCCGAGAAGCATAAGGGCTATTATCTGTCCAAGACCATGGGCGTTTACGTTGACGAGTGGCAGTTTGACGATTTTGACGATCCGGAGGCGGCTGCGGAAATGGACGTAGACGAGTTTGCGGAGGAGATCGTGGATGCCGGCAATTACCTTACCACGGTCAAGCTGGAAAAGGGTCTTACCACCTTCTCCTACAGAGAGAAGCTGGGCGGCGAGAAGTACACCTTCTGTGCCTTTGCGTACAAGAGTGACGAGGCGTTTTGGTTGGTAACCTTCTTTACCAGAAGCGAAGCCTTTAAGGATATGGAGGATACCATTTTCGACTACGCTTGGTCGGTTGAATTCTAATAGAAAATCCTCCGCATTTGCGGAGGATTTTTTACAGATTCATCAGAACCACGGCGACTGTTCCCACAAGAACGCCGATCCATTGACGAAGACGGATCCGCTCCTTGAGGAAGAGGATCGATGCGGCAAGGGTCATAATAAAATTCAGCACACTTAACACGGGGAAAAGCACTGCGCTTGTGAAATATGCCCGTGCCTGAACCTCGATGATCAGCGTGTTATAAAGACTCAGCGCCACGCCTATTATGGCAATGCCACAGAAGAATTTAGGATCGACCTTGAAAAGGTCGGTCTTTTTTTCTTTTTTCATGGCAAGCGCTGTGATGAAGCTGAGGAGGGCGCCAATGACGTAGCCGATAACGATGAAGCTATCCTTTTCCTCAGAGGGAAAATATTTTCCGTATGCCGATTGGAGAATCCCCGTGAAGCCGCTGGTGACCATCGTGAGCAGGGAAAGCAAGAGCCACTTGAAGCTTGCCTTCTTTTCGGTTCCGCTACTCGGCCTATTCAAAAGGATCATCGCAACGGCGACCAGAGCGAAGCCAACCCACTGATAGGGACCGATCTCCTCCTTGAACACGAGAGCGCCAAAGGGGATGATAACGATCATGTTGAAGTTACAAATGATCGAGGTCAGCGAGACGGGGCCCGCGCGAAAGGCAGAGGAATAAGATACCTGGTACACGTAGTTTACCACACCGAAGAGCAGGGCAAACAGCAGGGTGCTCGTTGAGGGAAGAGCTCGGAAGGAGAAAACGCCCGTGATAAGTGCGATGGCGGCGAAGATAAAGCCCGTGAGATAAAAGGTGTCAGCGAGGGATCCTACCTTGGATTTCGAATAATGTCCTTGAAGCAAGACCTTGGTCGTAACTAGGATCGGCAAAAGCAGCAGAAAAAGATATTTTATCATGGAAACTCCGTCCTTTCAGATTACGACGCTATTATAGCCGTTTTCTGATGTGCCGTCAATGAGGAAAACAAACGGTTTTTTACGAAAAACAAACTTTTAATAAAGGAGAGTGACATCCTTGACCGAAAGGGGATCCGGCGGTGCCGCGTTGGTGACGGCGAGGTCGAAGTCGGAGAGTCTTGCAACTCTGTGAATGCCGCTTGCGTCATACTTGGAGGCGTCAAACACAAGAAGGCGAAATTTGCTTCGGGAAAAGGCGGCTGTTTTGATCTCCTTTTGCTCAAGGGACCGCTCAAGAGCCTCTCCGTTTTTTACGGCGGCACAGGAGCAGAGCATAAGATCAAAGGAAAATTCGCCAAGCTGACGCGCCGCGAGGCTTCCCGTTGCCGAAACCGTATTGTGCTGCACGCTTCCGCCCAGCACGATCAGATGAACGTCCCGCTTTTTGGAGAGCTGGATCGCCGCCTGTAGGTTGTTGGTTACCACGGTTTTGTGGGAAAGATCCATTCGCTCGGCAAGCGCCAGCGCGGTGGAGGAGCTATCCAGAAAGACCGATTGAAAGGGGGGGAGATGGGGCAGGGCGTTTGTGACGGCATGCTCCTTTTCCTGCGCGTTCTTGTTCATTCGAATAAAAATGGAAACCTCCTCGGCGTTCTCCGAGAGAATAGCGCCGCCGTGACTGCGCTCCAGAAGCCCCAGCCCTTTCATTTCCGTGAGATCCCGCCGTACGGTGGCTTCGCTTACGAATAAGTGCTTCGCCAGATCGTTGACCGAGGCGGTTTTCGTTTCCTTCAGTATCGATAGGATCTTATTTTGCCGTTCGTTCAGATGCATAAACGTTTCTCCTGCGCGATTTTGATCGTATTTGATTATATTGTACAACGAAAATGCTTTTTTGTCAAGTTTGCAAAAAGAGGTGGACGAAAAAAAGAAACTGTGGTACAATGAAAAAGAAGATAGGGAGGCGAAACTATGAAATACTATCTTGCCGTCGATATCGGGGCTTCGTCGGGACGTCATCTTTTGGGATGGCTGGAGGGCGGACACCTTATCACCGAGGAAATATACCGATTTTCCAACGCGCCAAAAAGCGGCGCATCCGGTCTTGTTTGGGACGTGGAGCGCCTTTACGAGGAGATCGTAAACGGTCTTGCTAAGGCGGGAGAAATGGGATGCGTGCCGTATTCCGTGGGAATTGATACCTGGGGCGTGGATTACGTTTTGTTGGATAAAAACGATACCGTGTTGGGGGACGCGTTTTGCTACCGCAATCAACGAACCGCCGAGGCGGTGCCGAGGGTTCATGCCGTTCTTCCCTTCGAGAGCCTCTACGAAAAAACAGGCATTCAATTCGCAAGCTTTAATACCGTTTATCAGCTGTTTTGCGACAAGGAGAGCGGAAAGCTTGACCGCGCCGAGTCCCTTCTCATGCTTCCCGATTATTTCCATTTCCGCCTGACGGGTGTGAAGCGGCAGGAGTATACCAACGCAACAACCACGGGGATGGTGAATGCAGAAACTCACACGTGGGACACGGACATCATAGATGCGCTCGGTTTCCCAAAGAAGCTGTTTGGTCCGTTGACACAGCCGTGTGCCGACGTGGGTGAATTTACCGAAGCGATAGCAAAGCGGGTGGGGTATCGCGCGAAGGTAGTCCTTCCCGCCACCCACGATACCGCAAGCGCGGTGCTGGCAGCTCCGCTTTCGGAGGGGGCGCCGTACATTTCCAGCGGCACCTGGTCGCTTTTGGGTGCGGAACAGCCTATGGCGCATACGGAGGAGGGGGCAAGGCTCGCCAACTACTCCAACGAGGGCTCTGTGAACGGCACCTTCCGCTTACAGAAAAATATTATGGGGCTTTGGATGATCCAACAGGTGCGGCACGAAGCCGAGGATGTCTACAGCTTTGAGGAGCTTGCGGCAATGGCGCGCGCGTCGGCGGTGTCCGATACGGTGCGCGTCAACGACGGACGGTTTCTTGCTCCCGAGAATATGACGGAGGAGATCGCGGTGGCAGTCGGCAGACCTCTTTCGCTGGGGGAGACCGCGTACATAATTTACGATAGCCTTGCCAGATCGTATGCCGAAGCCATGACAGAGCTTGAAGGGATCACGGGGCGTCAATATACTACGCTGAACATTATTGGCGGCGGCAGTAAGAACCGTTTTCTTAACGAGCTGACCGCAACCTACACCAAACGGAGGATCATCACGGGCCCTGCAGAGGGAACCGCTATTGGCAATATGTTGATGCAGATGATCGGCGCGGGCGACGTCAAGGACGTTGCCGAAGGACGGAGGATCGTAAAGCGCTCCTTCGACATTGAAGAATTGGAGGAAAAGCAATGACAAGATACGAACAGGCAAAGAAGATCTATGCTGCTTACGGCGTGGATACCGAGGCGGCGCTTGCGCGTCTGTCCCGCATTCCCGTCAGCGTGCATTGTTGGCAGGGGGACGACGTGATCGGCTTTGACGGTGCCGCATCCCTCTCGGGTGGCATTCAGACTACGGGCAACTATCCCGGTCGCGCGCGGAGCAAGGAGGAGCTGTTCGACGATATCCGTCGCGCCTTCGCGCTGATGCCCGGCAAAAAGCGGGTGAACGTACACGCCTGCTACGCCGTTCTCGGAGAGGACGCGGGCAAGGTGGACAGAGATGCCTATACCTATAAGTATTTTGAGCCCTGGGTGGCGCTCGCCAAGGAGTGCGGACTTGAGGGCGTGGATTTCAACCCCACGTTCTTTGGACACCCTATGATGAAGGACGGTCTTTCTCTTTCCTCGCCCGATGAGGAAACCCGAAAATTCTGGGTGCGCCACGGACGCGCGTGCCTTGCCATCGCTGCCGAAATGGGACGCGCTATGGGTAGCCCCTGTATGGTGAATATCTGGATCCCCGACGGCTATAAGGATATTCCTGCGGACAGAGTCGAGCCTCGTTTTCGCCTTAAGAGATCTCTTGACGAGATGCTTGAGGGATACGATCGCGAATGGGTGATTCCCGCGGTGGAGAGCAAGGTGTTTGGAATCGGTATTGAAAGCTATACCGTCGGAAATAACGAATTTTATCAGAACTACGCGGCGGGCGCGGGTATCTGCTGTCTTCTGGACACGGGACACTACCACCCCACCGAGGTGGTTTCGGATAAGCTGCCCTCGCTTCTCGCCTTCTACGATAAGGTGGCGCTTCACGTTTCGCGTCCCGTTCGTTGGGACAGTGACCACGTGGTCATTCTTGACGACGAGCTTCGCGAGCTTGCCAAGGAGATCGTTCGCGGCGGTGAGGAAAAGGTTTTGATCGGGCTTGATTATTTTGATGCCAGCATCAACCGACTTCTCGCGTGGGTCATGGGCGTTCGCTCCATGCAAAAGGCGTTGCTTGCCGCGCTCCTTCTTCCTTCCGAGGAGATGAAGGCTTTGCAGGACGAAAACAACTTCACCAAGATCATGTACCTGAACGAAAAATTCAAGACTATGCCCATGGGTGACGTATGGGAAGAGTATCTTGCGCGAGAGGGCTTATCGGACGATTGGTTTGACGCCGTGGAAGCCTTTGAACGTGATGTGATCGCAGCGAGAAAATAAACGGAAAGGAAAATCATGAAAAATATCTTGAAAGCGCCTTTTTTGCGCGAAATGTGTGACGCTACGGCGAATATGTACCGCCTCGGCTGGGATGAGCGAAACGGCGGAAATATCAGCTATATGCTGGACGAGAGGGAAGTGGCAAAGTATCTTCGCCTTGACCGCGTTATCCGTACCATTCCCACAGGCTTTGACGCCCATGCCCTGATCGGTAAGCTCTTTATGGTGACGGGAACGGGAAAATATTTCAAAAACGTAGAAAAGGATCCCGAGCGCAATCTCGGAATCGTTCGGATCGCCGAGGACGGAACCACCGCAGAGCTTCTTTGGGGCTATTCGGACGGCGGCAGATTCACCTCGGAATTTCCCGCCCATATGATGAGTCACATTTCCCGTCTTGCGGTAGATCCCGAACACCTCGTGGTGATGCATACCCATCCTACCTATACCATTGCTATGAATACCGTTTGTCCTCTCGATGAAAAGGACTTTACTCACAGACTCTGGCAGTCCAATACCGAGGCGGTCGTCGTATTTCCCGATGGCGTGGGCGTGCTTCCGTGTATGATCTGCGGAACTAACGAGATCGGTGAAGCCACGGCGGAGAAAATGAAGACCTTTCGCCTTGTGGTTTGGACCAACCATGGCATCTACGGAACGGGAAAGAGCGTGGATGAGGCATTTGGCCTGATCGAAACGGTGGAGAAGACGGCGCAGATCTATATGCTGACCTTAGGGCACGCCGTGAACGTGATTCCCGACGAGATCATCAAAGGCCTTGCCGATCTTTGGAACCTTACGCCCTTGGACGGCATCTTGAAATAAATCAAAGGGCCTGCGTGAATTTCACGCAGGTCCTTTTTATAGAAATCGGGCGCTCGGGGAATACTAAATAATATAGAGGAATGTCCCGATGCGCCGAGAAAAATTTCTTCCGATAATATTATGCAAAAAGGTAAATTTCGGTTGACAAAATTTGCATTATGTGTTATGATGAAGTATAATCGGGGAAAAGTGGTATTCTTCAAAAAATACCGCGCAAAACTTTCCCAACAGAACGAATTTGGAGGCTACTTATGGAGAAAAGAAGCACGATAGGTGCAGAGAAGATCAACGCGCTTTTTGATGCGGGTACCTTTGTGGAGATCGGCTCCTACGTTCGCAGAAGCAATCGCGCCGAGGAATACGAGGGCGTGGTTTGCGGCTACGGCTCTGTGGACGGAAAGCTGGTGTTCGCCTTCTCTCAGGATAGCGACCGTATGAAGGGCGCATTCGACGAGGTTCACGCGAGAAAGATCGAAAAGCTCTACGAGATGGCAATTGCCAACGGCGCGCCCGTTGTGGCAATGCTGGACAGCGCAGGCGCTGTGATTTATGAAGGCTCGGCCGTTCTTTCCGGTTACGGCAGAGTGATGAAGTGTGTTTCCGAGGCATCGGGCATCATTCCCCAGATCGGCATGATTACGGGCGTGTGCGCCGGTATGTCCGCTACCATCGCGGCAATGCTTGACCTTGTCGTAACGGTAAAGGATCAGTCCAAGCTTTACGTAAACGCTCCCTTCGTAGTTGGCAAGGAGGTAGGAACCGCGGAGTATGCCGCGGCAAACGGACTTGCGGCACTTGTTGCGGCTGACGAGAACGACGCGTTCGCCAAGGTGCGCGAGCTGGTAGCCGTTCTTCCTTCCAATAATGTGGACGGAACCGAGCTTGAGGTCAATGCTGACGATCTCAACCGTAAGGTTGCCGTTGAGGGACTTTCGGGCGAGGCTCTCGTTTGCGAGATTGCAGACGAAAAGCGTTATCTCTCCCTCTATAATGACTACGCTCCCGAGATGTCGGTTGGCGTTGCTTCCTTCGGCGGCATCTTCGCAGGCGTTGTTTACGCCGACGGTAAGATCAGCGTTAAGGGCGCAAGAAAGGCGGCAAAGATGGTCACGCTTTGCGACAGCTTTAACATTCCGCTTCTGACCCTTGTGGATTCCGAGGGCGTTGTTGTGGATAAGGATGCCGAAGAGGCTCCCTTCGCCAGCGAGCTTGCCAAGCTTGCTCTGGCGTATACCTCCTCCAAGAATGCAAAGGTTACCGTTGTGGTCGGCAAGGCTTACGGTGCGGCATACACCCTCATGGGCTCTCGCTCCGTGGGTGCTGATATCGCGTTTGCCCTTGAGAATGCCGCCATCAGCGTGCTTGCTCCCGAGGCATCGGTGGCGTTCGCTTGGAACGATAAGATCACGGCAGAGAAGTCCCGTGAGGATCTTGAGGCAGAATGGAAAGAGAAGTGTGCTTCTCCTATTGATGCTGCCGAGAAGGGCGATATCGACGACGTGATCGCCGCCGGCGAGCTTCGTCAGAGAATCTGCGCCGCCTTCGGTATGCTGTTTGCCAAGGCTGACGCCAAGCCTGCTCGCCGCCACATCAATCTTCCTCTTTGATCGGGAGGCTTCGTATGAGAAATATAATGAATTTACCCATGCTTCTGACCAAGTCGGATATGACCTTCAGCGAAAGAGCGCAGGAGGCATTGACGATGGTCGTTATGGGTATGGTCATGGTGTTCTTGGTGCTTGCTATCATCATGCTTGTGCTGATGCTTATGGAGCGCGTCTTTGCAAAGGGAACGTCCGAGAAAAAGACGACAGATGCTCCTAAGCCCGTTTCCAAGACCCCCGAGCCTGTACCCGTACCCGTCGCGCCGACCGTATCGGACGACGGTGCAGTGATCGCGGCTATTACCGCCGCCATCTCCGCTATGCTTGCCGCTGAAAACGGCACCGAGAGCTATCAGGGCGGCTTCCGTGTGGTTTCCTTCAAGAGAAGCACGCGCAACACCCCCTGGAATTCCGCGAAATAATTCAAATTTACGAAAGGTTTGGTAATAATTATGAGAAAGTTTAACGTAACCGTAAACGGCGTAGCATATGACGTTGAGATCGAAGAGGTAGGCGCAGTTGCATCCGCACCCGTAGCCACTCCCGCACCCGCAGCAGCACCTGCTCCCGTAGCAGCACCCGCAGCCGCTCCCGCGGCACCCAAGGCGGCTCCCGCAGCACAGGGCAAGGCAGGCTCCGTATCCATCAAGGCTCCCATGCCCGGAACCATCCTTAAGATCAACGTAAAGGTTGGCGACGCGGTTAAGGCAGGCGACGTAGTTTGCGTGCTTGAGGCAATGAAGATGGAGAACGATATCTGCGCTCCTCAGGACGGTGTTGTTTCCTCCGTTGAGGTTGCTCAGGGCGCATCGGTTGCCACCGACGCAGTGCTTGTTACCCTGGCGTAATCGTGTTTTCAAAAATCTTTTGAAAGGACGAGTTTTACATGAATATTCTTGACAGTATTCTGAATTTCCTCGGAACGACGGGCATTGCACGCCTGCTCGAAGCCCCGGATTTTTGGAAAACACTTATTATGTTTGCCATTGCGTTTGTTCTGGCGTATCTTGCGATCGTCAAGCAGTTCGAGCCTCTCCTTCTGCTTCCCATCGCCATCGGTATGCTTCTGACCAATCTGCCCGGAGCAAACATTTTCCACTTGGATTTCTTTATTCGACCCGAGGGCGTTCCGTGGGGCGAGGTTCTTGCTCACGGAGGCTTCCTTGACCTTCTGTACCTTGGCGTTAAGCTCGGTATCTATCCGTCGCTGATCTTTATCGGTATCGGCGCGATGACCGACTTCAGCCCCCTGATCTCCAATCCCAAGAGCCTTCTGATCGGCGCGGGCGCACAGCTCGGCGTGTTCGTTGCCTTTGCGGCGGCTCTGCTTTCGGGCTACTTTACGCCCGAGGAGGCGGCGGCTATCGGTATTATCGGTGGCGCGGACGGTCCTACGGCGATCCTTGTTACCAAGACTCTGGCGCCCGCCCTTCTCGGCGCGATCGCCATTGCCGCTTACAGCTATATGGCGTTGATCCCTATGATACAGCCTCCCTTTATGAAGATGCTGACCACCAAGGAGGAGCGCAAGATCAAGATGACCGCACTGCGCAAGGTCTCCAAGACCGAGCTGATCATCTTCCCGATCCTCGTAACCTTCATCGTAGGTCTGATCGTTCCCGACGCGGTTCCGCTTGTCGGATGCCTGATGTTCGGTAACCTCCTCAACGTTTGCGGTGTAACGGACAGACTGTCCAAGACCGCCCAGAACGAGCTGATGAACATCGTTACCATCTTCCTCGGCATCTCGGTGGGTGCTACCGCAAGCGCGGACAATTTCCTGCGCGGTGAGACCATTCTGATCATTATCTGCGGTCTGGTTGCCTTCTGCATCTCTACGTGCGGCGGTCTGCTTACCGCAAAGCTTATGTGCAAGCTGACGGGAGGAAAGATCAATCCTCTTATCGGTTCTGCCGGC
This sequence comes from Eubacteriales bacterium, assembly GCA_045121195.1. Lineage (GTDB taxonomy): Bacteria > Bacillota > Clostridia > Oscillospirales > CAG-272 > RGIG8775. Next base: position 70,688 of record JBGVFO010000044.1, read on the forward strand.
GTTTCCGCAGTACCTATGGCGGCTCGTGTGTCCCAGAAGGTCGGACAAGCGGAGGATCCTTCCAACTTCCTCCTGATGCACGCAATGGGCCCCAACGTGGCAGGCGTTATCGGCTCCGCCGTTGCCGCAGGCGTATTCCTTTCTACATTTAGTTAATTCGGAGGTGAAACATATATGGCACAGGTAAAACTTACAGAAACCGTACTCCGTGACTCTCATCAGTCCCTCATCGCCACCAGAATGACGACCGAGGAGATGCTTCCCATTCTTGAGAAGCTTGACGGAATCGGATATCACTCCCTTGAGGCGTGGGGCGGTGCAACCTTTGACGCTTGTATGAGATTCCTTAACGAGGATCCCTGGGAGCGCCTTCGCACCATTCGCGATCACGTAAAGAACACAAAGCTTCAGATGCTGTTCCGCGGACAGAACATTCTCGGCTACCGTCATTATTCCGACGATGTGGTTGAGTATTTCGTACAGAAATCTATCGCCAACGGTATCGATATCATTCGTATCTTCGACGCGCTGAACGACGCGAGAAACCTGAAGACCGCGATCAACGCCACCAAGAAGGAGGGCGGACACGTTCAGGCAGCGTTCAGCTATACCACGGGTCCCGTTTATACCCTGGATTATTACGCAAAGTATGCCAAGGATCTTGAGGAGATGGGCGCAGACTCCATCTGTATCAAGGATATGGCAGGTCTTCTGAAGCCCTACGATGCTTACGAGCTGGTAAAGGCGCTGAAGGAGAGCGTAAAGGTTCCGATCCAGCTTCATACCCACTATACCGCAGGTCTTGCTTCTATGACCCTTCTGAAGGCCATCGAGGCAGGTGTGGACATCGTGGATACTGCGATTTCTCCCATGGCTATGGGTACCTCCCAGCCTCCCACGGAGACTATGGTTGCAACCCTTGCAGGCACCGAATACGATACGGGCATTGATCTTGGTAAGCTTGACGAGATCACCAAGTTCTTCACGCCTCTGCGCGAGAAGTATCTTTCCGAGGGACTTCTGAATCCCAAGGCGCTGAAGGTCGACGTTAACGCACTCCTTTATCAGGTTCCCGGCGGAATGCTTTCCAACCTGATGTCCCAGCTGAAGCAGGCTGGCAAGGAGGATAAGCTTGTTGAGGTGCTTGAGGAGGTTCCGCGCGTAAGAGCTGACGTTGGTTATCCTCCCCTCGTAACGCCTTCCTCCCAGATCGTTGGTACCCAGGCGGTATTCAACGTAATCGGCGGTGAGCGCTACAAGATGGTCACCAAGGAGTTCAAGGGTCTTGTCAAGGGCGAGTACGGTAAGACCCCCGTTGAGATCAATCCCGAATTCGTCAAGAAGATCATCGGCGACGAGGAGCAGATCACCTACAGACCTGCCGATGCCCTCAAGCCCGAGCTTGAAGAGCTTCGCGCCAAGATCGCCAACTATATCGAGCAGGACGAGGACGTTCTTTCCTATGCCCTCTTCGAGCAGGTTGCTATCAAGTTCTTTGAGTACAGAAAAGCAAAGAAGTACGGACTTGACGCAGACAATGCGGATGCCGCTCTCGGCGTTCACAGCGTCTGAGCAAATCCAATAAGAAAAAGGTCACACCAATCGGTGTGACCTTTTTTCGTTGAATCTTAATTATCTAATGTCAGAATTTTTCACAGTATCCCACTGTACGTAAAGACCGTTTTCATAAGCGGGAGCTTCATTTTTTATGGTGTTGTTTTCCCACGTGACACGTCTTGCGTTGCAGATGAAGGCGTTGCCCCATCCGATTCTTCGCGGCTTCGTAGCGGGGAGGGAATTGGAGTTGAGGAACTGATTGTTCTTTACGATCACATCCTCGGCAGACATAATGGCAAAGGCTGCGCCGGTGGAGCCGTCGACTACATTGTCCTCCACCAGAACGTTGCGGATGACGTAGTTGTCAACGGGATAGAAATCGGAAGGCTGTTCGTCCCGTCCTGCCGCAATGGCAAAGCTGGCGGGATCGCGCTGGGCGGTGTTGCATCTCGTCATAACGTTATTGCGGATCACCACGTCTTCCACGCCGACGCCGATGTGCCAGCGCCCCCAACGAGTTACCGTGGTAAGAACGAGGGAGGGGTAGGCGAAGTTGTCAAAATCGTTGTTTTCGATGGTGCCATTGCCAAGACCGATGTAAAGCGCGTGGCAAAGTCCGCCAAAGAACTTGTTGTTGCGAATGATAAACGAACCCTTGTAGAAATCGTCGCTAAAGAATTTGTCGGTTGTCTTAACGTATGTGGGAAGGGGATCGCGGAACTTGACCGTGTAGGTCGCCATATCGTTTTTGCCTTCCAGAACGGAGGACACCGATTCGATAACAGAGCTCCAGCCGAGAGGGTAATAGTTTTCATCGTAAAGGCTGAGGGTCTCTCCTACGGCGAAGTAATATTTTGTCGACCAGGTCTGGAGATTTCGGAGCTGCATCGTGTAAGTATCGATCTTTACGTTCTCTCCACCCATAAAGTGATTGGACATATGGATGTTATCGTCCAGAATGCCCGAGAACTCACATCCTTCAATGACGACAGCGCCTCTGACGGCGTGAGTTTCAAAGCCGGACATGGTGGTAAAACGTCTACCTTCAGCGGGAATCACCTTGCAATCGATGACGTGATATCCGTCGGATACAGCGCTCCAGGCGGCTTCATATGGTGCAGAATAGATAGTGACGCCGTTTAAGGTCACGTTTTTATTGTAGTACATACGAAAGGCGGAGGCGTTGAAATTCGGCTTGAAATGGAATTGGAACTGCTGTCCCGCCCTGGCGTTTTTTGCACTTTGGTCAGAAGAGTAGGTAACGCGGAGGGTGTGATCGTCGAGGGCCTCGGTTTTTTTGATCGATCCGGCGGGGATGAAGCCTACCGTTTCGGAGCGATTGTCAAGGGCGGGATCCCAGGTTCTTCCGCTATCGATGTTGATGATTTTGGGGAGCTTGTGGGAATCGATACGGAAAACCACGCTATTCGTGGTTGTGTCGGAAGAAACAACCGTTCCGATTACGGCAAGCGGATGTGCTTCCCAGTCGAAATCCACGGCAAAATTTCGCAATTCAATGGTGTTACAGTTCTCAAGACCGAAAAAGGCGGCACTTCCGATGGCCTTGTCCGCATCTTCAAAGATGAAAAGAGAACCGTTTCCGTCAATTACGAGATTGGCAATGTACTTTAAGTGGATCGCGTACTGCTTGGAGGACTTGAAACGGTATACTCCCTTGGGAATGTCGATCTTGGTGATGGGCTTTTCGTCGGAGACACTGGTCTTCACAAGGGTCAACATCTCGGAGAAGCCGTTGATATTTTGCGTGCCGGAATTATCCGGAGAAAGATAGTCCTTCGCGGAAAGGACTCTTCCGTTTTCCACGGGGCGGGGAATGGTAACCGCTTCAGCGCCTGTGATGGTGCCGCTGTTTGTTTTTATGTGAATGGATCCAACCGAGCTTTCTGCGCTGTAATCGGTGAGAGGGGGAACCTCGGGGATTGGGAGGGATTCGGTTTCCTCTTCCGTTTCGGATTCCTTTTCCGACTCTTCCGTGTTTGGCGTTTCCGTAGCAATATCCGATTCCGACTCTATTTCCGTGCTTGACTCGGATTCCGTTTCCTTATTCGAGTCAATATCCGTTTCGCCGGAATGGGGCTCACCGCATCCAACGCTTGTGAGCAGAAGAAAGGCGAGTAAAAAAGCCAAAAGCTTGCGTATCATTTGTTGACCTCCGTAATTGTTATGCTATCTATTTATCATAATACCATAAATAAAGCAAAAAATCCATACAATTTTGGAAAAAATGACCGAGAAAATAAAGATTTGTTTATGAAAATATGGTTTCCTTGCAGAAAATCAGTAAAAAAACAAGAAAAGCCTATTTACTTTTTCATAGCTTCGCGGTAAACTTAAACCATACTGGAAAAAATATAGGATATATGGAGGATGACTATGTTAGATCTGGATCTCGAACAATTTTGGAAGGATGAAGAGCTGACTCACAAGGAAAATTGCTTCTCGAAGGAAGCGCCTCAGGTTGCGCTCGGCATTCGTATGAGTGATGAGTGCGTGTTCGCGGAGCTTGGTGAGGAGGGCGATCCTTGGGGATATACCGATCCCGTGCGCCGCTATGATCTGAACTGCCGCTACAACGAGAAGGCGATCAAGATCGTGGGTAAGCCCCTTCTTAAGGAGAACAAGCCCGATCCCGTTCCCCCCAAGGCGACGATTCCCGCATTTCGCCAGATCGGCGAGGTCTTTGGCGGTCAGTACGTTTATCAGGGAGGCTCTACTTGGCTTCACGGAACGATGGACGGTGAGGAGGATCTGGAGAAAAAGCTTGCGGAGGTGCGCGCTCTCGTTGCCGACCCCGAGGCATTCCGTTCTTTCGTGCTTCCTGCCGATTGGGACGAGCGGTGCCGCATGGTTTACGAGCTGTACGGTAAGACCCCCAATCTGTTCAAGAGCGTTCGCGGTCCCGTTACCCTTGCTACGCAGGTCTACGGTGCCGAGGAGCTGATCTATCTGTATTATGACAATCCCGAGCTTTTTGAAGAGTTTGGTCGGGTGGTCGGAGACGTAATTCTGGCATATATCAAGCTGTTTATTCGCGAGGCGAGAAAGACCGAGGCTAATTTTGCACATGGCTTCAGCTTCTTCGATGACGACTCAAATTTGATGACGCCCGAAATGTACGCCGCCTTTGGTTATCCTACCTTGAAGCGGGTGTTTGAATTTGCGGCGCCCAATCCCGGCGATTATCGTTATCAGCACTCCGATTCTCCTATGGGTCACCTGATGCCCCAGCTTGCTGATTTCAAGCTGACGGCGTGCAACTTCGGCCCCACCATCACCGTGCAGGAGATTCGCAAGTGTATGCCCAACACCCGTATTGACGGTCAGTTGGCACCCTTTACCTTTATGTCCAACGACGAGGATAAGATCATTGCCGAGGTCAAGCGCGATTGCGAGGCCATCAAGGAAATGGGTTCTCGCGGGCTCAATCTCACCACGGCTGGCTCCATCAATAACGGTTCGCTTCTTACCAGTATGCGTTGCGTTATGGCGGCCATTCAAAAGTACGGAAGATATGAATAAAATAAAAAGGAAGCGCTCGGATAATGGATCCGAGCGCTTCTTTATTTAACCCTATATGGGCAGGAAGAGGCGTGTTTAACGTCCTTTTATGATGTGATAGTAATAAATCGGCATAGCGCTCCAGCCGTGACAAAGGCTACCCGCACCGCCGAAGGCGCTTTCTCCGTCCTCGGTCTCCCATACCGTACCGATCCCCATCTTCGTCATGGGAAGATAGATCTTCTCAATGTCGGCAAGAATTTCGGGCGCATAGGCTTCGAAATCCACCGCAAGAAGTGCATCGTACAGGAAGCATCTCATACTGAGGGAAACGGGGGTCATGGACGGATCGCGGAGCATTTTTTCGCATAGGAGTCGTGCTTCGTTTCCTTTGACGGCACCACTCAGGATTGCCAGAGCGTTTCCGAGAATACTCGTTCGTTCGGTGTTTCTGTGATCACGGAACAAGCCCTTCTCGGGCATATAAAAGACGCGATATACCGCCTTGCTCCACTCGGTTGCCATAGCGCCGTAGGCGGTTTCCTTGCCCAAGGTGTCTGAAATCTCCGCCATAGCGCGGAGTGCCAGAGGCATCAGCGCGTTCATCACCAGATGCGGCTCGTCCCCAAGCGCGGGATCGTTTCCGCTGAGTCCCGGCTTCCATTCGTAGAAATTCCAATAATCGGGTCCCCTAAAGGGGGCAACGAGTCCGTCTTTGTCGGTGTGCGTGAGAAAGACGTCAAGAACACTGACCAGCTTTGGATAGATCTCCGCAAGGAAGGCGGAGTCGCCCGAATGACGCAAATATTCGACACACGCGATGAAGTAGTGAAGGGAAAAAGACGGAATTACCAGATTTTTCTTCATCGGAGTGCACATGGACAGCAGACCGTCGGAGCGGTTATCCTTGGCAATGAGCTCCAGATTTGCGCGCGGAAAACGGGTTTCTCCGAAGGAATAATAGCCGCAAAGCATCTGATTACGGCTGTCCATCGCATAAAGCGCCTGCTCGCGCCACGGGCAGTCCTCATAATGCTCGTGCATACAAAGGGTGAGCGTCCGCTCGCAGATGTCATAGATCTCATCCTCTATGGCGGTAAGAGTAGGACGCGATTTTCCGGAAAGAGGATAGGTAGTGGGGAGGATTCCAATATGCTCAATGGCGATTGGCGATTCGCTCTGCACCTCGAGGTAGCGACAGCCAAGACGGCGGAAGGGATTTGTGTAGACCGTTTTTCCTTCGTTGACCGTGATCTCGACGCTGAAGTCCCGCTCTCCGATCACACGGCGCACACAGCCGTCCACTATATGTTCTCCATAGGCTACGGTAAGGGTTTGGCTCTTGTCCGAAATTACGTCGATGGAGAGAAAGCCTACGGTATTTACGCCCAGATCAAACAGAAGACGGTCGGGCGCGATTTGCTTTATAAGGGTACCCTTGACAAGCGGATCCAAGCGAAGACGGTCGCAGGGACGCGGACGCAGCGCGGTACTGCCAGTTACGGCAATGCTGTCTGAAAAGCCGTCCGCGCTTTCCGTTAACCAAGCGTCCTCTACCGTTGCGTCATAGTGATAGCTGAAGCCGATCTGACTTGTGATCTGCTTGTCTTCGTGATTCCGATAGGCGCGGCTTATTCTCGAAGGGGTTTTCTCCGAGCTGTGTACAAGTGAGCAGTCACCCGAAAAAAGCTCGAAAAGCAAGCCTGCATCGCCGCGATAATAGACCTGCGTGGTTTCGATACCGTAATACCACACGAGGATGGCGAGGCGATTGCGTCCCTCGCGGCAGAAAGGGGTAACGTCTATATCATCGTAAACCTTGTCATAAGGATAGTCTGCGTATTGACCGAACGCGCACAGTTTTCCGTTGAGGTACACGGCGTAATTGCTGTCCGCGGAGATCAAAAGATGAGTTTCCTGTTTTGAGAATTCGAAATCAGAATAAAACTCGCCGTATTCGTTGGGCTTTGCCGCAGCATTTGTCCATATCCATTTTGCATTTTGAAAGGTCAGGGCTTGTTTCATAGAAAGAACCTCCACTCGCAAAAAATATCAAATTCAGTATACCAAATTTCGTGGGAAAAGTCAATGGAAATCCGGAAAAAACAGGATGTGCATGGGTGGGAATTGACCGCACGCCTTGGGGCTCGACTTGCGAAGCAATGTCGCGTCAGGACGCGGGTCTGACACCACACTGTGGTGTCATTCAAGACCTCGCCTTGTACGTTTTC
>JBGVFO010000045.1:0-4861 GCA_045121195.1 Eubacteriales bacterium
CCTCGGCGCCCCGCGACGAACGGATTTGCAATTATAAAATTGGTGAAAGCCTTTTGTGATAAGGGTTTGAACGTAGCCATGAACAAAATCAAATTTGGTTGCTTTCGGGGCGCCGAGGACGTCGCCCCCTACGGTGTTAGAGGGTTTCGTTCGTTTTCGGCGTAGCCACAACTCACCGATAAACATCAATTTATCTTTTCATTTCCCTTTTTTGTTTTCAACCTCGCGCAAGAGAGATAAATCCCCCATCTCGCCAACAAAAAAGCGCACGGAAACCGTGCGCTTGCGCCGAAAACGGCGTATTATTTGAAGTTACAATGCCGACACAGAGGATGCGTGAGGCGCCCTTCGGCAAGCTGACTCCGAAATTCCTCGGCGGGGGCGTCCGCAAGGATATCCGCAAGGGATTTCTCGTGAAGATCTCCCAGCGCCATGCGTCCGTCGCAGTCGATGCAGCACGGAAGCACCCGTCCGTCCACCAGGATCGCTACGTGATCCTTCATGGCGAAGCAGTGGGCGCGGGGTCCGCGGTCGGGCAGGGTGCCGTCGTCGGTGGGCCAGTCGAATTTCTCGCCCCACTCAAGGTATACCCCCTCGCCGATCCGATGTCCCCGTCGGTTGACCGTCCATTCGCCGTCGAAGATCTCGCGAAGAATAGCAAGCGTTTGCCCGTTTTGCGTGTTTTTGGCGGGCGAAATCGCGTCGGGGTTGTCGGCGTTCCACAGGCGAAGCACCGAGATCACGCCCGATCTGCCCAGCTCCCGCGCGCTCTCCGCCACCCCTCGGACGTATTCCTCAAGGGACGCGCCCATGGCGTCCTCTCCGTTGCCCTCGTGGGCGTGGAGGGAGATGCTGATCTTGTAAAGGGCGCCGGTTCGAGGGCGCAGAATGTCCATCCTTTTATGGAATAAAGTGCCGTTCGTTGTCAGACAAGCGCGAAGACCGATTTCGGAAGCGATGTCAATAATGCGGTCGAGCTGTGGGTGCAAAAACGGCTCGCCCATAACGTGCAGATAGACGTAATCGGTGAATTGCTTGGCTTCCGTCGCGTAGGCGCGGAAGACCTCGGGGTCCATAAATTCCCGCTTCCGTACCGTCCCGCGGCAAAAGCTGCAACGGAGGTTGCAGACGTTGGTGATCTCAATGTATATCTTGGGGAACCCCACGGTACACCCTCCTTTGCGTGTTGATTTTTCAAATTTTGATTTGTCGGTGGGTTTGATTTGACGAAATGGCGAGCATTGAGAGCCTTCTCCAAGAATGGGAGAAGGTGGCGCCGAAGGCGACGGATGAGGTTGCGGGATTTGTACCAATGTACGGCACCGTGCCATTTTGCAACATAAAAAGGCGCAACCTCACCACCCGCTTCGCGGGAGCCTCTCCCATTCTTGGAGAGGCCTTGCAACGTCACTGCGAACACACCTATAAACATCAATTTACTTACACGAAAACTCCTCGGAAAGGAGAAGAAAATGGAAACGATGAAAAAACAGATTGAAGAAGCTGAGCGCGCCCTTGTGGAAAAGCCCATCTTTGCCACCAGCGTGGAGCGCTTTACCATTCTTGACGAGATCAAGGATCAGTACGCCGATCTGCCCCAGCCCCTTCGCTTTTCTAAGTTTATGTCTATCCTTCTTTCCCGCGTGTCAACGCCTCTCGTGGAGGGCGATCTGATCGCGGGGCGATGTGTGGACCGTGAGCTTACCGACGGAGAAGAAGCGCAGTTTCAAGCCTTTCTGGCGAGCAAAAGCTATCCCCGCGGCAAGACTATCTTCGACTCCGGACACTGTGTCTATGAGTGGGAATACCTTGTAGAATACGGACTTTCGGGTCTTCGCGAGAAGGCGGTAGAATCCCTCGCGCGGCAGGAGAACGAGGAAAAGCAGATCTTTCTTCGCGGCATCGTTGCGCTCTACGATGCTATCCGCGATTTCATGCTTCGCTACGCCGAGGCGGCGCGAGAGAAAGGGATGACCGCTCTTGCGGACACCCTTGTGTCCGCGGCGACGGAAAAGCCTGCCACCTTCCGCGCGGCGCTGCAGCTTCTGTGGGCGGTGACCTTGATTAACTGTGCCTACGTTACCCACAATCCCACCCTTACGGTAGGAAGGCTTGACGTGATCCTCTATCCTCTTTATAAAAAGGAGATCGACGCGGGGACGCTGACCCGTAAAGAGGCGGCGTGCCTCATTACCGATTATTACTGCAAGCACAACCTGATTATGGGTCGCGGCGAGCATCAGGTGGGGGACGCTACCAACAGCACCACCTTTGATCGCATTCTCTGCTTCGACGCGCCCCAGTATCTGATGCTGGCGGGCACCGATGCCGAGGGCAAGTCGGCGGTAAACGATCTAACCCTGCTCTTTGCCGAGTGTATCCGTCCGAAATTCAAAAATCCCGTGGTAGTGGTTCGCTACTTCAAAGGGATGAATGAGGCGCACCCCGACCTTTGGCGAGTGCTCACCGAAAAGGCGGTGGCGAGTGCGTCCATGATGTTCTACAATGATAACAACGCCATCGACACCTTCCGTCGGCTGGGTCTGCCCGACGCGGACGCCCGTGAGTATTCCCATTTCGGATGCAACTGGGCGACAGCGGGTCCCCACAGCGCGTGGATGAAGAACGGGCCCCGTGCCCACACCTTCGGCGCGCCCATGACCGCCGAGGAAAGACGGATGGTTTCTCCCCAGTATATGCGCTTCAACACCGAGCACGGCTGGGCGGAGGATTTCGTGATCGTCATGCGTGAGCTTGCCGATCGCGAGGACGTGACGATTGACGATCTTTACGAGGGCTATTTTGCAAGACTTTCCGATTTTATGGACCGCCAGCTTGCGCATCTGTCGCTCGACCTTGCGCTGCGGAAGCGCCGTCCTGCGGCAAAGCTTCTCTTCGGAGACTGCTTCTATTCCGACTCGGTGAAGAACGCCGAATGCTTTGCGGCAGGCGCGAAATATCATTATGAGCTGCAGTCCTTCCCCATGTTCGGCACGGTTGTCGATAGCTTCATTACGGTTGACAAGCTGGTGTTCATCGACAAAAAGCTGACCCTACGGGAGCTTCTGGACGCGGTGGATGCCGACTTCGTGGGGCACGAGCGGATTCTCGGAATGTGCCGCAGCGTGGAAAAATACGGTAGCGACACCCCACACACCAACGCCCACGTGGAGCGACTTGCGAAGACCTGCTGCGATATGGCGATTGAAAAGAGTCGCCCGTATTTTGAAAAGCAACGGCTGTTCCTTGAGCCCTGTATCCAGAGCGACACCTGGCACCTGCGCCTTGGCGAGACCTTTGGCGCCACCCCCGACGGACGTCGGGCGGGTACCGCCTTTTCCCAGAACACAAAGCCGTCCAACGGCGCTTGCATCAACGGACTTGGCGCGATGCTCAACTCCATGCTCCATCTTCCCGCAGACGGACTGGTGTCGGGTTCTCTTAACCTTGACATCGATCCCCGTCAGTTCGGCGGTGAGGAGGGTCGTGCCCTCTTTGCCGAGGTGCTGGCGTCCTACTTCAACCGCGGTGGGCTTCACGCTCAGGTCAGCTCGGTGAGCGCCGACGATCTTGTGGCGGCGAAAAAGGATCCCGATTCCTACCGCGATCTTCGCGTCCGCGTGACGGGCTATAGCGGTATCTTCGTGGATATGTGCGAGCGACTGCAAAACGACGTGATCGAACGAATGAAATGAGGAGAAAACAGATGAAAAAGGTACTTCTTTCTAAGGATATTCAGGTATCGTCCGTGTGTCTCGGTGCTATGAACTTTGGCACCACCACCTCCCGTGAGGCGGCGTTCCGTGTGCTGGATGCTTACGTGGACGCGGGCGGAAACTTTATCGACACCTCCAACAACTACGCTCATTGGGCGGGAACGGGCGACGAGAGCGAGATGCTGCTTGGCGAATGGTTCCGCGAGCGCGGATGTCGCGACAAGATCGTTCTTGCCACCAAGGTTGGCTTCGACCGCCACGGAGAGGGCGCGGGACTTCGCCGCGAGCAGATCGAGTATTGGATCGACGAGAGCCTTCGCAAGATGGGAACCGATTATATCGACCTCTACTACGCCCACACCGATGATTCGAGCACCCCCCAGGAGGAAACCATGGAGGCGTTTGATTCCCTTGTAAAGAAGGGAAAGGTACGCATCCTCGGTGGCAGTAACTACGACACGTGGCGCTTTGAGCGCGCCAATAACGTGGCGGCGGGAAAGGGACTGACCCCTTACACCGTGATGCAACAGAGATATACCTATCTGCATCCCAAGGCTGACGCCGCGCCCAAGTACGTCTTCAACGAGCCCGTGACCCGTGAGCGCCTGCGCTTCCTTGCGGACGGCAATATTCCTCTTGTGGCGTACTCCTGCCTTGCTAAGGGCGGCTACGAGAGCGACGAGCGTATTCCCGCCGAGTACGTGACGGGTGATCGCCTTGCCTTTATTCGCAAATTCGCGGCGGAGAAAGGGCTCTGCCCCAGCGCTATGGTGGTGGCTTGGCTGGTGAATCAGCACCGCATTGAGGGTCGCCCCACGGTGATCCCGCTGTTCGCCTCCTCCCGTTGCGAGCATTTTCTTGAGAATCTCAAGGGCGCGGAGCTTGTCCTCTCCGACGAGGAGCTTCTGGCACTCGACCGCGCGTAAATCTACGGTTATAACAAAAGCACCTGCCGACGGAAGGTGCTTTTTCAAATTTTGATTTATCGGTGGGTTTGCACGAACTAAATGGCGAGAAGCAAACCTTGTAGGGGTCGACGTCCTCGGCGACCCGAAACGAGGGAATTCGCAATTGCAGAGTTGGTGAAATCCTTCTGTGATGAGGATTTGAGCGTAGCCATAAACAAAATCAAATCTCATCATTTT
>JBGVFO010000046.1:0-6718 GCA_045121195.1 Eubacteriales bacterium
TGCCTCGTCGAGAAAATCGACGAGGCGTATGCGGAGCATATGCAGGAGTTCGCATTTTTTCGAGCAAGCCGACAGGAGCTTGCTCACAAGAGGCGCGAGAAAAATATTCGCGGAGCGAACTTCTCCGAATGTCAGCAGAAATACACCAATCGGTGTGTTCTTTTTTGTGTTTTGAAGGAATCGAGTATGTGGATTCCGGTTCTTTTACTATGTCAAAAAGAAAGCAGAGAGAGGCGTCCCTTTATTCGTTAGCTTGGATTTGTTCCGCAATATGCATAAACTGAAGTCCCATCAGGATCTCTCCCATAGTCCAGCCCGTTTCGATGCAGCAGGGCGCCCAGCCAACGTCGTGGGGAACACCGTAGATCTCCCATCGATCCATATCAAACGCGCGCGCCCACGCGCCGTCGAGGTTTTTGTCCTCGCTGTGGATCTGGCAGGAGAGCAGGAAGGATGCGATGCCTGCCCACAGCTCGTGGAATCGCTTCTCGCCCGTGACAAGATAGGCGTAGGCAAAGCCCAAAGGGAGCCAGTTATTGGAGTAGAGAAGATCGCAGACGGGATCACCGTTGTTGGCAAGCAGCGCGCATTCCCCCTTATCGTTTCGGGCGCAGGCGGCGCGGTAATCGGTGTCCCACTCGGCATAGCCGCCCGAGGGATGACGGAAGCGGACAAGATCCTCGGTGACGCGGCAGAGCCACTCGTAGTGAAGGGGATCTCCCGTCGCCTCATAGAGGGCGGCGAGAGGGAAGATCAGACGGCAGTATTCCTCGGTTTCGCTTGTTTCGCGGCGGGTAATGGGATACCGCCCCATGATCGAGGAAAGTCCCTTTTTTGCCACCTCAAGAAAATGCGCGGGTGCGCCTGCCCGATGCGCCAACAGCAGGGCGGCGTGATAGTAAGCGTTATAGTGAGCGCTGGCAACGCCCACGCCCGCCTTTTTCAGTCGCTCGCATTCGGCGTCGGTCAGTTTATAGATATCGGTGCGGAAGGCGCGCAGACCGTCCTCTCCCGTGGTCTTTATCATATATTCGAGGGCATCCACCGCTTGGTCGAAATGAGGGGCGCCGCCGCCAAAATTCTGATACAGCAGAGTAGGGAGTATGGCGCGTGCCACGTCGTCCTGATAGCAGACCTCCCACGCGGATTCGGTCCAGCGGAGCATACCGCGATGGGGACCCTCCTTGATCTGCATCCAATCAAAGCAAAAGTCGTCTGTGCGGCGGAAGAGTGCAAGGCTATCCGTGTTGCCCGTGACCATATAGTTCAAAAGGAAGGCACCGCCGACTTCTGCCGTGCAGTCGGTGCGGATCATCTCGGCGCGGAGTTGTTTGCCGTTCTGCGCCTTGACGTGATGGGAAAAGCCCTCGTATACGCCCATTTCTCCGCCATCGCGGAGCATTTCGGCACTGTGAAACCAGGCAAGACCGCGTTTGACCGCGGCGTCGGTATCAGCGGCGTTTTTTACAATTTCTTTTTGATAAGAGCATACGGGTGCTTCAAAGTGGATCTTGGTGTCTTCGCCAAGTAAAAACTGTACGATCGAGCGGATCAGCGCCTCAAAGCTCGCGCGAGATGCCAATCTGGCGCGACGGAAATTACAAAGGCGGAAGCCGCAGACAAGGGTGGTTTTATCGTGGAACCAAAGGGCGGGAAGCCCCGTCTTCCTTTGTTCATCGGTGAGATGGACATGATCGTGTGCCGACACATAATCGTAATAGCGGAGAACCATTTTGGCATCCTTCGGCACGAAATGATAGGCGAGGCAACCGTTAAAATGTCCGTCAAGCACCTCGCCGTCGCGGAGGGCCTTTGCGGAAAAGTGGTCGCTTTCGTACACCATACGGTGGTGGGTCATCTCCTTCGGGGCGTCGGCATAGCATTGCCCCACGGACGCTACAAACTCAAAAAAGATGGGCTTGCCCTCGGTGCGAAGGGCGTCGATCTTCAGGCGAACAGGGGCGGTGAGGCGCAGAGCCTCGTCCCCATCGCCGCCCAGGATGCAGACGGCGTCAAAGGGTTCGTTCGGCAGGCTCTTGGCATCGGGGGATACCAGAACGGTGTCCTTTGCCGTGCGAAGAATCAGCCTGGCAAGATCGTTATCGGGGGATGAGATCAGCAAAATGCGGTTCATATAAGGCTCCTTCTCGGATGTTACGGCGTTTTATCGTCGGGGTCGTGTTTTTTGTTTTTCTTGCTTTTCAAAGCGTCCTTGACCTTCTGCATCTCCTCGCGGAGGACGGCAAGGGTCTTTTTATCGTTGGGGAACAGAAGGGTCAGCAGCCAGATGGCAATGGCAAGGGTCACGATCTTCTCGGGGGTAAAGGGAAACCACAGGGCAGTCAGATACACCGTTCCTACCGAGATCATCCACGGGGACTGCAAAAAGGTTCCTACGCCCACGAAGATGTATGCCCAGCCGTTGGTGATCATCCAGCCAAGCCCGAAGCACAAAAGCAGATGGGGGTTGAAGATCAGTGCGAGAAGCTTGACCAGCTTTTGCTTGCAGGCTTTGCGACGGGCGGCGGCTTTGTTTGGATCCTGTTTTTTCATGGCTTCTCCTTCGTTGGTAGTTACGTTTAGTATAGCACGGGAGCGAGAAAAAAGCAAGAAACCGTATAAAATTTCAAAAAATTCAATTGAAAAAAGGCGGAGAGCGTTGCTCTCCGCCTTTTGAAGGAAATTAAACCTCGGGAATCTCGATCTCGATCTCACGGCCAAGCTCTGCGGACTTGCAGATACCGTCGATGATCGCCTGATTGATAACGATCTGGGAGGAAGGAATGGGTGCCTCGCCGCCGTTCTTACAAGCGTCGATAAAGGCGCGAACCTTTTTCTCGAACAGACCTGCGCCATAGTTCTTCTGAACGGGGATCTCGGTTTCAACCTGCTCGCCGCCTACCTCGTGGTAGATCTTGAGGGGTCCGCCGATGGAGCCGTTCCAGCACTCGGTGGAGGGGATGCGAAGACCGCCCTTGGTACCGAGGATCAGCGCGTCGCCTGCGGTGTCCATATTCATTGCCCAAGAGATACGGAAGTCAAGGACGATGTCGCCCTCAAGACGAACGAAGGCTGCGGCAAAATCGTCAACGCCGAACTTCTCTGCGTACTCAGGGTGTCCGCTCTTTACGTAATTGGAGTATTGAGGGTTGGTGCCGAAGTAGGCGGACTTATAGCCGCTGACCGTCAAGGGCTTGGGATAGCCGATAGCGTTCATCAGCATATCGAGGGAGTAGCATCCGATATCGCCGAGGGCACCGATGCCGCCGGTCTCCTTCTCAATGAAGGAAGTGCCGAAGGGGGTGGGGATGCCGCGACGGCGTCCGCCACCGGTCTGGATGTAATAGATCTTACCGAGCTCGCCGGACTGTACGATCTTCTTGATCATCTTCATGTTCTCGTCGAGTCTGGGCTGGAAGCCGATGGAGAGGATCTTTCCGCTCTTCTTCTCCGCCTTCATGACCTCAACCGCCTCGTCAAGGGTGACGGTAAAGGGCTTCTCAAGAAGCACGTGCAGACCGTTCTCAAGGGCGTAGATAGCGGGAGCGGCGTGCTGGGTATTGTAGGTACAGATGGTGACCGCGTCAAGCTGCAGGGACTTGTCGTCGATCATTTCCTTGTGGGACGCGTAGTCGGTCTTTGCGCCCTCAACGCCCCAATCGGCGAAGAACTTGGTTGCCTTGCCGGGAATAAGGTCACATCCCGCAACGATCTCAACGTCGGGCTGTGCCTTCAGCGCCTTCATATGGGATCCTGCGATCCATCCGCATCCGATAACGCCGATACGGAACTTCTTGTTGGTGTCAATGGTTGTTGTTTCATGTACTTCCTTGAAAGCATCAAGACTGGTATTGGTTGCCATATTTGTAATCCTCCAATATTTTTATATTCAATAGCCTAAGGTTTTCAGATATTCGCGACTCTTCTTGGCGCATTCCATCGGGGTAAGTCCCATGCTGGGATTGTCCTGCTCGACAACGACCCACTTGGCGCCTGCGTCAACCGATGCCGCAAGGATCTCGGGAATGTTCTGCAGACCGCTGCCCAAGGGGCGGAACTCAAAGCCGGAGGGGCGCTTGGGGGCGGTGGGCTTGATGCCGATCAGCTCGTACATATCGTCGGATTTTTCACCGAAGAAATCCTTGAGGTGAACGACGGGCGCGCGACCGGTGTACTTTCTTACGTACGCCGCAGGCTCTTCGCCGCCAACGTTGACCCAACAGGTGTCAAGCTCGGTTGCCAGGAATTTTGCGGGAACGGTCTGGTAAAGAAGGTCCAGCATATACTTGCCGTCATACTTTACGAACTCAAAATCGTGGTTATGATACAGAAGCTGAAGACCGACCTTCTCGGCGGCTTCGCCGATCGATGCGATCTGCGCGATAGCTCCCTCGAAGACCTCCTTGTTCTCGCGATATTTCGCGTCAAGATAGGGGACAACGACGTACTCACAGCCGACGGTCTTGTAATCGCCGAGAACCTTTTCGGGGTCTGCGATCAGGTCAGCGAGCGGAACGTGTGCCGAAATCGGATTCAGACCGATCTCCTCGCACATTGCCTTTACGTCGGCAGGGGCGTTGCCAAAAAGACCGGCAAATTCCACGCCGTCATATCCCATCTGCTTAACGGCCTCCAGCGTGCCGCGAAAATCCTTTCCTGCGTCGGCACGAAGGGAATACAACTGAATTGCTACGGGCAATGCCATAACGGTTACCTCCATATAACGGTATCGTTTTTTCATCTCGGAGGGGAAAAACCGTCCGAGTATGATCTTATGTTAATTATAAGACAAAATCCGCCGATATTCAAGTCATAATAAGTCGAGTCAAAGACAAATATTGCGATGCACCGTCAAAAAAGAAGCGGGTAACTTGTGAATTTTTCACAAATTCAATGAAAAAATACTGTGAAAAAGCGGATGCGACCTTGACAAAGCGGCGCCACTGTTGTATCATAAGGGTAAGCTTTTTCTAAAGGAGAATTTGTTATGGTATATTTTGCATTGGCATTGGTCACCGCCCTCGTTCTGTTTGTGATCCTCGGCTTCCGCGGACGCACGTGGCGCATCAATAAGAGACAGATATTCAGTATCGTCGGCGCGCTTTGGCTTACGCTCGGCGTATTTACCGTCGTTCCCACGGGTCATACGGGAATTCTTACCACCTTCGGCAGAGTGGAAAATACCACCCTTGAGGCAGGTCTTCACTTCAAGATGCCTTATCAGAGCATTGTTGTGATGGACAACCGTACCCAGAAGGAACAGCTTGAGCTGATGTGCTTCTCCAGCGATATCCAGGAGGTCAGCATCAGCTACTCTATCAACTATCAGATCCAGAAGTCCAACGCGCAGGAAATCTATAAGGTCATCGGCACCGACTATTATCACGTAGTGATGGAGCCCCGTATTCAGGAGGCAGTAAAGAGCGTGATCGCCAAGTATACCGCAGAGAGCCTCATTGAGCAGCGCGAGGTGCTTTCCGCACAGATCACCGAGATCCTCGTCAAGGAGCTTGGTACATATAACATTGAGGTCGTCAACACCGCTATTGAGGATATGGACTTTTCCGACGCCTTTACCCAGGCGGTGGAGGATAAGCAGGTCGCTCAGCAGCAGCTTCTCAAGGCACAGACCGAGCAGGAGCAGCGCACCATGGAGCAGCGCGCCGAGGCAGAGCGCAAGGAGATAGCCGCAACTGCTGAAGCGGAGATTGCTATCATTCAGGCTGAGGCGGACAAAGAGGTTCTGAAGATCCAGGCAGACGCCGCCGAGTACGCGGGTCAGAAGGACGCCGCCGTCAACGAGGCGCTGGCAAAGTCCCTGACCGATATTCTGATCGAGTACTACGAGATCCAGCGTTGGGACGGCAAGCTTCCCGAGTATTACGTGACGGGCATCGACTCCGTGAATCCCATCCTCGGCTCTGTGGAAACCGAATAAGGAGTTATCATGGATTGCAATAAGACAAAAGGGCGGTTTATCGTTTTTGAGGGCATTGACGGCGCAGGAAAAACCACCCAGATCGAACGGCTTGCCGCGCGGCTTCGCGCCGAAGGACGCAAGGTGACGGTCACTGCCGAGCCTACCGTTTCGGTCAGCGGCGGAATGCTTCGCGACGCCCTCGGCGGTCTGCAGAAGCGAACGGCGTGCGAGATGGCGGCGATGTTCGTGCTCGACCGCGTGTTCCACAACGTGAATCCCGACGGCATTTGCGCTATGATCGACGCGGGCTACGACGTGATCTGCGACCGCTACTACTATTCCTCTATGGCGTATCAGGGAAGTCAGACCGATTTTGCGTGGGTACGGGATATGAATCTGAACTGTCCTGAGATCCGTCGTCCCGATCTTTGTATCTTCCTGGATCTCTCGCCCGAGGAGAGCCTTGCCCGTATCGGACGGGAGCGGACGCACACCGAGATCTACGAGAAAAAAGAAATTCTCGAGGCGGTGCGCCGCCAGTTCCTTCACGTATTTGAGGAACTTGATGATAAGACGGTCATCATTGATACCACGGGACAGTCCATCGACGAGGTGGCAAAAAAGGTCGCGGAAGCGGTAGAGTCGCTATAAAAACAGAAACGCAGTTGAAAGAGTTTTGATTTTCTTCGACTGCGTTTCTTTTTTGGAGTACTTCTTCACAAATTGATGTTTATCGGTGTGTCACGGCTACGTACAAAACGAACGAAAATATCTAACACCGTAGGGGGCGACGTCCTC
>JBGVFO010000047.1:0-2391 GCA_045121195.1 Eubacteriales bacterium
GTAGCCGTAACACACCGATAAACTACAATTTATCGTTCAAATTTTGATTTATCGGTGAGTTTGATTTGACGAAACGGCGACATACAAACCTTGTAGGGGTTTTCGCTCGTTTTGTGCGTAGCCGTGACACACCGACAAACATCAATTTACCGCTGCTTCTCGGACAGGACCTGTCCGCTTTTTTCCCGATAGGCGGTGCAGAGATGCACCAGATGCGCCACCGCAGGGATCGCCTCACCCTGCATCACGCTGGACGGGCTCATCATCGCTCCCGTGGCAATCAGAAGAATGTTGCGAAGCTCGCCCCGCTCCAGCTTGGGAAGCAGATAGGACGCCGTCACCACCGAGGCACAGCCGCATCCCGAGCCACCCGCGTGCTTGTCCTGGGTGCTGCGGGAGTAGATCATCATCCCGCAATCGTTGTAGCGATTGCGAATATCGTATCCCTCGGCAAGCATCAGCTCGCACAGGATCGCGCCGCCCTCGTATCCCAGATCCCCCGTGACGATCAGGTCGTAGTCGGAGGGGGACGTTCCGCTTTCCGAAAAATAACGGACGAGGGTGTTAAGCACCGCGGGCGCCATCGCCGCGCCCATATTGGCGGCGTCCGAGATCCCCTTTTCTACCACGATCCCCGGCATGGCGCCGCGGATCCGAACCGAGCCGCCGTCCCCGACGAGAAAGGCGCCCGAGCCCGTCACCGTCCACTGCGCCGTGGGGGCGCGCTGAGAGCCGTATTCAATGGGGTTGCGGTACTGCCGCTCTGCGGCGCAGTTGTGGGAGGAGGAAACCACGGCGCACCTTCTCGCAAAGCCACCCGTGTGCATCATCGCCGCCAGGATCAGCCCCTCCACCGAGGTGGAGCAGGCGCCGTAAAGACCGAGATACGGAATGTTGTAGCTCATAAGACCGTACGCCGACGCCACGCATTGATTGAGCAGATCCCCCGCAAAAAGGGCGTCGATCTCCTCCTCGCGGCAGTCGGCTTTGTTCAGCAAAAGCCCCAGCGCGCGGCGTTGCATCTCGCTTTCCGCCCGCTCCCAGGTGTCCGCGCCGAAGCGGTCGGTTTCGTCGTGCATATCGAACACGCCTCCAAGAGGTCCCGCGCGCTCCTCCTTCCCCACCACCGAGGCGGCGGCGACAATGCCCGAATCCAGGCGGATCAGTCTGTTTCCCATATCTATCGTCCTTTCCCGTTTTGCTTTAGTGTACCCCGCCGCGGGCGGTTTATGTTGTCCACACAAAAAATTCACAAACATTCCCTTTTCTATTGACATCCCCTCTTCTCCGTGGTAAAATGGTTGCATGTGCAACCGTTGCAGATGCAACTTTTCTGCGAAGGGCTATAAATTGAGGTTTGTCGGGGAGATTGTAAAACGAAATTGATGGTTTGTAGGGGCGACCAATGGTCGCCCGCCATGAACGACAATTACCCAACGAACGGGCGATCTATGATCGCCCCTACGGGTTTGTGCGTTTCCTTTTCGTATATGCAAACTCACCGATAAATCAAAATTTGAACATAAAAGAAAGGAATTGCCATGGCAGAAAAGAACAAAGACGAAACCAAAAACGAAGAAAACAAAAAGGGCGGGATACAGGAAACCGCACCCGAGGACATTATGAAGGGCGGAAGCGTGATCAGTAAAAAGGACGGCCACACCTTCCATTTTTTGTCCATCATCGGTCTTGTTGAGGGACACACCGTAGCGGGGGAAACGCAGAAAACGACCAAATACGAGCACGTGATTCCCCTCCTTGCCGCCATTGAGGAGAGTGACGAGATCGACGGTCTTCTCATTCTTCTCAATACCATCGGTGGCGACGTGGAGGCGGGGCTCGCCATTGCCGAAATGATCGCGTCCATGTCAAAGCCCACCGTATCCTTGGTATTGGGCGGCGGACATTCCATCGGCGTTCCTCTTGCGGTGGCGGCGAAAAAATCCTTCATCGTGCCGTCGGCGACCATGACCATCCATCCCGTTCGCATCAGCGGCGTGGTGATCGGCGTTCCCCAAACCTTTCGCTATTTCGCCGATATGCAGAAGCGCATCACCGCCTTTATCTGCCGCAATTCCCACGCCGATGCCGAAACCGTCACGCGCCTTATGATGAATCCCGACGATATGGCAAACGACGTGGGAACTCTCATCGACGGAAACGAAGCGGTTCAATACGGCATTATCGACGAGGTGGGCGGTCTTTCCGACGCCCTCGCCGCCCTGCGGGATATGGTGAAGGTAAAAGATTGATAAATTGATGTTTATCGGTGAGTTACGGCTACGCAAAAACGAACGAAAAAACCTAACACCGTAGGGGTCGACGTCCTCGGCGACCCGAAAATGATGAAATTTGATTTTGTTTATGGCTACGCTCAAATCCTCATCACAG
>JBGVFO010000048.1:0-19654 GCA_045121195.1 Eubacteriales bacterium
CCTGCTCGGCGATCCTGCCGTTTTCAAACAGGTAGATCCTGTCTGCCACGGCAGCGCTTGACAGGCGGTGGGAGATAAAGATCACCGTCTTGTCGCGGCAGGCGCGGAACATATTGTCGTACATTTTGCTCTCGGCGATGGGGTCGAGGGCAGAGGAGGGCTCGTCGAGGATGGCGATGCGGCAGTTGCCCGCGAAAATACGGGCGATGGCGATCTTTTGGGATTCGCCGCCCGAGAAGACCACGCCGTTCTCGTCAAATTCACGGGTAACGGTGGTGTCCATGCCGTTTTCCAGTGCCTCCACACGCTCCAGGGCGTCGCTCTCGCGGAGGGCGTCCGTAACGGTAGCGCGATCCTCCTCGGTCACGTTGCCGCGGAGAAGAACGTTCTCCGCGACGCTCACCGAGAACAGCCTGCAGTCCTGGAATACCGTGCCAAACAGGTCGCGGTAAGCGGATACGCGGAGGGCCTTGATGCTTTTGCCGTCCAGCAGGATCTCGCCCTCGGTGGCGTCGTACAGACGCATCAAGAGCTTGACGAGGGTGGTCTTGCCCGCGCCGTTATGTCCTACGATGGCGATCTTTTCGCCTTTTTTGATGCTCAGCGTGACGTCGCTGAGCGCCGCGGCTTCCGCCCCCTCGTAGGTGAAGCTCACGCCGCGGAGGGAGAGGGTTTCAAAGTCGGCAGGCGCGTCGGCGTCCTCGTTCTCGGGGATAGCCACGGGATAGTCGAGAAATTCCCGCACGTTTTCCATATACAGCGCGTGCTGATCGAAGGCGATCACGTTTTCAAAAAACCATTCCAAGCTTCCCGAGATCTGGGTGATGGAGTTGATGACGATAAAGCAGTCGCCCACGGTCATCATAGGCGTTTCCACGCCCACCGTCATCCACGCGGAAAGCAGAACGACGCCAAGATAGGATATCAGCCAATAGGGAACCGAGTATACCAGAGGGTTGAGCAAGGAGATCTTCTTGCCGTATCGGGTGGATATGCCCCAAAGCTGACCCGTGACCTCGTGCATACGGCGCATCATGACCGTTTTCATGTCGGTCAGTCGCATTTCCTTGGAATATTCGTCCAGATAAAAGGTGCGGCGAACGAAGCCGCGGCGACGGGAGGCTTCTTTGATCTCCATATCGCGGTCGTACTGGATGCGGTTTACGCGCTTGCCCATAATGAGGGTAGAAACGGCGGGCGCCAGCGCAAAGGGGAGAAACAGAGGGCTCACCGATACGACCAGCACCACCTTGGAGATGACCGAGGTCAGCGCCCATACGAGATTGTCAAGGGTCTCCATGACCTTGACGGCACGGTCGGTGGCGGCGTCGGACGCCTTGATGAAGATGTCGAAGAATTCGGGGCGCTCGTAGCAGGCAAGCTCCACCTCAGCGGCCTTCTTCTGAAGCCGCTCCTGAATGGCACAGCCCACCTTGGCAAACGCCACGGGATAGAACCATTGCCAGTAGAAATGGCGTAGGATCGACGTGCCCGCGCTGATGGCGAACAGAATTCCCACCGTAAGGAGGATCTTAACAAGCTCCACGCCGTCCGACAGGGCGTCAAGTACGTATTTGAATATGTAGAGGTTGACCAAGGTATTGGAAAGCGAGCCCAAGACCGATATGAAGAGCAGGAACGGGATCATAACGGGGCTGGTTTGATGGATCATACGAAGGGCAAACACCGTGTTGGAGAACACGCGCCGCCGCGAGATCTTTTTCTTTTCTTCTGCCATAAGCGCACCTTCCTTTCTGTATGAATAATTTTATTATATACGATATGCGCGCCAAAGTCAATAACTCGACGGTTGATTTGAAAAAGGGACGGAGCGAGTCCATCCCTTTTCGGTATAGAGGGGCAGGTCAGACTTAAAGCAGATCTGCCATATCGAGGATGAGGCGTTCGGTCTTTTCCCAGCCGAGGCAGGGGTCGGTGATGGACTTCCCGTAGACACCTTCGCCGATCTTCTGGGCGCCGTCCTCAATATAGCTTTCGATCATCATACCCTTGACCAGCTTTTTGATCTCGGCGTTGTGGCGACAGCTATGCAGGATCTCCTTGGCAATACGCACCTGCTCAAGGAACTTCTTGCCCGAATTCGCGTGGTTGGTATCCACGATGACCGAGGGATTGGCAAGGTCGGGACGTGCGGCGTAGGTGGCGGCAAGGTGCGCCAGATCCTCGTAGTGATAGTTGGGATAGGAGTTGCCGCGCTCGTCCACGTAGCCGCGGAGAATGGCGTGGGCGTAGGGGTTACCCGTGCTCTTGACCTCCCAACCGCGATAGAGGAAGGCGTGGGAGTGCTGGGCGGCGGTGATGGAGTTCATCATAACCGAAATGTCGCCCGCCGTAGGATTCTTCATGCCCACGGGGATCTCCATGCCGCTGGATACCAGACGGTGGAACTGATTTTCCACCGAGCGAGCGCCGATGGCGGCATAGCCGAGGACATCGTCAAGATAGCGGTAGTTCTCGGGGTAGAGCATCTCGTCGGCGCAGGTGAAGCCCGTTTCGCGGATGGCTCTCATGTGAAGCTCACGAATGGCGATGATGCCCTTGAGCAGGTCGGGATTGCCCTCGGGATTGGGCTGGTGGAGCATACCCTTGTAGCCGTCTCCCGTGGTGCGGGGCTTACCCGTGTAGATACGGGGGATGATGAACAGCTTGTCGCTGACCTTGTCCTGTACCTTGCGAAGACGGGTGATATAGTCCATAACGCTGTCCTCGGAGTCTGCGGAGCAGGGGCCGATGACCAGGATCAGCTTGTCGGTCTCACCGCGGAAGATGGACTTGACCTCCTCGTTCCGCACCTCGCGAAGGGCGGTCAGCTCGTCGGTCATGGGGTATTGTGCCTTGATATCCATAGGGATGGGAAGTTTTCTGATAAATTGCATGCTCATGGTTCTGTACCTTCTTTGGAAATTGAAAATGGAAAATTGATGTTTGTCGGGGTGTTAAGGCTACGCGCAAAGCGAACGAAAATATCTAACACCGTAGGGGTCGACGTCCTCGGCGACCCGAAAATGACGAGATTTGATTTTGTTTATGGCTACGCTCGAATCCTCATCACAGAAGGATTTCACCAATTTTATAATTGCAAATCCGTTCGTCGCGGGGCGCCGGGGACGTCGCCCCCTACAAGGTTTGTATGTCGCCATTTCGTCACATCAAACTCACCGATCAATCAAAATTTGTTTACTGCTTCTTATCAAACAGGGCGCGGCGGGCGGTGGAATGGCGCATCATATCGCGCAAGCCCTCGCGGTCGTTGGAGAGGAGCAACAGCTTCAGGCGGATCAATTCGCTTGAGAATCGCTCGATCTGCCGCAGAAGCGCGTCGCGATTGAGGAGGAACAGCTCGCTCCACATCTCGTCGTTCATACGGGCGATTCGGGTCAGGTCACGGAAGGAGTCACCCGTGTAGTCCTCTAGGTTGTCGGTCTGCTGACAGGTCATCAGGGCTACGGCGATGCAGTGGGTCAGCTGAGAAACGAAGGCGATGATATCGTCGTGCTCGGTGGGGGACAGCATAGATACGTTGGCGAAGCCGAGGATCCGTCCCAGCTCCGAGCATAGCTCAATGGCGCCCTCGGTGTTGCGCTCGGTGGGGGTCACCACGTAGTTGGCGCCACGGAAGATGCCGTCGTCGCTGTTCTTGACGCCGCCAACCTCCCGTCCTGCCATAGGATGCGCTGCGATAAACTCCACGTCGGGGCGGAGCATCGTCTGGATCTTATCCACGATGGCGGATTTGACGCCGGTCACGTCGGTGAGGATGGCGCCTGGCTTGAAAAGATGCTGATATTGCTCCACCCACTCCACGAAAACGTGGGGATAGAGGGCGAAGATCACGAGATCGGCGCCTCCAACAAGGGCGGGGTCGACCTCGGTGGTGCCGACGGCGATCATGCCTTCGGCAAGGGCGTAATCGATCGATTCGCGGTCAAGGGTAATGGCGTCCACGCGGTAGCCCTTTTTGGTAAGGGCGCGGGCGTAGCTTCCGCCGAGAAGTCCAAGACCCACGATGAGAATGCTTGTGCTTCGGTCAAGCTTCATAGGGGATCATCTCCAGTCCAAGGGAATTCATACGATCAAAGTAGTCGGGCAGGCTCTTCCGAACCGCCTCGGCACCCTCAATTTTGCCGCCTACAAGGGCGCAGAGGGTAGCGAGGGACATGACGATGCGGTGATCGTTGTGTCCCGAAAGGGGCGCCTCGGGGGCGCGGAGCGTACCGCCCGGCACCAGAATGGTGTTCTCGGTGCGGGTCACCGTTACGCCGAATTTCAAGAGCTCTTCAGCCATCGCCGCGCCGCGGTCACTCTCCTTGATGGCAAGCCGCCCGGTGTCGGTGAGGACACAGCCGTGCTTCGCCGCCGCCACCGCCATCAGAATGGGCCCGAGGTCGGGGCAGTCGCGGATCGAGAGGGTGGGCGCGCCCTTTTGCAGGGCGTGAAAATAGTCGCGGCAAACGCGGTCGCCCTGACGGGTATGCGAGGGAAGGTCGGTGACCTCCACGTCCATACCGAGGGTGCGGAGCGCCAAAAAGAATGCGGCGCCCGAATAGTCGCCCTCCACCTGCGCTTGGCAGGCGGTGTAGGTCTGATTGCCGAAAACGGTGAGGGTCAGATCGTCCTGCCACACGGCGCGCACGCCGAAGGTGGCAAGGGCATCGAGGGTCATATCAATATAGGATCGGCTCTCCACGGGGGGCAAGAGGCGGATGGTGCTGTCGCCGTCGCACAGGGGCAGGGCAAACAGCAGACCGCTGATAAACTGACTGCTGACGTCACCGCGAAGGGTAAACTCACCCGAACGGAGCGGTCCGCAGAGGGTAACAGAGTTTTGCTCGCGGCGGAAGGTAAGCCCCTGTTCAAGGCAAAGCTCCTCGTAAACGGAAAGGGGACGCGCGAAAAGGCGTTCGCTTCCCGTGAGGGTGATCTCCTCTTCGGATAACAGACACAGAGGAATGAAGAACCGCAGGGTGCTTCCACATTCGCGGCAGGAGGGGGCGCCTGTCACTTCGGCACAACGGGGATCGGTGCCCGTTACGGTCACGGTGTCGCCCGATTTTTTGCAGGTGGCGCCGAGGGCTGACAGCAGATCAAGGGTGGCAAGAACGTCCTCGGAATCGGCAATGCCTCGGATCACCGAGGTGCCTTCGGCAAGCCCTGCCGCGATCAGCAGGCGGTGCGCCATGCTCTTGGAGGGCGGCGCCTTGACGGTTCCCGCAAGGCGGGAGGGGGAAATAGAAATGTTCATATCGTTACCTGTTATTTCCGATCAGCAGGTCCATCGCCTCAAGATAGCCGTCGGTGCCGTGCCCCGAAATCGTAGCGACGCAGGCGGCGCGGATATAGCTTGTCTTGCGGAAGTCCTCGCGCTCGTCCACCCGGGAGATATGCACCTCAACGGTAGGGACGCTGACCGCCTTGACGGCGTCAAGGATGGCTACGCTGGTGTGGGTGTAAGCGCCGGGATTGATGACGATGCCGTCCTGCGCTTTGTAAGCCGACTGAATATAGTCCACAAGGTCGCCCTCGTGATTGGACTGCAGGCAGGTGACCTCTACGCCCCGCGCCTTGGCGTGGGCTTCGATCTTGGCAACAAGATCGGCGTAGGTTTCCTTGCCGTAGTGATCCGGCTCGCGGATGCCAAGCATATTGAGGTTGGGACCGTTAATGATCAAGAGCTTCATGGAAAAAGTCCTTTCTGATGGCGGCGATCGCCTCGTCGGGTGTACCGCCGTTGGGAATTCTTACGTCACAGGTGGCGCAATATCGCTCGTACCGCTCGTTATGGCGGCGGCGAAGCGCCTCGTTGTCCGAGGACAGCGGACGGTCAGGGGTGGGAAGGAGCAGCTCAAGGGGACGGTCAAGGAAGTACAGACGACCGTTGCGCTTGAGCGCCCGTATATTTTCATCGCGGAGAATGGCGCCGCCGCCCGTGGAAATGATACATCCCACGTGGTTTGCGGCGATCTCGCGGACGACTTCGGTTTCGATGTTGCGAAAGCCTCTCTCGCCTACCTCGGCAAAGATCTCGGTGATGGGCTTGCCCGCCTTTTTGACGATTTCGGCGTCGCAGTCAAAGAGGGGACGTCCCAGTGTTTCCGCAAGGGCTTGTCCCACCGTGGATTTGCCGCTACCGGGCATTCCGGTAAGGACGATGTTTTCCTTTTGGGCGCGGATCTCGTCGCAGACACGGACAGCCACAGAGTGGTCAAGCTCGGTGTCAAGGAAGATCTCTACGGCGCGGATGGCTTGTGCCACCAGCATCAGCAGTCCGCCCTCGGCAGGGATGCCGCGCTCGCGCGCGTCAAGGATCAGATTGGGACGCAGGGGGTTATAGATGGCGTCCACCACGCCCGTGAGGGTGGGGAAACGCGAAAGGTCAATGGGGGTTCCTGCTCGCTCCTCATTCCCGTCGGGATAGGGGAACATACCGCAGGGGGTGGTGTTGATGACAACGTCGGCGTCGGTATGGTAGGCGTACGCCTCCTCATAGGATACCGTCTTTTCGGTGGTGCGGCGGCTGACGGTGACGATCTCGCGGGCGCCCATGGCATTCGCTACCGCAAGGGCGGTCTTTGCCGTGCCGCCCGTGCCGAGGATCAGCACCTTTTTGTCCATAAGGGACAAAGGAATACTGTCGATGAGGGTCTTCATGCCGTAAAAATCGGTGTTGTAGCCGTAAAGCCTTCCGTCACGGTTGACGATGGTGTTGACCGCGCCGATCAGCCGCGCGTGCTCGTCGATCTCGGAGAGATACGGGATCACGTCCTGCTTGTAGGGGATGGTCACGTTGATGGCGTTAAACTCGTGGGCGCGCATAAAGCCGTCCAGCGCCTCGCGATCAAGCTCCAGGAGCTGATAGTCGTAAGGCGCCAGCTTGTTGTGTATTTCCTTGGAATAGCTGTGGGGAAGATGCTCCCCGATAAGACCGTATTTCATGGGATCCCTTCTTTTTGGGTGAAGTGGTAAATTGATGTTTATCGGTTTGATTTTTTATCGTAGGGGCGAACAGTGTTCGCCCGCCTCATACGGCAAAGACCCAACGAACGGGCGATCAATGATCGCCCCTACGGGTTTGTGCGTTACCTTTTCGTATATGCAAACAGACCGATCAATCAAAATTTGAATCTTATTTTCCTCCCGCCAGATAGTCGGTGCCGTACCGCTGTGCCAGCATATCGCAAAGCACCAGCGCGACGGCGCTATCCACGACCACGCGGGCGCGGTGGACGATGGCGGGATCATGACGTCCCTTGATGTCAAGCACCGTGTCCTCACCCGTCTTGAAATTGACGGTGTCCTGCGCTTTGTAGATAGACGGCGTAGGCTTGACGGCACAGCGGAAGACAAGAGGCATACCGTTTGAGATACCGCCGAGGATGCCGCCGCAGTTATTGGTGGTGGTGACGATTTTGCCGTCCTCGGCGCGGAAGGGATCGTTCGCCTCGCTTCCGCGAAGGGAGGCGTAGCCGAAGCCCAGTCCAAATTCTACGCCCTTGACGGCGGGAATGCTGAAGAGCATATGAGAGAGGACACCCTCAAGGGTATCGAACCAAGGCTCGCCGACGCCTGCGGGCAGTCCCGTGACGGCGGTTTCAAGAATACCGCCCACGCTGTCGCCGTCGGCCTTTGCCGCAAGGATGGCTTCCTTCATTTTCTCGCCCTGCGCCTCGTCAAGAGCCGCAAAGGGGAGATCCCGAAGGGCGCGCAGGTCGGCGTCAAGGTCACCGAAGGGACGGTCGGAAACGCCGCCGCAGGCGGCGATATGGGTGCCAATGCGGATCCCAAGGCGCTCCAGCGCCGAGGTCGCCACGGCACCGGCGGCTACAAGACCCGCGGTAATTCTGCCCGAAAAGTGACCGCCGCCGCGGGTGTCCGCAAAGCCGTGGTACTTCTCGTAGGCGGTATAGTCGGCGTGCCCGGGGCGGGCAACCGCGCTTAAAATGTCGTAATGCTGACTTTTTGTGTCGCCGTTTTCAATCAGGAAGGTGATAGGCGTTCCCGTTGTTTTTCCGTCCACAACGCCGCTGACGATCTTGACCGCGTCCGCCTCGCGGCGAGCGGTGGAAAGGGCGTTTACCGAACGGCGAAGGTCCATACGGGAGGCGATGAATTCCTCGTCCACGGGAATGCCGGGCGCCATACCGTCCAGCACCGCGCCGATCATAGCGCCGTGGCTTTCCCCAAACAGGGTGACGGCAACGCTTGTCCCAAAGGTGTTTTTCATTTTGTCAGCGCCTCCTTTGCCATCCTGCGAAACTCGGCAAGGGGTGCCGAGCGCAGCTCGAATTGCCCGATCTCGGGCACGTAGACGTAATGTATCGTATCGCCGTCCACCTTCTTATCGTGGGAAACGGCGTCAAGAACCGTGTCAATGTCCGCGTCGGTGCTTGTGGGAAGTCCCGCGCGGTCAAGAACCTTTACGAGGCGCTCGCGCACGTGGGGCGCGCACATCGGGAGCATGCCGAGGGCTACGCACTCGCCGTGATACAGATCGCGCATAGCGAAGCAGCTCTCGATGCCGTGTCCTAAGGTGTGTCCGAAATTGAGAACGCGACGAAGGGACTTTTCGGTGGCGTCCTTCTCCACTACGCCCTTTTTAATGGCAAGAGAGGACACGATGATATCGTCAAGAATGGCTGACGGCTCGTTTGCTTCCATGCGGGCAAATAGCTCGCTGTCGCAGGTCGCCGCCATCTTGATGGCTTCGGCAAGACCGTTTGCGATCTGACGGGGCGGCAGAGTGGAAAGGGTGTCGGGATCCACGATGACGCGCTTCGGCTGATAGAAGGCGCCCACGCAGTTCTTGATGCCGTCGAGGTTGACGGCGGTCTTTCCTCCGATAGAGGAGTCTACCTGCGAAAGAAGGGTGGTGGGGATGTTGTAGAAATCAATGCCCCGCATAAAGGTGGCGGCGGCAAAGCCCGAAAGGTCGCCCACTACGCCTCCGCCGACGGCAACCACCGCATCGGTACGGGTAAAGCCATTCGCGAGCATGGTGGAAAGCAGATGGGAGAGGGTAGCGATGCTCTTGCTGTCCTCGCCTTGGGGAACCGTGACGAGAACGGGGGATTTACAAGCCGCGGCAACCGCCTTGGCGTAGGCGGCGGGCACCCCGTCGTCGGTGACGACGAGAACGCGGCGGTCCAAGCTGAGGAGCGCTCCCACACGGGCGAGAGCGCCGCGCTCAACGATAATATCATAGCTGTTTTTTGAAAGCTCCATAGTGAGCGTCATATCAGTATCCTCCGACGGGAAATGGGATCAGTTGTCCTCGGTGAGGATGGCGGGATAACGGAAGCTGCCCAGCACCTTGAGCTTTTCGCAGAAGGCGGAGAGATCCGCGAGCATTTCGCGGCAGGCGGCGCTTTCCGGCTCGCCCTCCAGCTCCACGTAAAAATAGTATTGCCAAAGAAGATCCTTCATAGGACGGCTACGCAGACATCGCATATTAAAGCCGTGCTCGCCGATGACGCTTACCGCCTTGGCAAGGAAGCCTGCCTCGTTGCGGACGGTGAACATCAGAACGAAGTGCTTGCCCGCGCTTTTGTCGGTGACGGCAGAGCGGGAAAGAACGGCAAAGCGGGTGGTGTTAAGCCCCGTTTCGTTGATGGCGCGCGCCATCACCTCAAGACCGTAGAGCCTTGCGGTTTCTTCGCTTGCGATGGCGGCAACCGTGGGATCGCCCCCGTCGAGCACCGTTTTTGCCGCAACGGCGGTATTGACGGCGCGGACAGCCTCAAGCCCGTGCTCGTGGATAAACCGACCGCACTGGTCCAGCGCCTGCGGGTGGCTTATCACCTTTTTGATGTCTTCCAGCTTGGCGCCGGGAAGGGTCAGCAGATGGTGGGTGATGGAAAAATCGTAGATGCCGGTCACCATAAGGCTGCCGGAGAACATCAGATCGATCACCTGTCCTACCTCGCCTGCGGTGCTGTTCTCAATAGGAAGAACTGCAACGTCAGCGTCGCCCTTCACGACCGCCTCGTAGGCGGCGGCAAAATCCGGGCAGGGAAGGCGCTCGGCGTCGGGTAGGATGCGGGCGGCGGCGATGGAGGCAAAGGCGCCCTCGATGCCGCTGAAAGCGACCTTCATTCCCGAAAGCCGTTTTCGCTGATAGTGACGGGACGCCTTCATGGTGTCGCGCAAAAACTCCACGTAGAAGGGACGGATCTCCTCGTCCTCCACACGTACCGAGTTTTTAGCGACGACGGCGTCCTCACGTGCTCCGTCAAAGACGGGAAGCCCGTGTGCCCGCTTGTAATCGGCAACCTGCTCCACGGCGCGCATACGGCGTACGAAAAGCTGTGCCATTTCCCGATCGACACGGTCGATCTCTTCTCTTGCTTGTTGCAGTTCGTCCATAGTATTAGATTCCTTTTTATGGGGTAGGCGGATCACTCCGCGATGATGATATAGGGGTAGATCTCCTGACCGCCGTCGACGAAATAGGTCTCGGTGTCGGGATGGTTTGCGGAAATATAGCTCTCAAGCGCCTCGCGCTCCTCGGCGGTGGCGTCGACGCCACAGAACACGGTGAGCATGAATTTTTCGGGATCCTCGAGAAGCTTTGCGATCAGGGCGTGGGTGGCTGTGGCGCGATCCGCGTCGGAAACCACGATCTCCTTCTCCACGATACCGATGGTATCGCCGTTTTTGATGTGAACGCCGTTGAGATCGGCGTCGCGGATGGAGGGAGAGATATAGCCTGCGGTGACACGGCTCATTGCCTCGGTCATCGCCTCGATATTGGCGTCAACGTCGGGACAGGTCACGTCCACCGAGGAGGCGGCAACGTAGCCCGTGCCGATATTCTTGGTGGGAATAACGTGGACTTGGGCGTTCTCATAAATTTCTGCCGCCTGCTGTGCCGCCATCAGGATGTTGCCGTTGTTGGGGAACACGAAGATATGCTCTGCGGCGATCTTGGCGAAGGCGTCAAGAAAATCGTTGGTAGAGGGATTCTGGGTCTGACCGCCCTGAACGATCTCATCCACACCCAGATCGCGGAAGAGGGCTTCGATGCCGGGGCCGTTGGATACGGTAACCATACCGTATTGCTTCTTCTCTGTGGGCTTTTCGGGTGCCTTGGGGGCTTCCTTTTCCGCCTCCTCGATCTCTGAATGCTGAACCGACATATTCTCGATCTTCACGGTCAAAAACTCACCGAAGGTACGGCAATGCGCCAGAACCTTCTCGGGGGTGAGGGTGTGTACGTGGAGCTTGACGATGCTGTCGGTCTTGAACGCCACGATGGAATCGCCGATCTCGGACAGGAATGCCTTGAGGGGCTCCACGTCAAAGGCTTCCACGTCGGTCTTGCTGTTCTGCAGACGGATGAGAAGCTCGGTGCAGTAGCCGTAGGTCATAACGCTGTCGGGACCGAATACGTCAAGGTCAATAGACGCCGCCTTGGGCGCCTCGGTCTTTACCTCTGCGGATTCCACCTTTTCGCCGTTAAGAACGCGGTTGAAGCCGTCCATGATGTAAAGCAGACCTGCGCCGCCGCTATCCACGACGCCGGCATCCTTGAGAACCGTGAGGATCTCGGGGGTACGGGCAAGGGATGCCTGCATCTCCTTGACGAGATCGGCAAACAGACTGCGGATGGTGCTTGTGGGGGTAATGCGCGCCACGGCGTATTCCACCGCCTCGCGGGCAACCGTGAGGATGGTGCCCTCGGTGGGGGTCATAACCGAGGCGTACGCCTGCTTGACGCCCAGCTCCAGGGCGTGGCCGAGGGTTCTTGCGTCTGCCTTTTCCGAGGCTTCGAAGCCCTTGGCAACGCCCGCGAAGAACTGGGACAGGATAACGCCCGAGTTTCCGCGCGCGCCAAGAAGCATACCGTGGGAAAGGGTCTTCATAACCTCCGCCAGATCGCTTGAGGTGGTATTTTCAAGAGCGGCAATACCGCTTTCGATGGTCATTCGCATATTGTCGCCCGTGTCGCCGTCGGGAACGGGGAATACGTTGAGCTTGTTGACCTCGTCGGAGTTGGAACGAAGCTGGGCAGCGCCGCCTTGTGCCATTTTTGCGAGCAGCGCTCCGTCAAGGAACTTTGCATCCTGCTCGGTGCCGAGGGTTTCGGGCGAGTTGTTCTTTTCGTTAGCCATAATTGTATCCTTACTTCGAAATTGATTTATCTTACGTTACCGAGGAAGAAGAGGGCAAGGGTGCCGGGACCGGAGTGGGCGCCGATGACGGGACCTACGTCGGTGATGAGCTCCACGTCAACGTTGTGGCGGCTCTTGAGGATGGCTGCCAGCTCCTCCGCGTCCTTGATGCAATCTCCGTGGGAGATGAATACGGGGCCCTGGGTGGGATCAATGGCGCTTTCGGTGTAGTGATCTGCCATTTCGCGAAGGGACATTTTTCTGCCGCGGATCTTGGAAACGGGGATCAGATGTCCCTCGTTGTCCACGTGCATCACGGGCTTGATGCCCAGCATATTGCCGAAGAACGCCGCCGTGGGGCTGACGCGTCCGCCGCGCTTGAGATAGACCAGATCGTCCACGGTGAACCAATGGCAGAGATTCAGCTTGATGGATTCGATATAGGCGGCGTTGTCCTCAAGGGATGCGCCCTCCTTTTGCTTCCCCACGGCAAGGTAGACGAGCAGACCTTCGCCGGCAGAGGCGGCAAGGGTATCGATGACCGTGATCTTGCGGTCGGGGTACTTCTCGGCAAGCTGAAGAGCGGCGAGACGTCCCGAGTTGTAGGTGGTGCTAAGACCCGACGAGAAGCCGATGTACAGCACGTCGACGCCCTCCTTGAGGGATTCCTCAAAGGCGCTTGCAAACCCCTCGGTGTTGATGGCGGCAGTTTTTGCCACGCCGCCGTCTCTCATCTTCTGATAAAAGGCGGGGGTGTCCATTTCATTGTTCGAATATTCCTGCTCCGAGTCGTCAAATCGGAAGGTCAGTTCACGGTAGCGTACGCCCCATTCAGCAAGAAGGGCGGGCTTGATGTCACAAGCCGAATCGGTATAGATCTGATAGTTGCTCATGGATCGGATCTCCTTTTTTTATTATACAACGGGGAAGGATAAGAATATCCATACCGACCCCGATTGGTATCGGAATGATAAAAGGGCGTTGCGATGAATGCGCTTGGCGGTCAAAACCAAACATCACGCCATTTTATAATCATAGAAATTATACCACCATTTGCCGCCAAAGTCAATATTTTTCGCGGAATTTGGGTGGTTTGCCGTCCTTCGTCACCGTTTTTCTTCTATATTTATATCAAATTTCGCGATTTGCGCGAGAGGCGTTGATTTTTTCGTCGATCCGTGTTATACTGAATCCAGTTCAAAGAATGGAGAGATCAATGATATTATCGATGCAAACACAAAGAAAAAACCGCATCAGCGGCAATACATACGACGAGGAGCGCGCCCTCTATCATTTATGTGACACCGAGGTGGTGGACTGCACCTTCGCAGGACCTGCCGACGGCGAATCTGCCTTCAAGGAGGCGCGGGACGTTACGGTGCGGGGCTGCTCCTTTTCCCTTCGTTATCCCTTCTGGCATACCAAGCGCTTTTTGATCGAGGGCTGTCGGATGGATACCTTGACGCGCGCCTCCCTCTGGTACGCGGAGGAGGGAGAGCTTCGGGACTGCGAGATCGAGGGTGTCAAGTGCTTCCGCGAGTGTCGGGGCGTCACCTTCCGCGACTGCCGCGTCGTATCCCCCGAGTTCGGCTGGCGGTGCGACGATTTCGTCCTTGACGGCTGCGATATTACGTCGGAATATTTCCTGTTCGGAAGTCGCCGCGGCGTCATCCGAGGTCTTCACCTTGGAGGCAAGTATTCCTTCCAGTATACCGAGGATCTTACGGTGGAGAACTGCGAGCTGAACACCAAGGACGCCTTCTGGCACGCTAAGAACGTGACGGTGCGGAACTGCACCGTGAAGGGGGAGTATCTGGGTTGGTATTCTGAGGGACTGACCTTGGAAAACTGCCATATCATCGGTACGCAGCCCCTTTGCTACTGTAAGGATCTGCGACTGATAGGCTGTACCATGGAGGGAACCGATCTTTCCTTTGAGAATTCGTCGGTGGAGGCAGAGGTTCGTGGCGATATTCTGTCGGTGAAGAGCCCACTTTCGGGACGGATCACGGCAGATAGCATCGGCGAGATCATCCTCGAGCCCATCGTCGACGGAGATTCCACCGTCGAGAGCCGTTGCGAGATCACGGTTCGGTAAATTGATGTTTGTCGGGGTGTTACGGCTACGTACAAAACGAACGAAAATATCTAACACCGTAGGGGGCGACGTCCTCGGCGCCCCGAAAATGATGAAATTTGATTTTGTTCATGGCTACGTTCAAACCCTTATCACAAAAGGCTTTCACCAATTTTATAATTGCAAATCCGTTCGTCGCGGGGCGCCGAGGTAGCGAAGCGGCGACACGGTAGTGAATGACTGCCGGTGGCAGTCAGAGCCGTGGCGTGACCGAGTCGCAACGAGACCGTCGCCCCCTACACGGTTTGTATGTCGCCGTTTCGTCAAATCAAACCCACCGACAAATCAAAATTTGAAATTCTATTGTGGCTGATGATCCGATTTTTCCTTTACTGTCGCAACGACGGAATATGGCAATTTCCTTGCCTCACGGGCGGAAAAGTCGGCGTGCATCGCGTCCTCAAAGGCGGCGAGTGCCGCTACATCAAGGAAGGTGGCTACGTAGCCGTAAAGCACGCGAAAGGCGTCGGTCTGGGAAAGCTTGCGAACGCTTTTCCCCTCGGTGCGCTCCAAGTGGGTCAAAAGACCGTCATAAAAATCAAAGGGTGCTTTTCCACTCGCAAGCCCTACGGCAAGGCAACGGGAAAAACTTCCGCTACTGTAATAGCGGTCAAGGAGGTCGGCGATCTGCGACAACCGATACAGCTCGTCACGGCTCATATCCGCCGTTTGAAGAACGGTATACGGCGGCTTCGCCATGAATCGGATACCGTACTTGTCCGCGTCGCGCCGAAGCGCCGTTCCGTGGAGCAGCTTGAGGAATCCGAGCTGAAGCATATCACAGCAGAAATAGGCGTCGTTGAAGGATTGCTTAAAGCGTTCATATCCCTCATACGGAAGTCCCGCAATCAAGTCAAGATGCACGTGGATATTTCCCATTTTATAAATACGATCCGTTGCCTCAATAACGCGGCGGCTGTCAAGATGCCGCGACACCTCGGAAAGGGTCGGCTCATGGGTGCTTTGCAGACCGATCTCAAGCTGAACCTTTCCCTTCGGCAAACGCGAAAGAACGGAAAAGCTTTCCTCGTCAAGAAGCGATGCGCAGATCTCAAAATGGTAAGTCTTGGTATATCGGGGATCGGCAAGCGCCTCCCAGATGGCGTTGGCGCGCGCCGCATCAAAATTGAAGGTTCGGTCCACGAATTTGATGACCTTGATAGGCTTCTCCAACCGCTCAAACGCCAAAAGGTCGGTCAAGGTCTGCTCCACGCTTTTGGCGCGAACCCCCTGCTCCGCCGAGGAAAGGCAATAGGCGCACCGATAGGGACAACCGCGGGAGGACTCGTAATACAACATCTCCCCCGCCTCGTAATCTTCCCCGTACAGAATACCCTCGTCACGCATCACGTCGGGACGGGTGCCGCGAAGAATACGCTCGGGCGCCTCGCCCTTTTCTATAGCGCGGCAAAGGGCGGGAAAGGTTTTCTCTCCCTCTCCACACACGATATGATCGATAAAAAACAGCTCCGCAAAACGCTCTGTATCAAAGGAAACCTCGGGGCCGCCAAGTACGATCCTCGTCCTCGGCAGAAGAGTCTTCAAGTCCTCCGCAAGCGAAAGCATTTCGGTGATATTCCAAATATAACAAGAAAATCCGTACACGTCGGCGCGGGCACGGTACAACTCCTGCAAAACCTCGTCCCGTTTGTCCTTGAGATTTTTCTCCACCAGCGTCACCTCGTGTCCCTCACGCAAAAGGGGCGACCGCAGACAACGGATCGCCAGATTGGTATGGGAATAGGAGCCGTTCAAGGCAAAAAGCAGGATCTTCATATTCGTACCTCGTTCTTCTCTTATTCTATCAAAAAATGGATGAAATTACAACATATTTGAACAAAATTCTATTGACGCCCCACACTCGGCGTGTTAGAATGAAGTAACATCCCCACAAGGAGGCGCAATTATGATCATGATCCGTGAAAACGGTCTTGCCGCATACTTTGAGGTGAACGAAAAAGGCAACCTCAATTTCTACGGCATCAGAGAAGAAACCCAGGATCCCCCCGCTCCCCTCGAAAAGGAAAAAAGCGCCTACGAGCCCCTTGAGATCAAGACGACGGGCGCTACCACTCGATCAGGACGCGGTGGAAAGGCACTCGGCTTTCTCTGTCCCGATCTTCCCCAATATATTTCCCACGAGGATAAGGAAGCGCCTCTGGGCAAGCAATATACCTTTCATCTGCGCTCCTCCGCCCTTGACATCAGCCTTCATTATCTCTTTGTGAAGGGCACCAAGACGGTGCGCACGTGGACCGAGGTGAAAAATATCTCGGACACCGACATAGGTCTTGAATATATCTCCTCCTTTGCCTTGATGGGCGTCGCCGACCGCCGCACCGAGGGAATGGAGGAAAACGATCGGCTGATGATTCCCCACAATAACTGGTGCCGCGAGTTCAACTGGACCGACAACAGCCTGGCGGAGCTTGGCTACCATCCCCATCAGGCGCATTCCACCTTCCGCATCCTTGCCGCAAATACGGGAAGCTGGTCTACAAAAGAATATCTGCCTATGGGCTGTTTTTATAGCGCTACTCAAAAGGAAGCAATGCTTTGGCAGATCGAATCCAACACCTCCTGGAGCTGGGAGATCTCCGATAGCGGCGCTCTTCTCTATCTGCGTCTTGCGGGGCCCTCGGAGAGCGAAAACGGCTGGTGGAAACGCCTTGCGCCCGGTGAGAGCTTTGAGAGTGTAAAGGCGGCGATCTCCTTCGGTGAAGATTTCAACGGAGCACTTGCCGAAATGACCGCCTACCGCCGTCGGATCGCTCACCGTGTGGCATCCGACCGCCATCATCCCGTTATTTTCAACGATTATATGGGGTGTCTTCAGGCAAATCCCACCACCGAAAAACTGCTTCCACAGATCGATGCCGCCGCCGCGGCAGGCTGCGAGATCTTCTGCATTGACGCGGGCTGGTACGCCGACCAGAGCGGCTGGTGGGGTACCATCGGCACCTACGAGGAGTCGCCAGAACGCTTTCCGAACGGCTTCCGCGAGGTGTTTGATCACATCCGCGCCAAGGGGATGCGCCCGGGGCTCTGGGTAGAGCCCGAGGACATCGGCACCGCCAACGAAACCGCAAAGCAGTTTGACGACGGTTGCTTCTTTACCCGTCACGGCGTCCGCGTGGTGGAGCGTGACCGCTATCAGTTTGATATGCGAAACGAAAACGTCCGCGCCCATCTGACCGCCCTTATCGACCGCCTGGTTTCCGACTACGGTCTTGAATATTTCAAATTTGACTATAACATTGACGCGGGCGTCGGCACCGAGCAGAGCGCCGACAGCTACGGCGACGGTCTTTACGAGCACGGACTGGCTCTCGTTTCGTGGATCGACGAGCTTCAGACAAAATATCCCGACCTCATCATCGAAAACTGCTCCAGCGGCGGTATGCGCATGGACTACTGCCAGCTTCAGCACTACTCCCTGCAGTCCCTCACCGACGCCTGGGAAAACCGCTTTCTCGTGCAGATCGCGGCGGCATCCCCCACGGGCGTGCTTCCCGAGCAGGCCTGCGTGTGGTCGGTTCCCCGTGTGGAGTTTTCCCTTGATCAGATCGCGTCCTGCATGGTGAATACCATGCTCCGACGTGTCCATCTCAGCGGAAAGACCGCGTTTCTGAACGAAGAACAAAGAGCGATGCTTCACGAGGGCGTGCGGATCTATAAGGAAACGCGACATCTTATCGACAAGCTGACGCCCTTCTACCCCTGCGGGGCGCCTAATGAAACGGCGGGGGCGATCCAAACCGTCGGCTTCCGCGACGAGGACCACTGTTTCCTTACGGTCACCAACCGAGGTGAGGAGCAGGAGATCATCCTTCCCCTTTCCTTCCCCCCCAATTCGGTAGAGATCCTCTACCCCTCGCTCCCCTGCACCTGTCGCACCGAGGGCAACGCCATCGTCCTCACACTCCGCAAGGATCAGGCGGTGTTCTTGCGAGTTTTTTAATCAAAAAAGTCCGACGAAATCCGTCGGACTTTTTATTTCCATCTTTTCAAAAAGGCGTCTGCCTCGCTTCTGTCGTGGAAAATGTAAACCTTCTTGTTGGAATAGTCTTCCAAAAGCTTCAGCACTGCAGGGCGGCTGTCGGAATGGTAATTTCTCACAAAGACGAGAAACTCCTCATCGTCCTTCTCCTCGATCCACGGCATATCAGCGCGGGGCTTTCCCTGCCGCTCCCGTATGCCCGCAAGACAAAGCTCGGTGGGATAGTCGAGAAAGATCACGGTATCGCACGCCGCCATCCGCATTTCCATGGTAGAGCCATAGTTTCCGTCAATGATCCACGAATCCTTCGCTATCACGTCACCCAGACGCTTGCGGAAAACCGACTTCTCCACCGTGGTCTTGTCGGCGTTCCAGTACATCATATCCAAATGGTAAAGCGGAATCCCCGTCACGCGGTGTAGCTCCCGCGAAAAGGTGCTTTTTCCGCTGCCGGGGCAACCGATCACGATGACCCTCTTCACGTTACAGCACCTGCTGTCCGTTGATCACAAGACGGAACTTCAGCTTCAAAAATTCTGCCGCCTTGCGACACATGACCATACGCCCGAGGAAGATCTCGAAATAATCCATCACCGAGCTGATGGCTGTGTCGATGGTCAGCTTCAGCGTGATCTCCATCGCCTCTTTGTCGATGTTCACCTCGGACTTTTCCACCGAGTAATTGACGCGGTCATGAATATCGAAGGTTGAAAAATCCCGATTCCGCACGCGACTGCGGCGCACGTCGGTCTTGTCGCCTAAGATCAGCGCCGCCGACACCGCGTCGACAGGAACGCCCGTGCCCTCGTCATGGTTGCCAATGGCGGTCACCACCGTGGCAATATCCTCGGCGGGCATATCCTTGTGATCGAGCAAGCGGAACATCATCACCGCGCCGCTTTGGGAATGGTCGGTACGATTGACAAGATTGCCGATATCGTGGGTGAAGCCCGCGATCTGCGCCAGCTCAACGGTGTGGGCGGGATAGCCGAGGGCCTCCAGAATGTACCGCGCCGTGTCTGCCACCTTTGCCACGTGAGCAAAGCTATGCTCGGTATAGCCCAGCGCCGCCAGGGACGCATCCGCCTTCTTGATATAGGTTCTTATGGTTTCGTCATTCTTGATTTCCTGAAATGTAATCATATATCTCCTTTTTTGTTAAAAAATCATATCCTCTTCTCGCCTTATTATAACCCACCGCCCCACTAAAATCAAGTGCTTTCACATATCTTTTACAAACGTGAGAATACGCAAATTGATAAATTGATGTTTATAGGGGTGTTATGGCTACGCCGAAAACGAACGAAACCCTCTAACACCGTAGGGGGCGACGTCCCCGGCGACCCGAAAACAACGAAATTTGATTTTGTTCATGGCTACGTTCAAACC
>JBGVFO010000049.1:0-2137 GCA_045121195.1 Eubacteriales bacterium
AAAGAGCATCTTCCGCGCCTTTGCGAACGCTTCTACCGAGTGGATAAATCGCACTCCAAGCGTATTGGCGGCACAGGACTCGGTCTTGCCATCGTCAAGCACATCTGCGCTATTTCGGACGCAGAGCTTTCCATCGAAAGCGAATTCGGTGTCGGTACGACCGTTACGGTTGTTTTCGGTAAATAATCAAATAGCCCACTATGATCTCCTTTTACAGATTTCATAGTGGGCTTTGCCTTTATTCAGTTAAAGTTTCGATAGCGATCTGCATACCGAGCTTAAACGCGTATTCAAATATAGCCGCTTCTGCCAAGCTCATATACTCGCTCCAACAATCGTGGAACTTTTCAAATGTTTCTTTCTGCTCGTCGGAAAAGCTTTTCCCCAAGTCCTCGTGATGCCTTGCCATATAGCCAAGCAGTTCTTTCATTTCCTTGGAGTTGGTTCGGCTATCTTCTTGTGGGATAATATTTCCGTGCCAAAGTTCGTTGATGATCGACTTCATACCAACACCACCTCCCGCAAAACTATCTCTTCCGCGCTTGCCTTGATGTTATTCATCTCGGCAACCCAACGGAGCATATCGCGAGCTTTCAAATTCTCGTCGATACCTCTTTCATCGGCGAGTCGGGGGATGATGGTTTCAAGCATTTCATTTGCTTCAAGGTCGATTTCGTGTAACAGAGCGTTCAACTTGCCTTCGGTCAGCAGAGTGGTATATCTTCCGCGACGATGATTTTTAATATAGTCAAGATAAAACTGCCCGTACTTGCCAATTTGATAATTGGTTTGTTCGGGCAGTTCAAGTTCGGGAACGAGATGCCCATTTTCTTCACGATAGGTTCCGCCAAGTTTTTCGTACAATGTTTTCATTACAGTATCTCCATTCAAATTATTATTTGCGATATACTGTATCGATTGTCTTTACCACTTGTTATTTTTGAAACCTTCGTTATGGGGTCTCGTCATTTTCGAAGTGCTCCCTGTTTTTGCGAATCACGCTCTGTGAGCTTTTACCCCTCGATCAGCGCCAGAATCTCGTTCTTACCCCGCGCGCCAACGGCGGTCTTTACCACCTGACCGTCCTTCATCACCACCAGCGTGGGAATGCTCTCCACGCCGAAGGCGGCGGCAAGGCCGGGGGCCTCGTCTACGTCGATCTTACCGAAGTCGTACTCCGGATGCTCAGCGGCCAGCGCCTCAATGAAGGGGGCGATCATGCGGCAGGGGCCGCACCAGGTTGCGTAGAAATCCAAAAGAACAGTCTTGCCGGAGGCCTTGACCTGTTCAAAATTCGTGTCGTTTACATGGATGAGTGCCATATCTGTTCTCCTTTTCAATAAATTATTTTTCCTTGTAAAACAGGCGGCAGTGGCAGTAGCCCTCAAAATTCGGATCTGCCAGTTGAGCGCGGAATTCCTCGCACATACATTTATTCTCAGGCTTCTTGCCCACGCGGCAGGGGCAATAGCCTCCCTTGGCAATCAGACCCTCCCGCACGGTCTCCACGATCTCACGATCCTCGTTCAGCCGTATCTTCATCGCACTCTCTCTGCCTCCTTATTATGTTTTACTACGGACAGTATACCATATTCTCCGCCATTTGTCCATAGGTCGGCCCATTTTTCTTTCCGCATATTTTTACGATAACGCGCATACAATTCACCATCCTACCAAACCCCGAACAAGGAGGCACCTATGAATCAGCCCTACACGCCCGACACCTATACACCCGCAGGACACGGCCGCGCCACCGTCCAAGTCCCCCTGCCGCGAAGGATGATCGAGACCGAGCTCTCGGGTGATTTTACCCTGCCGGACTACCATCCCGAGATCAAGCGCCTGTTGCGCATTGACACCCATATCCTCCCGCCCGAGACCGCCGACACCGAGGGCGCCGTGGAATATTACGTCCTCTACATGGGGCACGACAACGCCGTGTACTGCGCTCCGCTTGAGACTACATACCGAACGGAGGGATTGCTCCCCGATGGGACGAACAGCCTCTCCCTCGGTGAGCCTTTAGTCCTGCTCTGCGACACCACGGCCGACACGCCGCAGGGCCGTGTGATCGCCCCCCGCCGCCTGCACATCCGCACAAAGCTCCACTCCGCCGTCAAAGCCCACGGCGAATGCC
>JBGVFO010000050.1:0-5574 GCA_045121195.1 Eubacteriales bacterium
CCCGTATCCGCAAAGCTTTGCGAAAAGGACGGTGAGCCCGCTGTTGAGATCGACGGCGTGGTATATCCCATTCTCGCCCATCGCTTTGAGCGTCGCTTCACCGAGCTTCGTAAGATGCTCTGGGACGGCACCGTAACCGGACTTTCCGCCGTTCGCGGTGGCAACGTGCAGTGCGTATCGGTTCCCCTTTGGAGCACCGTTCGCCGCGAGCTGGATCTCTGCCGCTACCTTTGCGACGAGGAGCCCGTTTCCCTTACCGCGTACGCGGTTGACCGCGCGGTCAATCTGATCGTCAATATGCCCAGTGGCGTTGTTTGCACCCTTGAGGTAGCAAGCACCCTACCCGAAGGCTCTCAGGTTATCGACAAGCACGAGCTGATCGGCGCACGCGGCTTCATCTGTGACCGCGTCGTTGACACCCAGGTTCCCCAGCAATCCATCTATCTTTACACCGACAAGCCCGAAGCCTATACCGACGTTGACTTTGAGTTGTTCGGTCTTTCTCAGGACGAGGTTGCTCTCGTTCGCACTGCATTTGCCCTTGCCAAAGACAAGGCGCTCCGTGAGAAGGCGCTTGACGATGCCGCAAAGACCGACCGCTTGGTAGAAGCCGCCCGTAAGTCCGCTGCCGAAGGCAGAAAAGTTACACTGTAAAGGGGGATCAAAACATGGAAAGATTGAAAATAGCTATGATGTCCATGACCCACGGACATACAAGAAAATACTATCAGGTACTGAAGGAAAACCCCAAGCTTGAATGGGTTGCCGTTTCCACGGCAAACGAGGACGTAAAGCAGATCTTCCTGAATAGCGTAGACGGCATTCCCTGCTACGATTCTGACGAAGCAATGCTTGACGCGCATCCCGAAATTGAGGCCGTCGTGCTTGCCAGCGAAAACAGCGACCACCTTCGTCAGATGAAGCTTTGCGCAGAGCGCGGCATCCACATCCTGTCGATGAAGATTCCCACCTTCGATATGGACGAGTACGATCAGATGATCGAGCTGGTTGAGAAGAATGACGTCATCTGCCAGATCGAGCTGGAGCTTCACTACAATCCCGTTGTTCGCCGCGTTAAGGAGATTCTTGCATCGGGCAAGCTGGGCAAGATCCTGTCCTTCAAGGCTACCAACACTACCCTTTCTCCCGTCTGGGCATTCCCCTGGCAGGGCGTTCCCGAAAAGAGCTACGGCAAGCGCGTTCCTCTTCGCGAAGGTGACCATCGCTTCCGTGGCGGCGCACTTTGCGACCATCCCCACATCTTTGACCTGATCTGCGAGCTTGTTGACAGCGAGTTTGAGAGCCTTTACGCCTCGGTTGCGCCCAACATCCGCCCCGACATTGAGGAGGAGGATATGCTCACCGTCATCGGTCGAATGAAGAATGGCGTTATCTTCTCTCTTGACCCCTCCTGGTCCAACATGGAGGAACGCCTCAAGGTTCCCGCTCCCGGTTGGGAGGTTGCCCCCAAGCGTATGGAGGTTAACCTTATCATCAACGGAGAGAACGGCACTCTTATGATCGACTGCTTCGGCCCCAACACCTACCACAACGGCGCGCCAAACGACCGCTATACCGTAAACTACACATACTTCGACGAGTGGGTCGGTCTGATTGACGAGTTTGTTGACAACATCCGTCTGCACCGCCTGCCTAAGATCAATCTCCGCCGTCACAGAGAGACCATCCGCGTGATGAACACGGTATACGAGAGCATCGCAACCGGCGACGTCGTTACCCTCTGATGGGTGCCCCCTCGAAGATCATTCCGCTGATCGATACCATCGCCTCCGACATTCAATCGGGGGCGTTTGGTCTTGCGGGGGAACGGTTTCTGACCATTCGCGATCTGGCAAAGCGCTTTTCCGTATCCCTTGAAAGCGCCTGTAACATTATGACGGCTCTTGCTGAGAAAAAGCTGG
Source organism: Eubacteriales bacterium (assembly GCA_045121195.1). Lineage (GTDB taxonomy): Bacteria > Bacillota > Clostridia > Oscillospirales > CAG-272 > RGIG8775. The sequence goes on from JBGVFO010000050.1 coordinate 1,923, forward strand.
TACGGCTATACGGAAAAAGCTATTACGTTACGAACGGATACGTTTCGTCCGCAACGCCGCTGGGCGCTCTGCTTCGGCAAACGCGCCGTCCCCTTCTCGGAATGCTTGTAAAAAACATCGACAATCCGTTTTTTTCCTCTCTTGCGAAGGAGCTCAGCGAAGCGGCGCACAGAGCGGGATACCGCCTGATCGTTTCCAGCGGTGAGAGTACCAGGCGAGAGGCAGAAATGCTTGAGGAATTCCTCACGCTCGGCGTCAGCGGCGTGTTCACCTGTCCCGGCTCGGAAGCCACGCCCAACGATGCGTACGCAACCTATCCGTTGCCTTTGGTTTCCTTAGGACGCGAGCTGCCCGTTTCCAACTGTGACAACGTTCTCGTCGACAACTATTCGGCAGGGGTTCAGGTGGCAAAGCATCTGCTCTCCATCGGCTGCGAAACCTTTGCCTACGTTGGTCTTCGGAATTTCCTCAAAAAAGACCCTCGTCTTCAAGGCTTTATTGATCGCCTTGCCCGTGAGGGTGCTACCCTGCCCGAGGAACACATTATCACGGTGGGAAAGCGGGAGGACGGAAGCATTGACGTAAATTCTATGTCGGGTAGCTTCAATCAACTGCTTCACCGATTTACGGACGGCAAAAAGGTCGGCTTGTTCTGCTACCACGATCTTCTGGGCGTTGAGGCGATGCGCCTCATTAAGCGGCACAACAAGATCAACACCCGCCGTCTGACGATTCCCGAGGATATTTGTGTCGTCGGCTTTGACGATCTGCCGATCGCTTCCGCGATAACGCCGCCGCTCACCACGGTATCCTACCGCTACGCGACCATTGCGGAAATCTCTATGGAGATCATGAAGGACTACATCGACTCCCCCGCACACAAGACCGCGCGACACGAGGTAAAATCCTCCCTTATCGTAAGGGACAGTACCCTTGTACAACAATAAAAAAGGACCCTTACGCTCCTTCTGATAAGGATGTTTTGGGAATATGGTAGGGGCAAACTGTGTTCGCCCGCGGGAGACCGCAGGTCTCCCCTACGGATACACATAAATTTCGGCAGAGATGTCGTTTTCTCTGCCGATTTGTGTTATAATGGAGCTAACGAAAAGCCTCCCTCCGAGATGCCATCCGCAAGCGGATGCGGTGGCACGCGTAGCGAAATGGAAGGAGCCTGCGTGACTTTAGGTTTGTACTAATTTCATTGTAATGCGCTCTCCCTCACCCGACTCCGTCGGGAGCTCCCTCCTGGAGGGAGCCTTTGGACGTGCTCGTGCATCTTTAGGGCGTGGGCTTTGCCCTGTGCCTTTGTAATACAATGGCGAAACTGGCGGTAAAACATAAAGAAGAGTGTAATTTTGCATTGTATCTATTTTTCGTGGATAGTGAAATGGTTGCTTTCTGATTAAATATGTGCTATACTCTAACCGGGAGGTGACACCGATGTATGATTTGAACCATATTTACAAAGTTGGCAATCTAATAGCAACATTAAGATTAGAAAAGGGATTGAGCCAAGGTGAGCTAGGTTTGATGTTGGGAGTAACAAATAAAGCGGTGAGCCGATGGGAAACGGGCAGAGGCTATCCTGACACCGCCTTGTTGCTAAAACTAGCGGAGATATTGGGAATTACCATTGATGAACTATTGAAGGGTGAGCTATCTTCAACAGCCCCAAATAGAAAATCATTCAATCATAATATTAACTATAAAGCTGAACGAGCTTTGTTCGCAAGATTCTCGCTTACTTTAATTCCGTTGTTTGCCTTTTTCGTTTGGATTATTTTAATTGGAATAATTCCTAATGATTTCATACGAGGACAGAATTATGATGAAACATGGCTTATTGTATTCTTTTTGCCTGCGATTTTATATGAAATTTCATGTGTCATTTTGGGAATTTTCTTTTCGCTGAAGATGCACAAAAGAAAAGATATAAAATTACCTTTAAAGATATTTATTTGCATTGCTTCGTTTGTTGGATTCGGTCTCTACTACCTTGCAATATATATTTATTTAATTATTAGACTCATAAAAGCTCGAGCTCAAGTAAAAAAATCTGTTTGAGTATTCATCATATGAAAAGCTACCCCGACAGACATTCAAAATCTGTCGGGGTTACTCTTTGTTTTCCGCGGCGTAAAATATATTTAACGGACCGTCGAGGACGCTGGTCCTTACAATGAGAAATCAAACATCCTTATGAGAAGTCCGCTTTCGGGGTCCTTTTTTATTTAGTCCTCAATCGCCGCCTTGGCGGTGTTTACGTCGCGGATGCGATCGTAGTATTCCTTGGGGAATTTCAGAGATCGGTCATAGTAGTAAAGACCGTTGGTTTCCTGCTCGATATCGGTAAGCTGGGTATAGCAGAAGCCCATGATATTCGGCGTCTGCATAATGGCTTCGGTCAGACCGCAATAACGGTCAATAAACTCCTCCATGGTCTTGGGCGCGTCTCCGTAACCCCAAGAGGGGGTATGCACTTCCATGGTCTGCTCGCCGACCCACTTGATGCCGCCGTACTCGCTGACCATAAAGGGCGCCGTTCCGTTATAGTGCTGACGGTCCGCGCGGGGCTCGTAAAACTCGCCCTTTGCGTGCGCCGCGAACTTTTCCTTGAAAAAGGCAACGTCCTGACTATAGGCATGGATATCGTAAATGTCGGTCTTACCCGTATGCTCGTAGCCGCTGGTATCAATAACGGGACGAGTCGGGTCAGCCGCCTTGGTAGCAAGATAAACGCAAGAAATGTTGGAAGCAATCTGCCTTGCAAACTTGCCGTTGATCGTTTCGTTGTAAGGACACCAGCCGATGATGGACGGATGGTTATAATCCCGCTCCACGCTCTCCAGCCATTCGGGCAAATAGGTGTGGAGCACCATGGGATCCTGGTAATTGAGCCCCCAGTTGGGATACTCACCCCAAACGAGATAGCCGAGGCGGTCGGCGTGATACAGGAAGCGCGCCTCAAACACCTTTTGGTGCAGTCTTGCGCCGTTGAAGCCAAGATTCATAGAGTATTCGATGTCGCGAACGAGATCGGTGTCGGTGGGGGCGGTATAGATACCGTCGGGATAGAAGCCCTGATCGAGGATCAGCCGCTGAAACACCGACTTGCCGTTGATGCGAACCGCGTAGCCGTCGATGTCAATTCGACGAATGCCGAAATAGCTGTCTACCGTATCGATCTCTTTTCCGTCAAGACAAAGGGTATAACGAAGATCGTACAGATTCGGCTCACCCACGTTCCAAAGATGGATCTCGCCCACCTTGAAGCTCTGATTGGTGATTACGCCGCCAAGTGCAAACTCCTCTTTGGCTACCGTCTTGCCGTCAAAGGACGCTTCCACACGCAAGGTTGCGTTCGGGCGGTAGAAATTGACGGTGGTTTCCAGCTGCACGACGCCACCAAGGTCGGTGGCGTTGATCTTGACCTTTTTGAGGTAGAAGCTCGGCAGATACTCAAGCCAAACCGTTTGCCAGATACCCGTGGTACGGGTGTAGTCACATCCGCGGGAATAAAAGCCGGGACATTGCTTTCCACGCGGCTGCTTACCGGAGCGAACGTCGTCCTCCGCGTGCACCACGATGCGGTTTTCGCCCACCTTGAGGAATCCCGTAATATCAAAGGAGAAGGAGGTATAGCCACCCA
>JBGVFO010000051.1:0-3384 GCA_045121195.1 Eubacteriales bacterium
GGTTTGCACCTCGCCATTTCGTAATTGCAAACTCACCGACAAATCAAAATTTAATTAAAAAGAGTCTTGTTTACAAGGCTCTTTTTTGAATTGTTCAAAAAATGTTCTTGAATAATATGGGAGGATATGGTATAATAGTAGGGTTAAAAAAGAAAGGATGATACATATGTTCAAACGACTTGCACAATGTATTCGGGAATACAAGCTTCCCACCATCCTCACCCTCATTTTCATCTCGGGCGAGGCGGTGATCGAGGTCTTTATCCCCACGATTACCAAGGATCTGATCGACGTGATCCAGAACGGCGGCGCCGAAATGAGCGACATTCTGAAGCACGGACTTCGGCTTATCATCATGGCGCTGATCTCCCTCTGTTGCGGCGGTATCGCGGCAATCACCTGCGCCAAGGCTTCCTCAGGCTTTGCCAAGAATCTGCGCCACGATATGTTCCACAAGATCCAAGACTATTCTTTTGAGAATATTGACAAATTTTCCTCCACATCCCTCGTCACCCGTATGACCACCGACGTGGCAAACACCCAGATGGCGTTTATGATGGTCATTCGTACCGCCATCCGCTCCCCCATGCTGCTGCTCTTCTCCATTATTATGGCGTTTGTTAAGGGCGGCACGCTGGCATTTTCCTTCGTTATCATCGTTCCCTTCCTCGTTTTCGGGCTTCTGATGATCAGCCGCCGAGCAATGCCCGCCTTCCGCGCGGTCTTCCGCAAGTACGACCGCCTCAACGAGTCTATTGAGGAAAACGTTCGCGGCATCCGCGTGGTCAAGGGCTTCTCCCGCGAGGAATTTGAGAAGCAGAAGTTCGGCACCGCAGCAGAGGATATCCGAAGGGACTTCACCAAGGCAGAGCGCATCGTTGCTATGAACTCTCCCTTTATGCAGATCTGCGTATATTTCAACGTGGTCTTCGTGCTTCTGGTAGGCTCCGCGATCATTATCAAGAGCGGCGGCACCGAGCTCAGTCTCGGCTCCATGTCCATGATGCTGACCTACGGTATGCAGATCTTGATGCAGCTGATGATGCTGTCCATGATCTACGTTATGCTCACCATGTCCAGCGAGTCTATGAAGCGTATCTACGCGGTGCTTTCCGAGACCCCTGCCCTCTCCGATCCCGAGAACCCCGTCACCGAGGTCAAGGACGGCTCCATCGTCTTTGAGAACGTGGATTTCAAGTATTCTGCCAAGGCGGAGCGCTACGCCCTCTCCGATATTGACCTCAAGATCGAATCGGGTATGACGGTCGGAATCCTCGGCGGTACGGGCTCCGGTAAATCCTCCCTTGTTCAGCTCATTCCCCGTCTTTACGACGTGACGGAAGGCTCGATCAAGGTTGGCGGCGTGGACGTTCGCGAATATGGCATCGAGAGCCTTCGCAATTCGGTCGCCATGGTTCTGCAAAAGAATCTGCTCTTCTCGGGTACCATCAAGGATAACCTCCGTTGGGGTAACGAGAACGCCACCGACGAGGAGCTTGTTGAGGCGTGCCGTCTGGCGCAGGCTGACGAGTTCATCCGTTCCTTCCCCGAGGGCTACGACACCAAGATCGAGCAGGGTGGCACCAACGTGTCCGGCGGACAGAAGCAACGTCTTTGCATCGCCCGCGCCCTTCTCAAGAAGCCCAAGATCCTGATCCTCGACGACTCCACAAGCGCCGTCGACACCAAGACCGACGCAATGATCCGCGCAGGCTTCCGCTCCTACATTCCCGAAACCACCAAGATCATCATCGCCCAGCGCGTTTCCTCGGTGCAGGATGCCGATCTCATCCTCGTGATGGACAACGGTCGCGTGGTAGACAAGGGCACCCACGAGGAGCTTCTTGCCACCAGCGAGATCTACAGTGAGATCTATCATCAGCAGACGAAAGGAGATGAAGCAAGTGAATAAGCAACCGCCCAAGGGCGTTCCCGGACCCGGTGGACGCAAGATCAACCTCAAGACCCTGAAGCGCGTTCTTTCCTTGCTCTTCAAGGCCTATCCCCTTCTCCTTCCCATTGTCCTCGTATGTATCGTCTTTTCCGCTATCGTCTCCTCCGTCCCCGCCATCTTCCAGCAGAAGGTGCTGGCGGTGGTCACCAGGTATTGGGAGGCGGGCAACACCGACTGGAACGCCGCCAAGACGGAGATCCTGCCTCTTGTCGGTATTCTGATCGGACTTTACGTGCTTTCTATCATTTGCATCACCGTACAGACCCAGCTAATGGCGATCATCACCCAAGGGTACCTCAACAAGATGCGCCGCACCATGTTCGACGGGATGCAGAGCCTTCCCATCCGCTTCTTTGATACCCACAAGCACGGCGACATTATGAGCCATTACACCAACGATATCGACACCCTGCGTCAGCTTGTGTCCCAGTCGATCCCCTCGGTGATCCAGGCGGCGATCATCGCCACCTCGGTGCTGACCATTATGCTTTGGTACAGCGTCTGGATGACGCTGGTCGTGCTTCTCGGCGTAGCCGCGCTGATGCTCGTTACCACCAAGGTGGGCGGCGGCTCGGCAAAATTCTTCATCCGTCAGCAGAAGTCCATCGGTCGCTCCGAGGGCTACGTGCAGGAGATGATGAACGGACAGAAGGTAGTCAAGGTGTTCTGCCACGAGGACGAGGTCAAGGAGGAGTTTGACGCCATCAACGATCAGCTTTTCCACGACAGCTTCCGCGCGCACGCCTACGCCAACTGCCTGGGGCCCATCAATATGAACATCGGTAACATCCTCTACGTGGCGTGTGCCACGGCAGGCGGTCTGTTCCTGCTGTCGGGCATGAAGAACGTAGGTCTGTCGGGACTTGCCTTCAGCATTGATATTATCATTCCCTTCCTCAATATGACCAAGCAGTTTACCGGTAACGTCAACCAGTTCTCCCAGCAGATTAACTCCATCGTTATGGGTCTTGCGGGCGCGGAGCGCGTCTTTGCCCTGATGGACGAGATTCCCGAGGCGGACGACGGCTACGTGACTCTGGTCAACGCCACCACCGACGAAAACGGTAACCTTACGGAAACCGAAAAGCGAACGGGCAAGTGGGCGTGGAAGCATCCTCACCACGACGGCACGGTCACCTATCAGCCTCTTGAGGGCGACGTGCGCCTCACCGAGGTCGACTTCGCCTACGAGGAGGGCAAGCCTGTCCTTCACGACGTAAGCGTTTACGCCGAGCCCGGACAGAAGGTCGCCTTCGTCGGCGCTACGGGCGCGGGCAAGACCACCATCACCAATCTGATCAACCGCTTTTACGATATTGCCGATGGCAAGATCCGTTACGACGGCATCAATATCAACAAGATCAAGAAGGACGATCTTCGCCGCTCCCTCGGCATCGTGCTTCAGGAAACCAACCTGTTTACGGGAACGG
>JBGVFO010000052.1:0-3480 GCA_045121195.1 Eubacteriales bacterium
GTAGCCATAAACAAAATCAAATTTCATCATTTTCGGGTCGCCGAGGACGTCGACCCCTACGGTGTTAGGTTTTTTCGTTCGTTTTTGCGTAGCCGTAACTCACCGATAAACATCAATTTTCCGCCAACCCTTCCCCCGCAAAAAAATTCTCGCAAAATGGCACTGGCTGGCACCGTTTGGCACAGTATGGCACGGAAATCGGCGGTACAATGGGGGCGTCGGCAGGAGGTGATGGACATAGAAAGCAAGGAACGGGAAGGGCTTCCCGAGGGAGAGGCGCTGATCGCGCGGCTTCGGCAGTACGTAGAGGCGTGCGCCGCCGAGCGAACGGGCGCCAAGGGGCGGACCCGCTTTCCCAATCTGGCGGGCTTTTGCGCCACGCTTGGAGTGGGGGTGGAGGTCTTCGAGCGAGAAATGGAGGCGTATCCCGAGCTCTACGGCGCCGTGTGCGCGGTTCTCGAGGACGAGGCGCTGAACTGGGAATGGTCGGCGACGCTGGTGTCGGCGTACCTGAAAAAGCGCCTCGGATACGGGGATCGGAGCGAGGAATCGCGCTCGGTGTGCGAGGCGGCAGAAACCCGTCTGGTCTTTGAGCACGACGTCTTCGAGGACGGCGGATAAGGGGGACGAATGGAGAAGGAAAGCAAAAAAACGGTACGCATCGGGGGCAGACCCAGCCCCAAGCAGGCGGAATTTTTCGCCTCGCGGGCGAGATTCACGGCATACGGCGGCGCACGGGGCGGTGGAAAATCGTGGGCACTGCGGCGCAAGCTGGTCGCCATGTGTCTGCGTTACGAGGGACTTCGGTGCCTGCTTGTGCGGCGAACCTTCGCGGAGCTGAAGGCAAACCATCTTTCCCAGATGCTGACCGAGTACGGGTCGTTTCTGACCTATTCCGAGGGAGAGAAGTGCTTTTTCCTCCCAAACGGAAGTCGAATTTTCTTCGGCTACTGCGCCTCCGACCGCGATCTTTTGCGGTATCAGGGACAGGAATACGACGTCATCGCTCTCGACGAGGCGACCCAGCTCAGCGAACGGCAGTTTTCGGCGCTTTGTGCCAGCCTTCGTGGCGCGAACGAATACCCAAAGCGCGTCTATTTGACCTGTAATCCGGGTGGAGTGGGGCACGGGTGGGTAAAACGGCTGTTTATAGACCGAGAATATCGGGCGGGGGAATACCCCGAGGAATACCGCTTTATTCGCGCCCTGGTCACCGATAACCGCGTGCTGATGGAGAAGGATCCCGACTACGTGACCCGTCTTGGCTCGTTGCCGCCAAAGCTTCGCGACGCCTGGCTCTACGGGCGTTGGGACATCTTTGAGGGGCAATTTTTCCCCGAGTTTGACGGGACGAGGCACGTGTGTCGGGAGGGGGAGATCCCCATGGGCCTTACCTACTTCGTGGCGATGGACTACGGCTTCGATATGCTGGCGGCTCTCCTTTTGGGGGTAAGTGGGGAATTTGTGTACGTAATTCGTGAAATTTGCGTACCGAATCTCACGCTTGGAGAGGCGGCGGCGCGGGTGGTGGGGGAATTTGGTAGATTTCATCCCGAATACGCGGTGGCGTCCCCCGACCTCTGGAACCGCAGACAGGACACAGGACGGAGCGGATTTGAGATCATGCAGGGAGTGGCGGGGATGCCGCCTATGGTGCCTGCCGACGATAGGCGGATTCCCGGCTGGCGTGTGGTGCGAGAGCATCTTTCTCCCACAAACGGGGCAAAAGGACTCAAAATTTGCGCCTCCTGTGGGGAGCTGATCCACTCCATGACCTCGCTTCTCTTTGATAAGAGCCGTCCCGAGGACGCGGCGGGGGAGCCTCACGCCATCACCCACGCCCCCGAGGCGCTTCGCTACGCTCTCATGAGCCGCGTCGCCCCGCCGAGGGAGGAGCGAGTGGAGGATTTCTTCTTCCCCACGCCCAAGAAAAAGGGCTTTTGGGAGTGAAGATCTCGGCGGACAAATTTTGATTTGTCGGTGAGTTTGATGTGACGAAATGGCGAGCATTGAGAGCCTTCTCCAAGAATGGGAGAAGGTGGCGCCGAAGGCGACGGATGAGGTTGCGGAATTTGTACCAATGTACGGCTACGCGCCATTTTGCAACATAAAAAGGCGCAACCTCACCACCCGCTTCGCGGGAGCCTCTCCCATTCTTGGAGAGGCCTTGCAACGTCACTGCGAACTCACCGACAAACATCAATTTAACCTTCTAAAAAACAAACCCACCCGAGTACATCGGGCGGGTTTTACATATTACAGATTTTCGACGACGGCTGAGCCGAAGGCGGCGCAGGTAGCGCCGTCGCGGTTGCCCGTCACGGTTACCGACTCGGTTGCCTTGGCAAGGGCCGCGGCAAGGCGGTCCGCCTTCTCGGCGCGGGCAATATGACGCAGAAGCATCTCCAGCGCCTTGAGGATGCTGGCAGGGTTGGCGTATTCGCCGATGCCCTCCTCGATCATACGGGGCGCGGAGCCGTGGATCGCCTCAAACATAGCGTAGCGGTCGCCCACGTTGGCGCTTCCCGCCGTGCCGACGCCGCCCTGAAGCTGTGCTGCCTCGTCGGTGATGATGTCGCCGTAGAGGTTGGGAAGGACGAAGACCTGGAAGCGGGACTGCATATCGGGATTGACCAGGTTGGCGCACATAATGTCGATGTACCAATCCTCGGCGGTGACGGTGGGATACTCCTTGGCAACGCGGTTGCAGATGGCGGAGAAGGAGCCGTCGGTCTTTTTCATAATATTCGCCTTGGTGACGATCGCCATATTGGTCTTGCCGTTGTTCTTGGCGAACTCAAAGGCGGCGCGGGCGATGCGCTCGGTGCCGGGTACGGTGGTCACCTTGAAATCCATAGTAAGATTGTCGGGAAGCTCGATGCCGCGACTGCCGAGAACGTACTCACCCTCGGTGTTTTCGCGGTAGAAGGTCCAGTCGATGCCAAGCTCGGGTACCGATACGGGACGGACGTTGGCGTAGAGGTCAAGCTCGCGGCGGAGGGTCACGTTGGCGCTCTCCATAGTGCCGCCCTTGGGGGTGGTGGTGGGACCCTTGAGGATGACGTCGCACTCCTTGAGCGCCGCCAGCACCTCGGTGGGAACCGCCTGATTCTTGGCAAGTCGGTTTTCGATGGTCAGTCCCTCCACGGGGCGAAGCTCGATCTTGCCCGCGGCGATCTCGTCGGCAAGGAGCGCCTCGGCGACCTTGACTGCCTCCTTCATGATGATGGGACCGATGCCGTCGCCGTCCACGATGCCGATGACGATCTTATCGGCGTTCGCAAAATCGGTGGGGGCGGCAGCCTCTTTCATTTTTTCACACCGCGCAAGCTGCTCCCGAAGGAGGGTCTCAAACTGCGCCGTGGCGTTTTTGATGTATTGTTCCATAAATTTTTTCTCTTTTCTGTAAATTGATGTTTATCGGTGTGTCACGGCTACGTACAAAACGAACGAAAATATCTAACACCGTAGGGGGCGACG
>JBGVFO010000053.1:0-7789 GCA_045121195.1 Eubacteriales bacterium
TTATTCTAAAAGGGCTTTCGCCAATTTTGAAATGCAAAATCCCTCGTTTCGGGTCGCCGAGGACGTCGACCCCTACAAGGTTTGCTTCTCGCCACTTCGTATCTGCGAACTCACCGATAAATCAAAATTTGAACTATCCCAACGCGACGCTGCATTTGACGAACAGGGTGAGGAGAAAGACGGTGGTGATGGCGCAGATGCACATGACGGCAAGCAAATAGCCGTAGACCGTCACGAACGCCTCGAGGAGCTTCCCCTCCGCCGAGCAACCGAGAAGATCGGCGCAGGCGGACGCCGCGATCAGTCCGAGGCGATAGAGCACCACCGTCACAAGGGGCGGCAGGAGCACCAGCGCCACGGCGGCGACGCCAACGGCGCCCACCGTGCTTTTGAGATAGACCACGCTCCCCGCCACGGTGCGAAGGGTGTCCCCCACCGAGCTTCCCACCACGGGAATGGCGCGCCCCGCCAGCATCTTGGCGCTTTTCATCGCCACGCCGTCCGCCCCCGAGGATAGCGACGTCTGCACCGACAGCGTAAAGGTCAGAAGCAGCATCACCGTCCCCAAAAAGTAGGTATACACCTTCTTGACGAAATTTCCAAGCCCCCGAAGCTTGCCGCCGCCGAAAAAGGCGTCCGATACGGCGATGGCAACGCAGATCCCCGTCACGGGCGCCAGGGTCGCCGCGCAGAGATTCTCCACGATATTGAGGAAGATCATCATACCGCCCCCCGACACCACCGCCGTCCCCACGTTGCCGCCCATGGCGTGAAGCACCCCCGTGAGGGGGATCATCCCGTTGACGAGCACCGCAAGGCGCTCGAAAAAGCCGCTCACCGCCGTCACCGCTTCTCCAACGAGGGACAGGAGCGTGCCGACTACCGCCGCCGTGCCGCAAAGCTCCACGGCACGGGTCAGCGCCTCCGAGCCGAGGGCGGTTTTCACCGTTCCCACAAGGGCGGCGACGATCAGCACCGACAACAGGCGTCCAAAGAGGGACACCGCGCCGTCAAGCTCGGCGCCCAGAAGTGTCAGCACCGTGTCGACCAGCCACCGAAAGCCGCTGACCTCCTCCGCGCCCTTCGCTACTTCCTCCATATTTCCCGAGAAGATGCCCTCGGGCAGAAGCGCCGCCACATCGTCGGGAATCCCCTCCAAAAATTCGGAATAGGCGTTTTCAAGAGGCGGCTCGTCCTCGGCGCGGGCGGGGAGGGCAAAAATCGCCACGAGAATCGCCGCTACCGCCGCAAGAATCGTCCATCTCATCCCATTCCGGGAAGCGTTCCTACCGTTTCCAAGATCTCCTGGATGAGGGGAACGCACAGGACGAGGATCTCGAGGCGTCCCGCCATTTCCACGTAGGACGCCACCGTTGGTTCCCGACATTCCCGACAGACCTCGGCACACACTCCCGTCACCACGGCGATGCCAAGCGCCCCCAAGAGCAGCTCGCCGTATTCGCTGACCGCCCCCGTAGAGAGCATCTCCCGAAGCCAGCGCAGAAGGGGCGCCGCAAGTCCCAGAAGAAGCCCCAGAAAGACCACCGCCGAAGCCAGCTTCATAGGCACCTCGAAGTCCCTGCCCCATCCGCGAACCACCGAAAACGCTACGACGCAGATCAGCGCCAGTCCGCAGATCTTCCAAGTATCCATACCGCCTCACAGTCCGAAAATATCCCGAACCGACGCGAACAACGCGCCGATCTCGTCCACCAGCATCAGAAGCACCACCACGATCCCCGCAATGCCAACGAAGGTCGCCTGCTCGTCCCGTCCGTATTTGGATAGGATCTGCGCCGAGATCGCCACGAGGATGCCTACCCCCGCTACCTTGAATATTAAGCTGATGTCCATATTCTCTTACCTTTCCGTGTTTTTTGATAATATATTGCGGTTGTAAATTGATATTTGTCAGCGCAACGTCTTTTCCGTAGGGGCGAACAGTGTTCGCCCGCCATATACGGCAAAGGCCCAACGAACGGGCGATCAATGATCGCCCCTACGGGTTTGTGCGTTACCTTTTCGTATATGCAAACTCACCGATCAATCAAAATTTACAAAAGCAGAAGGACGAGGGCGGCGGCGACGGTATAGATCAACGTACCCGTCACGCTCCGTCGCTCCTCCCGTTTCTTGCGGTACGCCGCCAGCAGCGCCGTGAGCGCCGCGATATACCTATCGCACGCCGTAAGCTGCTCCTCGTGATAGCCCCGTCCCAATCGGTTGGCGGCATCAGCAACGATCTCCTCCAAGCCCTCCGACAGAAACTCGGTCTGCCCGCAAAGCGCCGCAAGGCTCTCCGCGCGGCATCTGTCGCCTCTCCCCGTACAGGCAGCGAGAACTGAGGGCTCACACCGCGCCAGTAGCTCGTCGATGGGCGCTCGCTCGTAGGCGATCCCCCGTCGAAGCCCCTCAAAGAGGGTCAGATACCCCGCAAGCTGTGCCTCGGCGCCGTCGGACTCGCGGCAAACCGTGTCCCGCGTCAGCCACGCCACGAAAAATACCGCCAGCGCGCCAAAAATCTTGTAAATGATCCCGTTCATTTCGCCGATCCGTCGACCTCCTCGCGCAAAACCGCACGAAAAATCTCCTCCCGCCGCCAATCCACATTCACGTACGCCCCAAAGGTGCCCGCTCCGTGGAGAAGCGCCATATCCGACCGCGACAAAAGCCCTCTCACGTCGGCGGCGTGCGCCGTCGCCACAAGGGGAACGCCGCCTCCCTGCAGCTCCAGCACCGTCCGCGCCTCGTCCACGCCGCAAAGCTCGTCGCAGACAATGATCTGCGCCCCCATGGAACGGGCGGCGATCTCGATGCCCTGCCGCCGCGGATAGCCCGAAAGCACGTCCACGCAGAGCCCCTTTGCCGAAAGGGCCGGGGCAAGCTCGCACCGTGTGTCCACCACCGCCACGCGAAGGGGGGACGCCCCCGAGCCGAGGGCGCGGACGAGGGAGCGAAGCGCCGTGGTCTTGCCCCCACCCGGGGGAGAAAACAGCAACAGTCCTCTCGTATAGGAAAAGGACTGCAAAAGCGCCAAGAGAGGCGCGGGGTCTACCCACGCGTGGGTGGGGATCCGAAAGCAAAGGGCGCTGACGTCCCGTACGTTTACCGTCCTTCCTTCTTCCAGTACCGCCCGTCCCACGACCCCCACGCGAACCCCGTCGGAAAGGGTAAGGAAGCCGTCGCGAACCGTGTCCGCGTGGGCGTAGAGAGAGCCGTTACACGCCGCCAGCACAAGGTCGGCAAGTGCCTCGGCGGAAAGCGTTGTGTCAAGGATAATATTTTCCCGTCCGCAGGTCAGCCACGCCCGCCCCCCTGCCCGAAGATGGAGCTCGTTGACCGCGCCGCGCGCCCGCGCGGGGATCTCCGCCCGAAGCGCCTCGGGCAAAAGCCGCTCCACCGACGTGGGTATCAGCGGCGTTCCGCCGTCTATGATCTGTCGCACGTCATCACCTCATCCCATATATATGACGCTCGTCCGCCATTTATGAGCCGCGCGCGGACGCATCCCCTCCGCGCGAATAAAAAAGCCCCTTCCAAAGGGGAAGGAGGAATGGAAAATTGAAAATGGAAAATTAAGGTGGAAATTGATGTTTATCGGTGTGTTCGCAGTAACGTTGCAAGGCCTCTCCAAGAATGGGAGAGGCTCCCGCGAAGCGGGTGGTGAGGTTGCGCCTTTTTATGTTGCAAAATGGTGCGTAGCCGTATATTGGTACAAATCCCGCAACCTCATCCGTCGCCTTCGGCGCCACCTTCTCCCATTCTTGGAGAAGGCTTTCAATGCTCGCCATTTCGTCACATCAAACCCACCGATCCATCAAATTTCACAATCCCCTTCTCTGTGCAAAGAAAAATCCCCCGACGGAAATCCGTCGGGGGAATGAACTACTTGTTATTCAATTAGTCCTGGCTGTAGAGGTCGCCCATCTTGGTCAGGCGCTCGTACTTAGCCTTTGCAGCCTTCTCAGCCTGCTCGAAGAGAACCTCGGCTCTCTCGGGGAACTGCTGTGCAAGGCGTGCGTAACGGTTCTCGGACTTGATGAAGTCGATGTAGCTTGCGGTAGGCTCCTTGGAATCCAGGGTGAAGGGATTCTTGCCCTCTGCCTTTGCGGCGGGGTTGAAGCGGAACATCTGCCAGTAGCCTGCCTCGACTGCCTTCTTCATCTCGAGCTGGCAGTTCTGCATGGTGCCCTTGATACCGTGCATCTCACAAGGAGCGTAGCCGATGACGATAGAGGGTCCGGGATATGCCTCTGCCTCGGTCAGTGCCTTGAGAAGCTGATTCATATCAGCGCCCATAGCAACCTGTGCCACGTATACGTAACCGTAGGACATTGCGATCTCTGCAAGGTTCTTCTTGCCGATCGCCTTACCTGCAGCGGCGAACTGTGCGACCTGACCGATGTTGGAAGCCTTGGACGCCTGTCCACCGGTGTTGGAGTAAACCTCGGTATCGAATACCATGATGTTTACGTCCTCGCCCGAAGCCAGTACGTGGTCAAGACCGCCGAAGCCGATATCGTATGCCCATCCGTCACCACCGAAGATCCAGGTAGACTTCTTGCCAAGGTAATCCTTCTCGGCAAGGATAGCGGGAGCCGTGGGACAGCCTGCGGCTGCAGCCTTCTCAAGCTCTGCGATCAGAGCCTTGGTGGGCTCTACGTTCTCCTTGGAGCTGTTCTTGGTTGCAAGGAATGCGTCAACCGCTGCCTTGAACTCGTCGGAAGCCTTATCGGAAGCCGCCATCTCCTCAACCTTGCGGATGAGCTTCTCGCGGATGGTCTTCTGACCAAGGTGGATACCAAGACCGTGCTCTGCGTTATCCTCGAAGAGGGAGTTTGCCCAAGCGGGTCCGCGGCCGGACTCACGGTTTACGGTATAGGGAGTTGCGGGAGCGGAGCCACCCCAGATGGAGGAACAACCGGTCGCATTGGAGATATACATGCTCTCACCGAAGAGCTGGGTGATCAGACGTGCGTAAGAGGTTTCTGCACATCCTGCACAAGAGCCGGAGAACTCAAGCAGGGGCTGCTTGAACTGGGAGCCCTTCACGGTGGTGTTGATCAGCTCCTTCTTCTCGGATACGTTCGCAACGGCGTAATCCCAAGGAGCCTGCTGGTCAGCCTGGGTTGCGGCGGGAACCATCTCAAGAGCGGTGCCGAGCTTCGGATTGTTGTTAACGGGACAAGCCTTTACGCAAAGGGTACAGCCCATACAGTCAGCAGGAGATACCGACATGGTGAACTTGTAGTTGGTCTTAACGACGGGCTTTGCGGAGAACTTGGTAGCCTCGGGTGCTGCTGCAGCCTCCTCCTCGGTCATAGCGAAGGGACGGATACAAGCGTGAGGACATACGAACGCACAGTTGTTACACTGGATACAAGCCTCGGGGTTCCAGGAAGGAACGTATACGGCAACGCCGCGCTTCTCGGATGCGGTAGATCCCTGGGGGAAGGTACCGTCAACGTACTGGGTGAAGGCGGAAACGGGAAGGCTGTCGCCTGCCATTGCGTTTACGGGAGTCACTACGTTGTTAACGAATGCGGTAAGATCGGCACGGGGGCTCTCGAAAGCAGCCTTGGGTGCGTCAACACCGGCGTTCTTCCAAGCCTCGGGAACCTTGACCTCAACGTAAGCGTCTGCGCCTGCGTCGATTGCGGCATAGTTCAGGTCAACGATTGCCTGACCCTTCTTGATGTAGGACTTGTATGCAGCCTTCTTCATGTACTCGATCGCCTCGTCCTTGGGAAGGATGTTAGCCAGAGAGAAGAATGCGGACTGAAGAACGGTGTTCTTAACCTTGGCGTTACCGATCTGCTTGGTAGCGATGGTGGTAGCGTCGATGGTGATGAACTTGATGTTGTTGTTGGCGATGTAGCTCTTTACCTTCTCGGGAAGGTTTGCATCAAGCTCTGCCTCGCTCCACGCGCAGTCAAGAAGGAAGGTACCGCCGGGCTTAACGTCGGAGATCATGTCGTACTTCTTGAGGTATGCGGAGTTGTGGCAAGCAACGAAGTCAGCCTTGTTGATGTAGTAAGGAGACTTGATGGGGTTATCACCGAAGCGAAGGTGAGAAATGGTGATACCCGAGGTCTTCTTGGAGTCATATTGGAAGTATGCCTGGATATACTTGTCGGTGTGGTCACCGATGATCTTGATGGAGTTCTTGTTTGCACCAACGGTTCCGTCGCCGCCAAGACCCCAGAACTTACAAGCGATGGTGCCTGCTGCTGCGGTGTCAGGCGCGGGCTTTTCCTCAAGAGAAGTGCCGGTAACGTCGTCCACGATACCCATGGTGAAGCCGTTCTTGGGTGCGTCCTTAGCCAGCTCCTCGTATACGGCGAAGATGGAGGAAGGAGGAGTATCCTTGGATCCAAGACCGTAACGGCCGCCAACTACCTTTGCGGATACGCCACCCTGTGCAAGAGCAGTAACAACGTCAAGGTAAAGGGGCTCACCAAGAGAGCCGGGCTCCTTGGTTCTGTCAAGAACTGCGATCTTCTTTGCGGTTGCGGGAATTGCCTCGATGAGCTTGGAAGCAACGAAGGGACGGTACAGTCTTACCTTAACAAGACCAACCTTTTCGCCCTTAGCGGTAAGGTAATCGATAACCTCCTCGGCAACGTCACAAACAGAGCCCATAGCCACGATCACGCGGTCTGCGTCGGGTGCGCCGTAGTAGTTGAAGAGCTTGTAGTCGGTACCGATGGTCTCGTTGACCTTGTCCATGTACTCCTCAACGATTGCGGGAAGGTCGTTGTAGTAACGGTTGCAAGCCTCTCTGTGCTGGAAGAAGATGTCGCCGTTCTCTGCGGAGCCGCGAAGGACGGGATGCTCGGGATTGAGAGCGCGTCCGCGGAACTCAGCGATGGCGTCCTTATCAACCAAGCCGTCGAGGGTATCGTAGTCCCATACCTCGATCTTCTGGATCTCGTGAGAGGTACGGAAGCCGTCGAAGAAGTTTAAGAAGGGTACGCGACCCTTGATGGTAGCAAGGTGTGCTACGGCGCCAAGGTCCATAACCTCCTGGGGATTGGACTCAGCCAGCATTGCGAAACCGGTCTGACGGCACGCATATACGTCGGAGTGGTCACCGAAGATGTTGAGTGCGTGAGACGCTACGCAACGGGCGGAGACGTGGATAACGCAGGGAAGAAGCTCACCTGCGATCTTGTACATGTTGGGGATCATCAGAAGAAGTCCCTGAGAAGCGGTGAAGGTGGTGGTCAGAGCACCTGCTGCAAGAGAACCGTGAACGGTACCTGCCGCACCTGCCTCGGACTGCATCTCCATTACCTTGACCTGCTCGCCCATGATGTTCTTCAGACCCGTTGCGGACCAGCTATCGGTCAGCTCAGCCATAACGGACGAAGGGGTGATGGGGTAGATCGCAGCCACTTCGGTGAACGCGTAGGACACGTGCGCGGCGGCGGTGTTACCATCCATGGACAGCTTTTTTCTTTGAATTGCCATGTTGTTGTTTCCTCCTTGAAATTTATATCTGTAAAAATTTGATAAAATGTTATCAATCTATGATACCACTTTTTTTGCGCTTTGTAAAGAGCTCCTGCGGGATTTTTACGAGATTGTTGCAGGATTTTCCGCAAGTTTTCGGTTTTTTTGCCGAATTTCGGCAGTTTTTAAATTTTGATTTATCGGTGGGTTCGCAGATACGAAAAGGCAACGCACGAACCCGTAGGGGCGATCATTGATCGCCCGTTCGTTGGGCCTTTTCCGTATATGGCGGGCGAACACTGTTCGCCCCTACGATAAAGACATCAAACCGACA
>JBGVFO010000054.1:0-7707 GCA_045121195.1 Eubacteriales bacterium
CGTCGCCCCCTACAAGGTTTGTATGTCGCCGCTTCGTAATACCAAACACACCGACAAATCAAAATTTTCCTTGTTTTTCTTGCACTGCGGCGGTGTTTGTGCTACAATGAGAATGTGCGGTTCACAATCGACGGAAGGAGGTGCGGGCAATGCTGAAACCAAAGACGCGAGGCGTCAATTTGCCACAAGGAAAGCCAAGGGTATATTTTGCGGCTCACCCTCTGGACAGAGAGGCTTATTTTGAGGAGCTTGCGGGGGATATTCTTGCGACGGTCAACTGCGCCGTATGGTATAACGATTCCGCGGACGAGCAGACGTCCCTCGACGATCTTCGGGAAATGAAGCTCTTCGTGGTTCCCGTCACCACCCGTCTTTTTGAAAGCGCGAACGATGCCCGCGACCGCGAGGTGCCTTTTGCCCTTGCGAACAACATTCCGCTGCTTCCCATTCTGTGCGAAAGGGGTGCTGCCGACCGCTTCAACAAGACCTTTGGCACCAAGCACTGCCTTGACAGGGTCTCCGACGATCCGAACGCCCTTCCTTATGAAACCAAGCTGGAGGAGTTCCTCAAGAGCGCGTTGCTTCGGGACCGTCAACTGGACGAGATCCTTGCTGCCTTTTCCGCCCGTCTTTTCCTCAGCTATCGCAAAAAAGACCGCGATCAGGCACGCGAGCTGATGCGGCTGATCCACAAAAACGATTCCTGCGTGGATCTTGGCATCTGGTATGACGAATATCTGACGCCGGGTGAGGATTTTAACGACGAGATCCGCCGTGCCATCGAGGAATGCGACGTGCTGACCGTGGCGGTCACCCCCAACATTGTAAACGAAGACAACTATGTGCGCGAGCAGGAGCTTCCCTGGGCGCGCGAGCGAAACAAGCCCATTCTGGCGGCTGAAATGGTGTTCACCGACCGAGGCGCCTTCGACGAGGCGGACAAAGACGTCCGCGACGGGCTTATAGACGGACGGAGCGACGCCCTCATCGACGCCCTTCGTCAAAAGATCCGCGAGGCGTCCGTGGCAGACAAGCCCAAGGACGGGCGCCACGATTTTTGCATCGGGCTGGCTTATCTGTACGGCATTCATGTGGAGGCTGACCCCGTCCGCGCCGTGGAGATGATTCAAAGAGCCGCTATGCGCGGAGAGACCGACGCCATGAAAAAGCTGGCTGATGTCTACGGCAAGGGACTTGGCGTCCCAAAGGATCCGATCCTCGCCCACGGCTGGCTGGAACGTCGGATGTTTTGCCTTTCCACCGTGCTTGACGGCGGATATTCCAACGGGGAGATTCTGGCATTTCTGACGGCGCTTCTGGACTTTTGCAACAGTGCCGTCGACCTTGAATACTACGACGCGGCAGAAAAGATTCTGCGCCCTACCGTGAAATACGTTCGCGAGCTGGTCAAACACACCGACTGTGAGGAGCTGACCTATCTATGGGCGAGTATGCTGGTGGCACTTGGCGAGATCCTTTTAGAGAAGGGAAATGCCGAGGGTGTGCGTGAGCTTTTGAGCACTGCGTATCATTTGTTTGAAAAGCTGAACGGCGCCACCAATATCAGCTATGCCATGGTGACGGGGCGGGACCGCCGACAGGTGCGGTACTGTCTGGGTCTTGTGCGTAGCGCTATGCTTCTCTCGCGAGCCTTCCTGGCAGACGGATGGACGGAGGACGCTCGTGAATGGTGCGAGGACGCGCGGAGCGTTCTGCTTTTGAACGATGCCGTTCTCGCGGAGGAGAGCACCCACTTTTTTGCGGTGGGACAGGTCTACGCCACCCTGTATCGCCTTCTCGCCCCCACGCCCGATCACCCCGAGGATCGGGAGCAAAGGGAAGACTGCGTTGCTGTCGTGCGGGAGTGCATCGACACCCTCCGCGCAGGCAGGCAGGACGAGCTTGCCGATACGCTTGAAAAAGAATACCGATCCATAACGGAGGACGCCCCAAGGGCGTAAGAAAGGAGCCAATATGAACACCCGTTATCAAAACAAAATCCAGCTGACCACCCGTAAAAACGAGGGCTATGAGCCTTGGGCACACGCCGAGGCGCTGGTAGACGCGTGGATCCGAGAGGGCTACCCCGCCGCCTACGAGAAGACCTATGAAACGGTGGATCTTGAGCCTGCGGATATCACCGCGCCCAACGGTGCCTATACCATCCGCACCGACTGGAAGTCCAGCACCCCCACCGCCGAGTGGAACCGCCGCATCTACGCCCGTTCCATGGAAACCCTGGGCGACTTCAAGAAGGGGGAGCCCTGTGAGCTTGGCAAGTACGGCGGCGCCGTCAACGTGGGGCTTCGGGGCGAAGCGACCGGCTTCTTCCACACCGAGGAGCTGGAGGGTCGCACCTATATTATCGATCCCGAGGGATACCCCTTCTTCTCCGTGGGTATGAACACGGTGCAGCTGGGCTCCACCGAGAATCAGAAGCGCGTGGCGCTGGAAAAGTACGGTAGCGAGGACAGCTTCTATCGCACCGTCTGCGACGAAATGCGCGACGTGGGCATCAACACCGTTTGGGTGAGCAACGCGCTTCTCATCGCCGATTACGGCAAGCAGGTGGCGGCGCTTTCCACGGGCGGTATCAATCTGTATATGAAGACGTTGGCCCTGGGCGTTTCCACGGGTGGCTCCGCTGCCTTCCGCCACAACAACACCATGAACGTCTTTGACCCCGATTTCGAGACCTTTATGCAGGAGCGGGTCGTCGAGGTGGTAGCGCCTCACGTGAACGATCCTCGCATTCTCGGCTGGTATTCCGACAATGAGATCGCCGCCCAGCAGAATATGCTGGAGTGCTACCTCACCATCGATCCCACCGAGCCTGTCAATGCTTTCTCCTACGCCGCCGCGTGGAGCTTCCTTGCGGCACGGACGGGCAAGGGCGAGCCTACTCTTGAGGATATTACCCCCGCCCTTTCCGAGGAGTTCAAGGGCTTTGTTTACGACCGCTATTTCCGCGTGATCAAGGGCGCCCTTCGATCGGTTGACCGTAACCATATGTATATGGGCTGCCGCATCCACGCCTGGAACAAGACCAGCGAGGGCTATCTCCGCGTCGCGGGACAGTTCGTGGACGTGATGACCGTCAACCTCTACGGCGGTCTTGAACCTTCTATGGACACCATCAAGTGCATGCTCCGTTTCTCGGGCAGACCCTTCCTCGTGACCGAGTTTTACGCCAAGGCAGAGGGCGCAAAGGATATGAACGGATACGAGCTTCGTAACCAGACCAACGCGGGTTGGATCGTCAAGACCCAGCGCGACCGCGCCATCCACTACGAGAACTATATCCTTCTGATGCTGGAGTGCCGCGGATGCGTGGGATGGACCTGGTATCGCTTCCGCGATAACGACCAGACGGTCTACGCCGACGCCGAGGGCAACCTGTATACCGTTTACGATTATAAGAGCCGCGCGATCTGGGCGTATTATAACGTAAAGACGGGAGAGATCGTCCCCGCCGAGGAGGCACCCGAGATGAAGGTGCATTATCAGGGCGAGGGAGATACCTCTAATCTCGGCTCCAATAAGGGTATCTACGATAATTTCATGAACCGATACGAGGTTATGGATACCATGAAGGACGTGAACGGACAGCTGTTCCATCTGGTTAGATACTTCGATAAGAAATAAAGCAGGGAACGCCCCCGCGCATTGCGCGGGGGCGATTGGTATCTGTGAGGAAATTGATGTTTGTTGGTGTGTTATGGCTACGCCGAAAACGAACGAAACCCTCTAACACCGTAGGGGTCGACGTCCCCGGCGACCCGAAAACAACGAAATTTGATTTTGTTCATGGCTATGTTCAAACCCTTATCACAAAAGGCTTTCACCAATTTTATAATTGCAAATCCGTTCGTCGCGGGGCGCCGAGGACGTCGCCCCCTACAAGGTTTGTATGTCGCCCTTTCGTCAAATCAAACCCACCGATAAATCAAAATTTGAAGGTCAGATCATGGCTTCGGGATGGAACAGGCTATCGAACTGCTCTCCCGTGAGATAGCCGAGGGCGGTGCAGGCGTCGCGGAGAGTGATGCCCTCGCTATGCGCCTTGTGAACCACGCGGGCGGCGTTCTCATAGCCGATATGAGGGGTAAGCCCCGTTACCGTCATCAGGGAATTGCCAAGGTTTTTTTGCATTTTCTCACGGTTTGCCTTGATGCCGCGCACGCAATTTTTCTCGAAGGAGCGACAGACGTCGGCAAGCAGACGCACCGATTGCAGATAGTTATAAATGAGGACGGGCATAAAGACGTTCAGCTGGAAATTGCCCTGAGAGGCGGCGATTCCTACGGCGGTGTCGTTGCCCATGACCTGAACGGCGACCATGGTGACCGCTTCGCACTGGGTGGGATTGATCTTGCCCGGCATAATGGAGGAGCCGGGTTCATTTTCGGGGATGGTGATCTCTGCAAGACCCAGTCGGGGACCGCTGGCAAGCCAGCGGATATCGTTGGCGATCTTCATAAGGTCGGCGGCAAGCGCTTTGAGGGCGCCGTGTGCCGTGACCAGCTCGCCCTTGGAGGTCAGGGCGTGGAACTTGTTTTCGGCTGTGGCGAAGGGGGTGCCGAGCAGATCGGAAAGCTCCTTGGCAACGGCGGTGTCAAAGCCGCGAGGGGCGTTCAGCCCCGTTCCCACGGCGGTGGCGCCGAGGGCGAGAGGACGCAGATGCTCCAAGGTGTCCGCGATCATCACAAGATCCTTCTCAAGGGACGCGCGCCAGCCGCTGATCTCCTGGGAAAAGGCGATGGGCGTGGCGTCCTGCAGGTGGGTGCGTCCGCACTTGACGATGCCCTCGTTTTCTTCCTCAAGACGGCGGAGGGTCGCCACAAGATCTTCCACGGCAGGCATCAGGCTCTGCTCGGTGGCAAGGATCGCCGCGATATGCATGGCGGTGGGGAAGGTATCGTTGGAGGACTGCGACATATTGACGTCGTCGTTGGGGTGGAGAAGGGGACTGCCGCCCATCTCGTTGCCCCGCCGCGCGATGACCTCGTTGACGTTCATATTGCTTTGCGTTCCGCTTCCCGTCTGCCAGACCGCGAGAGGGAATTGGTCGTCCAGCTTGCCGTTCATTACCTCTTGTGCGGCGGCGACGATGGCGTTTTTCTTTTTCTCGGTCATGCGTTCGGGGACAAGTCGGGCGTTGACGCGTGCGGCGGCAAGCTTCATAGCGCCGAAGGCGTGGATGACCTCCGTCGGCATCTTTTCAATGCCGATAGGGAAGTTCTCAAGACTGCGCTGGGTCTGCGCGCCCCAATATTTGTGGGCAGGCACCTTGACCTCGCCCATAGAATCGTGTTCCGTGCGGTACTCCATACGAACACCTCTTTCCTTCAGATTATTACCCCATTGTAGCACAGAAAACCAACTTTTTCAAGGGTTTTTCGGGCAAAGCCCTTGATGAAAGGAGGAAAATATAGTATAATATTTTTAAGATTTCGGAAAAGGAGTCAACGCTATGACCTACGAATATATGCCTACCCCTAAGAATCAATGGATCAAGACTCTCTGTATGGGACTGTTTTTCGGCGCCCTCGTGCTGTTTGGCGCGTCGGGGCTGAAGGATATTATGCCTATGCCGTGGCTGTTTCAGTTTCTCGCCATTTGCATGCTGACCGTTTCCATTATGCTGATGGGACGCTATCTGCTTCGCTATTACCTCTACCGCGTAGAGGAGGTTGATGGGGGCGTGGACTTTACCGTCACCGAGATCACCCGTCGCGGGGGAACCACCGTTTGCCGTCTTGGACTTTCCCAGCTTCTTTCCGTCAAGGAATGGAACGGGGAAAACAAGCCGCCTCGCGGGAAAAGGATCTACAACTACTGCGTGGACGCCCGTCCCGTGGACTCGTGGCTGCTGGAATTTGCCGACGGAGAGGATATTGTGTACATTCGCTTTTCTCCCGACGAAAACATGCTTGCCATTCTTCAGAACGCCAAGGAGCGTGACGGAGAATGAAGGGCTTTCTTGATACCGTAGCCGCCGTTTCCACGCCGCGCGGCAAGGGCGGCGTCGCCGTCATCCGCGTCAGCGGTGCTGACGCCCTCGCCATCTGCGATGGCGTATTCCGCGCGGCAAACGGAACGCGACTTGCGGACACCGAGGCAAACCGCGCCGTTTGGGGACGTATTTTCGACGCCGACGAGTGCATTGACGACGGCATTGCCACCGTCTTTCGGGCGCCGCGCTCCTTTACGGGCGAGGATACCGTGGAGATCAGCTGTCACGGCGGTGTGCTTGTGACCGAGGCGGTGCTTTCCGCCATTCTTGCCGCGGGGGCAAGACCTGCCGAGGCAGGGGAGTTTACCCGTCGCGCCTTTGTGAACGGGAAATTGGGCTTATCTCACGCCGAGGCGCTGGCATCCCTGCTTGACGCCAACAATCGCAATCAGATGCGGCTCTCCCGTGCGGGGCTTGAGGGCAAGCTTGCGGCGCGGTGCCGCGAGATCTACGGAAGACTGTGCGATATTCTGGGCAGTCTTTACGCCAAGATCGACTATCCCGACGAGGATCTGTCGGGTCTTTCCGCCGACTCCCTCCGTGAGATGCTCACGGCAGAGCGGACGGCGTTGCAGACCCTTGCCAACACCTACAAAAGCGGACACGCCGTTGCCGAGGGCATCGTGACCGTGATCTGCGGCCGTCCCAACGCGGGCAAAAGCTCTTTGTATAACCGAATTGTGGGGCGGGATGCCGCTATCGTCACCGACGTGGCGGGCACCACCCGTGATATTTTGGAGGAAACCGTCCCCTTTGGTGGGGTAACTCTGCGTCTTTGCGATACGGCGGGACTGCGGGGCGGTGACGTGGACGTTGTGGAAAGGATCGGAATTGAGCGTGCCGAGGCGCGTCTTGCCGACGCCGAGCTGATCCTGGCGCTGTTCGACGGCTCCGCCGAGCCCTGCGAGGAGGACTATGCACTGATTGAGCGCCTTGCTCCGATGGGATCGTTGGTGATTCCCGTGGTCAGTAAAAGTGACCTTGGCGCGGGACGGATCGGTGAGGTGCTTGAAAAATCCTTTGGCAAGGTGATCTACGTGACGGTGCGCGAGGAGAACGGACTTGCGGCGCTGGAGGACGAGGTGCAAAAGCGCTTTCTCGACGGCGATCTTGATTTGCGGAACGATGCCGTTGTGGCAAGCGCCAGACAGTACGCCTCCATCGCCCGCGGGCTTACGTCCCTGGACGCGGCGCTTCGATCCCTGGAGGCTGGCTTCCCCGAGGAGCTCTGCGCCGCTGACGTGGAGCGTGCCATGCAGGCGGTGGGCGAGCTTGACTCCCGCGCTGTCAGTGACGATATCGTGTCCAACATCTTCTCCCGCTTCTGCGTGGGTAAATGATAAATTTTGATTTATCGGAGAGTTTCGCCCACTGCGGTGGGCGCCAAGGGCTCTGCCCTTGACTCGCAAGCTTTGAAAAGCTTGAGCAAACTTTCGCATATGGGTTTCGCTGAACTTCACGTCATTTTGTGACGGAAAATGCTTCGCGTTTTCCGTCAGCCTGTCAGCAAACGCCCAAGAATGCTTGCATTCTTGGGCGTTTGCTGGCGCAGGCGGATGGTTCCTTCTCGTGCCGAGAAGGAACCAAAATGACTTAAGCTGTGCCCCTGCCTGAAAAGTTCTGGGAATTGTTAAAACCTTCTTACAAGAAGGTTTTGACCTCTCCCGTAATCGAGCTCTTTGTATCTCTAC
>JBGVFO010000055.1:0-9872 GCA_045121195.1 Eubacteriales bacterium
CTTACCGCAACCGGAAGGACCAACGAGAACGAGAAATTCCTTATCCTTAACCTCAAGGTTAAAGTCAGAAACCGCGGTAACACCACCGGGATACTTTTTATAAATGTGTTTCAGTGACAAGCTTGCCATTTGGTTGTTTTCCTCCTTATTTATGAACCGTAAATGCTTACAGATTCCTATCTTTTAACAAATAATATTATAGCAGATTTCCCCTCAAAATAAAAGATGGCAATCCTCCAAAATTTACGAATGGTATTTGGTTATATTGCACAATTTTGGTGAATGGATTGTGACAAAAGCCTTTTTCCGCGAATATCACTTTTTAATATATTAAACAAAAGAGTTATTCCGGCTTCATTGTCAGAGAAATACGCTTTTTAGCAAGGTCGACGCTTAATACGCGGACCGTGACAACATCTCCGACAGACAAAACGTCGGAGGGGTGCTTAACAAACTTATTGGAGATTTGGGAAATGTGAACCAATCCGTCCTGATGAACCCCGATGTCCACAAACGCGCCAAAGTCGATAACGTTCCGCACCGTTCCCGTAAGCTGCATTCCCGGCTTCAGATCCGCCATATCCAGCACGTCATCGCGAAGAACGGGTGCCGGCAACGAATCTCTGATATCCCGCCCGGGCTTTTCCAACTCACCGAGAATATCGTTCAGCGTAGGCGCGCCGATGCCAAGCTCCTCGCAAAGCTTTGCGAGGCCGTAAGCAGACGCTTTTTGACGAATATCCTTCAGACCGCCCGTTCTGATGTTATCGTCCGTGTATTCAAACTTGGCGATGAGGCAGCGCGCCGACTCATACGACTCGGGATGGACTCCGGTATTATCCAAGGCATTTTTTCCGTCGGGAATTCTCAAGAAGCCCGCACACTGCTCATACGCTTTCGCGCCAAGCCGCGGCACCTTCAGAAGCTGCGCGCGAGTTTGGAACTCCCCGTTCTCTTCCCTGTATTTTACGATGTTCTTTGCCATTGTAAGATTAATACCCGAAATATAGGAGAGGAGCGAGTAGGATGCGGTGTTTACATCCACGCCCACACTGTTTACGCAGTCTTCAACCACGCCGCCAAGAGCGCCATCAAGTCTTGCCGGCTTCATATCGTGCTGATATTGACCTACGCCGATAGAACGCGGCTCGATTTTCACCAATTCCGCAAGAGGATCCTGCATTCTTCTCGCAATAGAGACTGCAGATCTCTGCATAACGTCAAAGTCGGGAAATTCTTCTGCCGCAAGCTTAGATGCCGAATAAACCGATGCGCCCGCCTCGCTGATAACGGCGTATTTCACGTCGCGATCAACCTCACGAAGGAGCTCGGCAATAAATATCTCGCTTTCCTTGGATGCCGTTCCGTTTCCGATGGCAACTACATCCACCTTGTGGGCGCGGATCATTCTGCCAAGAATCCTCTTTGCTTCTTCAATTCGGGATTTTGATTTTGTCGTAGGATATACAACGGCAGTATCAATGACCTTGCCGGTTCGGTCAACTACCGCGGTTTTACATCCGTTTACATAACCGGGATCGAAGCCAAGAACCGTCTTTCCTTTCAGCGGCGGCTGCATCAGAAGGTGCTTCAAATTATCGGAAAACAGCTTAATAGCGCCTTCGCAGGCGGTTTCAAACAAATCGGAGCGGATCTCCCTTTCTACAGAGGGTGCAATCAGTCTGTCATAGCTATCTGTGATCGCTTCTGTAATATACTTTTGAGCAGGACTTTTCTTTCCCGTTAAAATCTGATTGAAAAGGTAGCTGAGGATCAGATTCGGATCGATCTCAACAGAGACCTTGAGAAACTCTTCTTTCTCGCCTCGATTCATTGCCAAGATGCGGTGAGACGGGATCTTGCTAACCTTTTCATTGCAGTCATAATAGGGCGCGTAAACAGAGTCTTCCTCTTTGACGCCCTTGGAAACGATAAAGCCAAAATCATAGGTAAGTCTGCGGATCTCTTTGCGGTATTCGGCATTGTCGGAAACGTTCTCTGCGATGATGTCCATAGCGCCCTTCAGCGCCTCCTCTGCGTCGGAAACGCCCTTTTCTTCGCTGACATAGGCTTTCGCCAGCTCCTCTAAGGATGGCTCGTAAATCTCGTCCTGCAGCATCAGCAAATCTGCCAACGGCTCCAGACCCTTTTCTCTGGCAACCGATGCGCGTGTTTTCCTGTGCGGACGGAACGGACGATAGATATCATCTACCTCCGTTATTGTTTTTGCCGCGTCGATCGCGGCGCTGATCTCGTCGGTAAGCTTTTCCTGTGCGGCAATCAGCGCTTTCACTTCTTCCTTACGCTTCTCGATATTTCTGAGATAGGTCAGCCGATCGAACAGATCGCGAAGCACAACGTCGTCAAGGCTTCCCGTTACCTCTTTTCGGTAACGGGCGATAAAGGGAATGGTGTTTCCTTCATCAATAAGCGCCACGGTGTTCTCCACCTGGGCTTCCTTCAACTTAAATTCTGTTGCTAACGTCTTAATGATATCCATAGTTTCACCTTATTACTTGCAATGATTTTCTAACGCTCGTATTTCTTCCTTGGTTAAATATCGCCATTCACCGCGGGCAAGAGCTCCGTCGGATGTCAGCGGACCAAACTGAATTCGTTCCAATCCTATGATTTTGTTTCCTACAGCCTCAAACATCAGCTTGATCTGGTGGTACTTCCCTTCCGTTATTGAGATTTCACCTTGATGCCGATCCTCATATGCTTGGATTTTTGCTGGTTGCGTTACATAGCCGTCAAGAATCGGAACGCCTCTCTCCAACTGAAGGGAGTTTTCTGGCGTGAGCGGATCCCGCGCTTCGTAGCGGTATACCTTGGTTACGTGATATTTGGGAGAAAGCAATTGATGCCCCAATACACCGTTGTTCGTGAGCAGCATAACGCCAAGGGTATTCTTATCAAGGCGTCCGCACGGGAATAAGCCGACGGATCGCAATTTTTCGGGCAATAGCTCCAGAACCGTCTTTTCTCTCCCGTCTTCAGTAGCGCTGACGTATCCCGCCGGCTTGTTCAGCAGAATGTAAATATACTGTTGATACTCGATTACGGCTCCGTCAAATTTGACGGTATCTTTTTCGGGATCAATCTGTTGTGACGTGCTTTTACAAGGGAGATCGTTGACGAAAATTCGTCCTTGCCTTGCCGCCTTTGCCGCTTCACTTCGTGTTGCGGTCGCCGTTGCTGTTAAAAATTTATCTACGCGCATCTTCATCATTGATCCGCCGCCATAGAAACGAACATCTCGGTCATTTGCGCGTAAGCTGTTTTATTGCTTGTTCCGCCCATGACGTAGGGGCTCAGCAAGCACAAAACCATAGAATCCGGCAATCTTCCAAGCTGCTCTGAGTTTTTATAAAGCGCCGTTTCGGAAAAACGAATCCCGTATTCGCTGAAGGCACACGCGGGAACTTCGGCAAAAACATCGGAAAGCTTACGTAAACGTCCCTCGTCATCAGCAAGTTTCTGATAAAGGGACTCGTCGATCAAGAGAACGGCATACTCCCCTGTCATAATTGCGGAAGAATACATTTCATGCTCAGAGGCATAGTAACCGGTATCCAAGATCAGATCCTTGTTTTCGGGATCGTTCTTTAACTGCTCCTTTAATTCCGCAATTTGTTCCTTTGACATTACGTTATACGCGATGAAATTCACGTTTTTCTCTCCGTCCTTGTCAAAATCCCGAGGTAATACCTTCTCAAGCTCTTCTGCTGCCGCCGCTTTTTCGCTTCCCGTATAGGAAAAGGGACCGGCATACAAGACCTGCACGTCATAGGTTTCACGGGTGCAGGATTGAAAGATGCAAACGGAAAGAACAAAGGCAACAAAGACCGTTATAATGACCTTCCATTTATGGTAGTACCAAAAGTTATCCAGCTTCTCGAAAAATTTTCCGCCTAAACGAATATCGCTATCGGTATATTTCTCATTCATAATAAATCCTCCTAAAAAGCGACGGGATTTCTCCCGCCGCTTTTATTGACTCATCTTGAATTATCAAATTGTGTCGTTTGGATACGGGAATTAATCAATCTGCTTCATCGTGGGGAAAAGCAGAACGTCTCTGATAGACGCGCTATCGGTAAGCAGCATGACCAATCGGTCAATGCCGAAGCCAAGACCGCCCGTAGGCGCCATACCGTATTCCAGCGCGGTGACGTAATCGTAGTCTACCTGTGCGGTGGTATTGGGATCCTCGGCGCGCTTTGCCGCAACCTGCTTTTCAAATCTCTGCTTCTGATCAATGGGGTCGTTCAGCTCGCTGAAGGCATTGCCAAACTCAGTAGCATTAATAAAATATTCAAAGCGCTCGGTAAACGCAGGATCGTCCGCCTTGCGCTTCGCCAGAGGGCTGTTCTCTACGGGGTAGTCGTAAATAAAGGTGGGCTGGATCAGCTTTTCTTCAACATAAGCATCGAACAGCTCGACAAGAACCGTTCCCTTTGTAGCATTTGCGGGAACCTCCACGTGCATCTTCTTGGCGCACGCTCTGGCGTCCTCGTCGGTTGCCCAATCGTTGTAGTCACAGCCGGAATACTTCTTGACAGCCTCAACCATCGTAAGGCGCTCCCAGTTGCCCATATCGATCTCATTCCCCTGATAGGTGATCTTCAAGGATCCGCAGATCTTCTCGGCAAGTAGCTTATAAAGCTCCTCGACAAGATCCATCATCCCCTTGTAATCGGTAAACGCCTGATACAGCTCAATGGAGGTGAACTCAGGGTTGTGCTTGGTATCCATACCCTCGTTACGGAAGATACGTCCAACCTCATATACACGATCCATACCACCTACAATCAAGCGCTTCAGGTACAGCTCGGTCTCAATACGGAGATACATATCCATATCAAGCGTATTATGATGCGTGATGAAGGGGCGGGCAGACGCACCGATCTCAAAGGGCGTCAAAATGGGGGTATCCACCTCGAGGAAGCCCTTGCCGTCAAGATAGTTTCGGATTTCCTTGAGAATCTGACTTCTCTTAATAAAGGTGTCCTTGACCTCGGGATTTACAATGAGATCCACGTACCTTTGACGGTAACGAAGATCAGTATTGGTGAGTCCGTGGAACTTTTCGGGAAGAGGAAGCAGGGACTTCGCGAGAAGCTCTATTGTCTTTACGTGAACGGAGATCTCTCCTCTGCGAGTGCGGAAGGCAAAGCCGGTAATGCCGACAATGTCACCGATATCCCACTTCTTGTACTGCTCAAAGACCTCTGCACCAACCTCGTCGATCTTGATATAGCACTGGATTCTTCCCTTGCCGTCAGCAACATCGATAAAGTTCGCCTTGCCCATATCACGGCGACTCATGATTCGTCCCGCAATGGCAACGTCCTTATTCTCGTATTCTTCAAAATTATCCTTGATCTGTGTAGAGTAGGTGTCGAAATCAAAACGAACCTTTTCAAAGGGGTTTTCGCCCGCATCTACAAGATCCTTCAACTTCGCTCTGCGGATACGGAGAATCTCATTCAAATCCCCTTCCTCAACGGGAGCTGCAGGCGATACATTCATGTCTGTCATTTTTTGAGTCCTTTCGTTTTTACTTTCTGGAAACCTTACGGATCTCCAGACGAATGGTTCCACCGGGAGCCTCAACGGAAACGGTGGTTCCCGCCTTGTTTCCGACTACCGCTCTGCCAATGGGAGACTGATCGGAAATCTTATTGGAAAAAGGATCTGCCTCGATCGAGCCAACGATGTTATATTCGATCTCCTCTTTTTCGTCCAGATCATATACCAGCACAGTAGAACCGATATTGACGACGGAGGTATCAATGCTCGCCTCGTCAACGATAACCGCATTCTCGATCAGCTGCTCCAGCTCGCTGATACGCGCTTCGGTTTTTGCCTGCTCGTTACGTGCTTCATCGTATTCCGCGTTCTCGGAAAGGTCTCCGAAAGAGCGCGCCAAAGCGATCGATTCCTTTATTTCCTCGCGTTTTTCGCCTTTTAAATAGTTTAATTCCTTGACAAGAAGATCATAGCCCTCTTGGGTGTACAGCATCTGTTTTGCTTTGGTTGACATATTCATTGCTCCGTTTCTCCGATAACAATTTTCGCGGTTATCGGTCGCGTTTCTTTCATTATTCGATTGGCGGCAAGAGAAGACCGATCGCGCAGAGAAGCTGATTGTCATCCCATTCGTCGATCTCGTTGATCTCCAAGCCTTCCCCAAGAGGAACGATCAAGTCAGGAACGATTCCGACTCCGTGATATCCTTGACCGCAAGGCGGATAATAAAGGTGGGTCGTAAGCTTCAAAACGCCCTTCATACCGTACGGGGAAAGCTCCATATACTTCTGCATCGAGCCTTTTCCATACGTCTGGACGCCTACAACCTCGGCAAGCTCATAGTCGCGAAGAACCGCCGTAAACAACTCCGCGGCGCTTGCCGTATTCCCGTTTACAAGGGTGACGAAATCATAATTGCGATACTGTCCGATGTCCTCGGTCAGCACACTGCAGGACGCATACTCATCCGTGTAGTTTCTATATCCTGCAAAAACAGTTTCGTTTCCGTGCTTACCCTCTTTTGTGAGAATAACATCACCGTTTTTCACGAAATAACTGGCACAAGCCTCAATAGACCGCAGGTCACCGCCTCTGTTATCTCGCAAATCAAAAACAAACTTTTGGATTCCATCACCAATCAAAGAATCCATAGCCGAACACAACTGTGTAGGGGTGGTCAGGTCAAACTGATAAATGCGGATGATACCAACCGACGGATCGAGCTCGGATATCCTACCTTCTACGGAAACGGTCTCTACCGCCGCGCGAATCAATCCCGCCTGTAAAAGATCGTATCCATCCTCCGTTTTTGTCAAATAGGAAATGGTTACGGTGGATCCCGATTCGCCGCGGATCAGTCTTTGTGCCGCTTCCCGACCGATATCGTTAACGAGCTGCGCTCCGTCCCCCGCGTTGATGGAATAAATATAATCACCAACCGAGAGCGAGCTTTCCATAGCAGGAGAGTTTTTGGAGATGCGAACGATCTTAAGAACCGTTATCTCTTTTTCTTCATAAGTGATCTTATCTTCAAGAACCGTTACGCCAATACCAACGTAACGCCCTTCCTGCTCAGCTCGTATTTCCGCATACTCTTCATCCGTGTAATACGCAGTGTAATTGTCGCCGCTTGAAGCAATGAAGGCTTTCAGCGCCGCGATACTCATCTCCTCGTATTCGGGTGTAAAGTAAGCATACTCTTCCATCAGCCCCGAAAGGATCTCAATGTCTGTCAGCTTTTCCTCGGGCTCGGGCAAAAAGGTATTAACCGTAAAGGAAAATGTCGTCAATGCCGTGAGGACAATGGCAACAACCAATGTAACGGCAAAAACTACTCCAATCCAACCCGCAGGCTTCTTTTGCTGTGGCGCTGATGAAACGTCTAAGACGGCATTCTTTTCATTTGGGTTATTCATAATATCTTCTCCCAATCGATTTCGTTCTCTGTTTTCGCAAATGACACACATAAGCGAAACGGACTTCTATTGCAATCGCCCGTTTCGCTTACATTGTCAATTAAAATTTGCTAGGCTTCGAATTCAAATATTTCTTAACCATCAAGGCAACCTTGAAGGTGATTGCGTGTTCAAACTCGCGAAGATCAAGACCGGTAAGCTTGCGAATCTTTTCCAGTCTGTATACCAGAGTGTTTCTGTGAACAAACAGCTTTCTCGAGGTTTCGGACACGTTCAGATTGTTTTCGAAGAAGCTTTGAATGGTCATAAGCGTTTCACGGTCAAGAGACTCGAGGCTTCCCTTTTTGAAGACCTCCTGCAAGAACATCTCGCAGAGCGTAGTGGGAAGCTGATAGATCAATCTTCCTATGCCGAGATTCTCATAGCTTACGATATTCTTCTCAGTTTCGAACACCTTTCCGACGTCGAGTGCAACCTGTGCTTCCTTGTATGCGCGCGCCAGATCCTTGATATTGTCCACGATGGTAGAAATACCAATGGCAACCTTGGTGTAAAATTCGGTGCTGAGCGTATCCGCGATATTTGTGGCGATCTTTTCGATCTCCTTGGTGTCGGTGCCGGGCTTGATGTCCTTCACCAGGACGATATCATGCTCTCCAACGCTGATAACGTAGTCCTTCGACTTGTCGGGGAACATATTTTGAAGCATCTCAAAGGGCATCATATCCGTTTTTCCGTAGAACTTGATGAGGAAAACGATGCGAACCTCTTCGGTGTTGAAATGAAGCTCCTTGCTCTTGATGTAAATATCACTGGGAAGAATGTTGTCAAGAATAATGTTCTTAATGAAGGAGCCTTTGTCGTACTTTTCATCATAAAGATTCTTGATATTTCCAAGCGAAATGGTAAGGATCTTGGAGATCTTATCCGCCGTTTTGTCTTCGCCCTCGACAAACACGGTGTACTCACCCTTGACTCCCACCTGAATCGGTCTATAAGTATAGCCCTCTGAAACTACGGTATCAGAGGAATAAGCAAGCTCATCCTTAACACCTTGCTTGATTTCTCCAACGCGCACCAATTCAGAACAGGCAATAATAACGCCGTTCTCGTCAATGACACCGATCACTCGATCAATGGCATCCTTCATTTGATGGATAACGCCTTGAAACAATCTGTTCGACATACAAAATTCCTCGCTTTTTCTATAGCAGTTGTTAATACTGACCTATATTCTACTACATTTTTTGTTATTTTTCAATAGGTTTTTCAATATTTTTATGGAAATTATCAAAAAATTTTCTTTTATTTTTATTTATTATTACTCAAAGCTCAAAGTGATACGAAAGACAACTCAGCGCAAAGATTGGTGCAGTTTCGGTTCGAAGAATTCTTTTCCCCAGGCTAACGGGCAAAATTCCAGCGTTTTTTGCGTCTTCAACCTCATTTTCCGCAAATCCGCCTTCGCTACCGATCATAATGGAAACGGTGTGGATTCCTTCCCCCGCTCTCTTATGCAATGCCTGTTTTAAGGTAGTTCCCTCCTCGTCTTCGTAGCAGATCAGCGCGAGGTCAGCGGCAGATGCTTGAAGGAGCGCTTCCTTAAAAGAGACCGTTTTCGAAACGCGGGGGATATAGCCCCTTCCACATTGCTTTGCCGCTTCCTCGGCTATACGGTTTCGTCTTGCGGTCTTTTTTTCTTCCGCGTCTGCCTTTACCTTTGCGACGCACCGTTCGCTTTCAAACGGTACAATTTCAAAAACACCGCATTCCACCGATTTTTGAATTACGGTATCCAGCTTATCTCCCTTGGGAAGAGCCTGATACAGATAAATTTTGACGGACGGCTCACTGGAGTTTTCCCGTATGGCTACCACGTCCGCAATGACAAGGTCCGGGAGAAACTCCGAGAGAACGCAATCGTATTCTCTGTTTTGCCCATCACACACCCATATGTGATCTCCCTTTGCCATTCGCAAGGAATAGGAAATGTGCGCGGCATCGTTTCCTCTGATGGTTACTCTTTCGTTTTCTATTTGATTCGGTTCAACAAAAAATTTTGGCATACCTTCTCCTTGTCGGCAAAAGAATCCTTCGTGCTACCTTATTATAATACATTTTCTACAAAATGTCAAAGGTTATTTTGTTAATTTTGCTTGTAAAAAGCAGAGGCAAATTTTGCCTCTGCTCTTTTATTGTACAACGAAAACCACCCGCTAAGCGGGTGGTTCCAAAGAGGCTTTTGCCGTTGAACAAAAACACCTTCTATGCTACAATACAAGCGGGTCTAGCCAACCGCAAGTAAAATAAACATAGAAGGAGGTCAATTATGAAAATTGACACAAACAGTATAGCACACACCACATGGAATTGCAAGTATCATATTGTGTTTGCGCCAAAATATCGAAGACAAGTGATCTA
>JBGVFO010000056.1:0-2962 GCA_045121195.1 Eubacteriales bacterium
CGTTGACGAGGTGGGGCATAACGTAGATCAAGGGCAACAGAAGCACGAATTTCCTGACTACCGCAACGATCACCGAGGAGGGTGCGTTTCCAAGAGAAACGAAGGTCATCTGACACGAAATCTGGATACCGAAGAACGCCATACCCGCAAAGTAGATACGAAGTGCGCGGGAAGCGAAGGCGACAAGCTCCGTTTTGGAGTTGAAGATCGAAACGAACGTGCCGGGGAAGAGCATTACCGCCGCCCATATGGTCAAGGAGTACGCAAGGCAGATCTTGAGCAAGATCTTGTAGGTCGACTTGACGCGATCGGCGTTTTTGGCACCGTAATTGTAGCTGAGGATCGGCTGTGCGCCTTGGGCGATGCCCTGAGGCGGGAGCATGGCAAACTGCATAACGCTTGTGAGAATGGTCATAGCGCCAACGGCAATATCACCGCCGTATTCATACAGGGAGGCATTGAAGCACATAGAGATCACGCTCTCGCTGGCTTGCATAATGAAGGTGGCGGTTCCCAAGGCAATGCAAGGAAGCACGATCCGCGGGGCGGGGATCAGGTTCCTTGGCTTCAGCCTTAGAATGCTTTTTTTGCCGCACAGGAAGGTGATCACCCACGCGCAGGAAAGGGCTTGCGAAATGATGGTTGCCAACGCCGCGCCCCGAACGCCCATATCGAGTCCGTAGATAAAGATGGGGTCAAGAATGATATTGGTGACTGCGCCCACGATCACCGAGATCATCGACGTTTTCGTGAAGCCCTGCGCCGTGATAAAGGCGTTCATACCGAGGGTTAGTTGAACGAAGACCGTTCCGATGGCGTAGATGCTCATATAGTCGGTGGCGTATTCGATGGTATTCTCGCTTGCGCCGAACGCCAAAAGGAAGTCGCGATTCCAAAGAAGCAGAACCACCGTCAGGACCGCGGAAACGATCAGCTGCAGCGCGAAGCAACCACCGAGGGTTCGCTCGGCGCTCTCCACATCCTTCTTGCCCAAAAAGATGGACGATCTCGGCGCACCGCCCGAGCTGACCAGAGCGGCAAACGCCGACACGATCATAATGATGGGCATACAAACGCCCACGCCCGTAAGCGCAAGATCGCCGATCTCCGGAATATGACCGATGTAGACGCGGTCAACGATATTGTATAGCATGTTGACGAGCTGGGCGATGACCGTGGGTACGGCAAGCCTGAACAGAAGCCTGCCCACGGGGGCGGTCCCCAGCCTTTCTTTGTTGTTTGTCATGATATAAACGTTCCTTCATAGTTGTTGTCTAACATTATATCATGAAATCCGTTTTCTTTCAACACAATTTTGTAAACAATAAGGCGGAGGCGGATGCCTTGGTTTGTCTGGTCGTTTACAAGTTCCAACCCACGCCTTCGTTCATCGCGTTTCTTATTTCGCAAGAGAAATGATAGATCCGCCCAACCACTTCAATTATTATCACCGGGGAAGAAGTACGGGCAAGCCTTATCTCAAATAATAATAGTAGAAGCCGCGTGAGCATTGTCTATATGTTTTTTGCTTGGATAAGAACGCATATGAAAAAATATGCATGGGTAAAACTTGACAATCCCAGTTTTTTCGTGTATGATGAAAACGGTTGATCGAATGCGTCAATCAAATTGTAAGAAGGGTGCGTGCGTACATGTCATTTTTGTACTTCTTGGAAGGTCTGCGGAATCCCGTGTGCGATTTTCTGTTCTCGCTGATCACTCTGTGCGGCGAGGAAACGGTGTTCATGGCGATCGGTATGATCGTTTTCTGGTGCGTCAATAAGTATAAAGGATACTATCTGCTTTGCGTAGGATTTATCGGAACGGTGATCAACCAGTTCCTGAAGATCCTTTGCCGCGTGCCCCGTCCATGGGTCAAGGATCCCAACTTCACCATCGTGGAGTCGGCAAGGGAAGCGGCGAGCGGATATTCCTTCCCCAGCGGTCACACCCAGACGGCGGTGGGCTTGTTCGGCGGTATCGCGCGAATGAGCAAAAGCACGGCGCTTCGCGTCGGCATGATCGTGCTGGCGGCGCTGGTGGCACTCTCCCGTATGTATCTCGGCGTGCATACGCCTGCAGACGTGCTGGTGTCCCTCGGCATTGCTACGCTTCTTGTGCTCGCGGCGTATCCGCTGTTCAAAAAGGCGGAGAGATCTCCCAAGGTTATGTATGCCATTCTTTTCACCTTCCTCGGCGTTATGATCGCCTACGTTTGCTTCGTGATGCTGTTCCCGTTCCCCGAGGAGGTCTACCACGTGGATGCGGTTCACAATCTGATCTCGGCGAGAAAGAACGGCTTCACCCTTCTCGGCTGTGCCTTGGGCCTGCTTGCCACCTATACTGTGGATCTCAAGTGGACGCGGTTTGACACCCGGGCGGTCTGGTGGGCGCAGATCCTCAAGGTGGTGGGCGGTCTGGCTCTCGTCGTTGCCGTCAAATCCCTTTTGAAATCGCCCCTTGAGGCGCTCTTTGTCAATGAGTTCGTGGCAAGAAGCGTTCGCTATTTCCTGATGGTTATCGTGGGTGGCGTGCTGTGGCCAATGACCTTCCAATTCTTTGCGAAGTTAGGAAAGAAGCAAAAGGAGAATTGACATGGCAAAGCTTTATTTCAAATACGGAGCTATGGGCTCCTCAAAAACAGCCAACGCGCTGATCACCAAGTTCAATTACGAGGAGCGAGGGATGAAGGTCTGGCTGATCAAGCCCGCCATTGACGATCGGGACGGCGTGGGCATCATCCGTTCCCGCATCGGTCTTGAGGCAGAGGCGTACGTGGTCGCAAGAGATACCGATCTGTATACGGAATTCCAAAGCAAGAGAAGTCACCACGTGATCATCGCCGACGAGTGTCAGTTTCTTGCGGCGGCGCAGATCGATCAGCTTCGGCGCATCGTGGACGAGTTTGACGTCCCCGTTCTTTGCTTCGGTCTTCGCACCGATTTCCTGACGCATATGTTTG
>JBGVFO010000057.1:0-19039 GCA_045121195.1 Eubacteriales bacterium
TTTTTATGGCGTGTCCCTTGACGGGGAAGGCATCGTACTTGCCGACAAAATCCTCCCACGGAAGGGATTTGGTGCCGTCAAACAGCTCGGTGAAGCTCGTTGCGGGAAAAGAGCCGAGAAGAATGTAAATGCGCTCGGCAAGGCGGAGATTGATATTGGCACGGGCGATGTCTTGTGGCTCGCCCTCAAAGGTGACTCTGCCGTCCATGGTCTCAAGACGCCGCAAGCCCAGCGCGTCGATCTCATTTCCCAGTAATTTTTCAAGTCCAAAAAGACAAGTGGCAACCAGCTTCATAGTGACTTCCTTTCAAATTTGGTGACACTTAAGTATAAAGGAAGTCGGGCGATTTGTCAAGTCCCTTACGCGTTTTGCGCGATTCCGACAGGGCAAACGAGTCCCTGCGCCGAGAGGGAGGGGACGGCGTCCGCCGTGGCGCGTAAGGTCACAGTTTTCCCGAGAAGATCCTCTACGGCGAAGCGGTGGGTGATGCCTACGAAGGTAGTGCTTTCGCTATCCGCGGAAAGCGGGGCGAGATTGGCGGTGGTCAGACGGCTGCCGCTTCCCACCGAGAACGACAGATCCTGTAGGGAGGCGGAACCGCGAAGCTCCGCGGAAACTACGGTGCCAATGGGGGTTCTGAAAAAACGGATATGCCCTCTCCACGGTGTGTCCTCGCCGTTCACCCACGCGGTGGCGACGGGATAGCGATCCCGAAGGAGGGAAGAATAAAGAGAGGCGGTTTGTACTTTCAAAACAGTGTGTCCTTTCCGATTTCGTTAATAAAATCATATGCAAAATAGTGGACGGAGTTTACAAAACAGGAAAAATATGATACAATAAATTGATTTTACGAAAAGGTGTTGGGGCTATGACAGAGAAATTATTTGATCTTGACGGAACCTTGTTGGAATTTGATGCCAGCGTTTTAACCTGCACAGAAATAGAGAACGGCTTTGCCGTAACGCTTGACAGAACGGCGTTTGCGCCCGAGGGGGGCGGTCAGCGCTCCGACGTGGGTACTCTCGGCGAGGCGACCGTTATGGAGGTGCGTGCGGAAGGGGACGAGCTTTTGCACGTCGTGGATCGGGCGCTTTCTATTGGTGCTGTCGTTCACGGCACGGTTGACGAGGCACGGCGTATCCGCCACATTCAGAATCACACGGGCGAGCATATCGTTTCGGGACTGTTTCATGCCCTTTACGACTACAATAATATCGGCTTCCATCTGGGAAGTGAGGACGTGACCATGGATCTTGACGGCGAGGTGAGCGAGGAAATGCTCCGTCTTGTGGAGCGCGAGGCGAATCGCGTGGTCTATGAGGATCATCCCGTTACGGTGACCTATCCCACCGCCGAGGCGCTTGCCACGCTTTCCTACCGAGCTAAGCTGGAGCTTTCGGAGAACGTTCGCATCGTCACCGTGGAGGGGGTGGACGCCTGCGCCTGCTGTGCGCCCCACGTGGCGAGAACGGGACAGATCGGCATGATCAAGCTGATCTTCGCCATCCGTTACAAGGGTGGCACGCGCATCCATATGAAGTGCGGCTTTGACGCTCTTGACGAGTTCAATGCCGAGTTTGCCCGCGCTACGGCAATTTCCAATCGCATTTCGCTTCCGAGGGAGCGGATCGCCGAGGGAGTTGAGAAGCTGTGGGCGGACCTTGCCGAGGCGAATTATAAGCTCGTTGGCTTGCGCCGTGAGCTGATCGCCTGCAAGGCAGAGGCGGTGAGATCCACCGAAGGCAACCTTCTTTTTATCGAAAAGGGAATGGATACGAACGATCTTCGACTGCTTGTCACCGCTGCCATGGCAAAGGCGGGCGGTGCTTGCGCCGCGTTTTCCCCTGCGGAAGACGGGGAATACTATTTTGTGGCTACCTATAACGGCGAGGATTTTGACGGCTGGAAAAAGCGGCTGTGCGATACGCTACGGGGCCACGGCGGCGGCAAATTCCCCTTTATTCAGGGAAAAGCCAATTGCACCGAGGGGGATATCCGACGTTTCTTTGAAGCCTAACGCATTGCGTATAACGTGGCAAGATAACTCTCGGGACGGTGGGCGTCAATGGCGTTATAGGCGCCGCTCTCGCCGATGGAGATGATATTTCCCACGTGTCGGAAGCCGAGAACGGCGGGCGGCAGATGGGTTACGAGATCGCCCTCGTTCTGAATGAGATATAGCTCACGAAACCGATTTTTGACCGCCCTCGGAATGGGGGCGTAAAGTACTCTCGGCGCGCCGTAGGCAAAGGTCTTGACGCGGCTGCGTATATCGGGGCGGCGAAACCAGATCGCCTCGTGACAGAGGATCGCCAGGGCACCGCCGTGACTGTAGCCAACCGTGACCGCGCGGCGTACCTCCTGCGATAAAATATACGGCTCGAGGTAGGGAAGCACGCTTTTGAAAACCTTCAGAAAGCCTGCGTGACAGTACCAAACGGGAGCCATATCGTCATAGGGACGGATGCGGAAATTCAGATTGTTATCCCAATCCTCGCGACCGTTGCTTGGCTCAAAAAAGAGCAGAAGCGTTCCGTCCTCCACGGTGACGCTGAAGCTTGCCCCATTTTCTACCGTTCGATAGTCCCGCGCAAGACATTCGGCAAAAAGGCTATGAAGAATTTTATAAGACATAATGGCTCCTTTCGGGATTGACGAACCAAGCAAAGTATGATACAATACAAAGAGATTGAATAGAAAAAGGATTTTGTATGTCGAATATTGAACAGTACCAATATTTGAATCGAATAAACGGACCGGACGACGTGAAGGCGCTTGCGGAGGAAGAGCTTGCTCCGCTGGCGGACGAGCTTCGTCGTTTTCTTGTGGAATCGGTGGAGAAGACGGGCGGACATCTTGCCTCCAATCTTGGTGTGGTGGAGCTTTCTATCGCCCTTCACCGTGTGTTTTCCACGCCTCACGATCACATTATTTTCGACGTAGGACACCAGAGCTACGTTCACAAGCTTCTGACGGGACGCCGCGATCAATTTGAAACGCTCCGTCAAAGCGGAGGACTCAGCGGCTTTACAAAACGCACTGAAAGCGAACACGATTGCTTTGGCGCAGGTCATAGCTCTACCTCCATCTCGGCGGCGCTTGGCTTCGCCGAGGCAGACGCCCTGAACGGCTCGGATGCCTATACCGTTGCGGTGGTCGGTGACGGAGCGCTGACGGGCGGTATGATCCACGAGGCGCTCAACAACTGTGACAGCAGGCTGCGACTGATCGTGATCGTCAATGAAAACGAGATGTCGATCTCCCATAACATCGGTCGCTTTGCCGAGAACCTTGCGAGGATCCGCTCTGGTGAGGGATATTTTCTGACCAAGCAGGCAACGGTAAAGGTACTGAACGCCATTCCTCTCATTGGTAAATATATATGCCGCGGTCTTCGAAAGGTGAAGCGGACGCTGAAAAATCTGCTTTACGGAAGTAATTACTTTGAGAAAATGGGTCTGTATTATTTAGGACCTGTTGACGGCAACGACATGGAGGCGATGGAGGGCATTCTTCGTCTTGCCAAGGAGCAAAACGACAGCGTTGTCATTCACGTCAAGACCCAGAAGGGAAAGGGCTACGCGCCTGCCGAGGAGAATCCCGACCGTTATCATGGGCTTTCCCCCAAGGGAAACAGGGCTTCGTCCGATAGCTTTTCTTCTGAATTCGGAAGGCTTCTTTGCGAAATGGCACGGGAAAACGGCGACGTTTGCGCTATCACGGCGGCTATGTGCGGCGGAACGGGGCTGGAGGAATTCAGTCGGGAGTTTCCCGAGCGATTTTTTGACGTGGGGATCGCCGAGCCTCACGCCGTTACCTTCGCGGCAGGGCTTGCGGCGGGTGGAAAGCGTCCCGTGGCGGCTATTTATTCCACCTTCCTGCAACGCGCGTATGACAATATCATCCACGACGTTGCCTTGCAGAATCTTCCTGTTTGCTTCTGCATTGACCGAGCGGGCTTAAACGCGTCCGACGGCCCCACTCATCACGGTATTTTTGACGTTTCCTTTTTATCGTCGATCCCCAATATGACCATCTATACGCCTGCCACCTACGGTGCGCTTGCGGCGGCAATGCGCGCGGCGCTTTCCGCTGACGGTCCCGTTGCCATTCGCTATCCGAGGGGGGGGGAAGATCCTGCGGTCGTTTCCCGTTTTTACGGAGAATCTTCTCACGGCGTTGTGGGTCTGCGCCGCGATTTCGAGGTGGGAGCCGCGCTTGATGCCGTCATCATCACCCACGGCAAGATCGTTTCCGAGGCAATGCACGCGCAAGCAATCCTTGCGGAGAGGGGCGTTCATGTAGGCATCCTTCTTGCCGAGTGCATCAAGCCCTACGGTGCCTTAGCGACACTTGTGGACGAGGCGCTGTCGGGAATCGATTGCCCGGTTATTACGCTGGAGGAGGAGATCCGATCGGGCGGCTTCGGAATTTCACTGATGGACAAGCTGACGGAGAGAGAGTCCTTTGCTCACCGTAGATTTGCCGTTATGGCACTTGACGATACCTTCGCCGAGCAGACTGTTTGCGAGAGTATCTACAAAACGGCGGGGATCAGCGCCGATGATATTGCGGCAAAAATTGAAACGGTATAATAAAAACCGTCACCCGATGCAGGTCGGATGACGGTTTCATTTTCTTTATAGCCGAACGGCGAGTGTCTTCTCGATTTGTTCGATGATTTCCTCACGAGGACGCTCCAGGGAAAAGACAAGCTCCTCGCATACCGCCTTGAGGGCTGCCTCCATTGCCTCGCGATCCGCGCTGGCAAGCTTTTTGTTTTGCACCGCCAGCTCGTCGCGGCGAGCGCATACGCAACGGACGAGGGAAAGAAGCTGGACGGGATGGCTTTGCTGAATCATATCGCGGAAGGTGCCGATGCGGAGCTTTCTGTCCTCGATCCATTCCAACTGTCTTTCGTTTGCCGAAGCGAGAAGTGCTTCCGATTCCCGTCGGGTCAGCGTGGGACGAAGCTTTTCGATAAGTGTTTGGTTTTCGCTTGGGAGATAGATGACCGAAGCGTTGTCCGAGAGGGGACGGAGAAGCAAGTAGGACT
Organism: Eubacteriales bacterium; assembly: GCA_045121195.1. GTDB lineage: Bacteria > Bacillota > Clostridia > Oscillospirales > CAG-272 > RGIG8775. Next base: position 5,058 of record JBGVFO010000057.1, read on the forward strand.
TCTTTTCCTGTCCTGTGGGAAATGCCATTTCACAGACGTCATCCACGTGGCAAACGCCGTTGGTTCCGTATACTACGTACTGTCCTTTTTTGATCTGCTTGGCTTCCATACTTGCTGTCACCTTACTTTTCTCTGAATTTGGAAGAGAATCTCTCCATATACTTATTATACCAAAAAAATTGCAAAAAAACAAAGGACATTTTGAACAAAACGAGGCGAGAACGGTGCTTTTTTTCATAGACATTTTTGCAAATTCACGAAAAATGAATTCGGGGGATTGCAAACGGCGAGGCAATATGGTACAATAAACGTATATTTCTTTCGGGAGGCGCTATATGAGCAAGCATTTCTTTTCGGCGGATATCCTGATCCCCGATTTTTCAAGATACGACGGCACCAAATGGGCGGTGATCGCGTGTGATCAGCACACGGGAGAGCCCGAATACTGGCAAGCGGTGGAGGAGACGGTTGGTGACCGGCCCTCGACGCTGAAGTTGATTTTGCCCGAGGTGTATCTGGAGCAAGCCGAAGCGCGGATCCCCGAAATCAACCGAACGATGAACTGCTATCTTTCGGAAGTTTTGCAAGAGCATAAGGACAGTATGGTCTACCTTGAGAGAACGATGAGCGACGGTGCGATCCGTCGCGGTATTGTCGGCTGTATTGATCTTGAACAATATGAGTATCAAAAGGGGACGACGGCGCTGATCCGCGCTACTGAGGGAACGGTGCTGGAACGGATCCCGCCCCGTGTAGCAATTCGGAGAGAGGCATCCGTTGAGCTTCCTCACGTAATGGTTCTGGTTGACGATCCCACGAGAACCGTGATTGAGCCTATTGCGGCACGGGCGGAATCCCTTGAGGTGGCGTATGATTTTGATTTGATGCTTGACGGCGGTCACGTCAAGGGCTATTGGCTGGATCGATCGGCAAGGTCGGAGCTTGACGGCGCACTTGAGGCGCTGATCACGCCCGAGGCGATGGCGGCGCGCTACGGCAAGGCGTACGAGCCGCTTCTGTTTGCGGTTGGCGACGGCAATCACTCCCTGGCGTCGGCAAAGGCGGCGTACGAGGAGATCAAGGCGTCCCTCGGGGAGGCGGCGAAGGAGCATCCTGCCCGTTATGCCTTGGTGGAGATCGTCAATCTTCACGATGAGGCTCTCCGCTTTGAGCCCATCTATCGCGTGATGTTTGATATTGCTCCCGTAGCGGTCCTGGAGGCGCTGCGCGAATATGCAAGCAATCTTGACGGTGGGGAACGTCCTCAGAAGGTAGAATATATCCACGCGGGCGGCGAAGGAAGTCTGGTGTTCCGTCACCCGATACAACAGCTGACGGTGGGAACGCTGCAGACCTTTATCGACGGCTACCTCGCAGAGCATCCCGAGGCGTCGGTGGATTATATTCACGGCGTCGAGGTGACCGAAAGCCTTGCCAGACGTGAGAATGCCATCGGCTTTCTGTTCGACGGCATGGAAAAGGATCAGCTTTTCAAAACGGTTATTTGTGATGGCGCGCTTCCTCGCAAGACCTTCTCTATGGGGCACGCGGAGGATAAGCGATACTATCTGGAGTGTAGGAAAATCAAATAAAAAGAAGGGAATGCGGTGTGCCGCATTCCCTTTACGTTTTCTATTATTCGCCGTAGTATGCCTCGTAGTCACAGATGACCGTGAAGTCATGGTGAAGCTTCAGAAGAGAAGCGGGAAGCATTGTGGTGACCTCGCCGTTGAGAAGGCCCGTGATGGCATCGTGCTTGTCCTTGCCGCCTGCGATCAGAAGGATCTTCTTGGCGCCGCAGATGGAGCCAAGACCGGTGGTAACGGCGTGACGGGGCATCTGGTTGGGATCCTCAAAGAGAACCGAGTTTGCCGCGATGGTGCTTTCGGTGAGGGTTACGGTGTGGGTGCCAAGCTCGAGTGCCTCTGCGGGCTCGTTGAAGCCGATGTGACCGTTGCGTCCGATGCCGAGAAGCTGAAGGTCGATACCGCCCTCGTCCTCGATCATCTTGTCATAGCGGCGGCACTCCTCCTCGGCATTTTCAAGAGGCGTGTTGCCGGCGGGAATATGTACGTTCTCGGGGGCGAGATTTACCTTGTCCCACAGGTGCTTGTGCATAAAGGCACAGTAGCTGTTAGGATCTGCGGGGTCAATGGGAAGATATTCGTCAAGGTTGTAGGTGCGAACGTCGGAGAAGTCAAGCTCGCCTGCCTTGTACAGGTCGCAAAGACGCTCGTACACGCGGATGGGACTGCTTCCCGTCGCCAGACCGAGGACGGCGGAAGGATTCTCGCGGATCTCGTTCGCGATGATCTCGGCGGCCTTTTCGGTAACCTCGTCATAGGTTTTGCAAAGAATGAATTTCATAAGTACACTTCCTTTTCAAAGAAATTTTTTTCATTATAAGGAACAGGGGATCGTTCCGTTGTGACAGGTATTGTGTGTTCTCTGTCAAATTCGGGCATTTCAGGAAAAGAAAAATATAAAAAATGCTGTTGACAGATCTTTTTCTTTATGATATATTTATTATACACGATATAAAAACAAATGTATATAGGTTTTTGTGTATAAATTCTTTAATTTTTCGTAAATTTGGAGAACTTATGGAAGTAAAACGGTATCCTCTTTGTAAAATTCAGCCGGTGATGCGAATCACCGCCTTTTGTTCTGCGTATGTAGACGTAAGACCGGAGGGATTTTGGTTCAAGGGAGAGATGCACGATTTCTGGGAATGCGTGTTCATCCTGAAGGGCAAGGCGGGAATTACCGCGGGAGAAGCCGTGCATTGCCTCCGAGCGGGACAAATGATCTTTCATCCTCCGATGGAGTTTCACCGCATCTGGAACGAGGGCGGAGATGAGCCGCTTCACTTTTTGATCATTTCCTTTACGGCATACGGCTTTCATCTTGACACCCACCGCATCTGTACCTTCCCTTCGGCGGACACCATTATTGAGCTTGTCCGTGAGCTTCGCAAGCTGTTTGTGACAAAGGGGACAATTTTGGTGAGAATGATGGATGATTCCTGCGCGGCGGCAGTACAGAGTGTGGTCAATCGGCTGGAAAATTATTTTCTCAGTCTTCTGAACCGTGAGGAATCCTATCCCGTGGTAGAGCAGGACCGACGCGCGGAGCTGTATTCCGCGGCGGTTGCCATTATGCATCAAAATCTTTCGGGGCGTCTTTCCGCCACGCAGATCGCAGAGCAATGCGGTATGAGTGTTTCCACCATGCAAAAGCTGTTCCTTCGGTATACGGGAATGGGTATGATGAACTATTATACCAGCCTGCGTATGCGTCACGCAAGACAGCTTCTAGAAAAGGGCAGGAGTGTGAAGGAGGTCGGAATGCTCCTCGGGTACAATGACCAGAATTATTTCAGTACCGTCTATCGCAGGTATTTTGGAGAACCGCCGTCTGCGACAAAGGGAAAGGGCATTGCCATCAAATCCAACAGAGATACCGATCATTAACGATTGAAAATCGATCCGCAGAGCATGCTCTGCGGGTCTTTTTTTATTTCGTTAGAAGTGCCGTGAGCGCCTCCTGGGTCTCTACGATATGGGTGGCACCTGCCGAGGCAAGCTCCTCCCGATCGCCGTAGCCCCAGAGCACGCCGATGGCGTCAAGTCCCGTCTTTTGGGCACCCAGCATATCGTGCTTGCGGTCACCGATCATAACCGTTCGACTTTTGTCCCGAAGCTCACAGGTGTCAAGGGCGTAGCGGATGACGTCCCACTTTTCCGAGCGCGTTTCGTCAAAGCTGGCGCCGGCAATATACTCAAAATAAGGGGTAAGGGAAAAGTGGTCGGTGATGCGTCTGGCGTATACCTCGGGCTTGGAGGTGGCGACGAAAAGCCGCTTTCCGCTCGACCGAAGCTGCTCCAACGTGCTGTGTATACCCTCATAGGGTGTGTTTTCAAAAATGCCGATCTCGCTGAAATATTCACGGTAGTAAGCGACGGCGCGCTCGGCATCCTCTCGGGAGAACGAATAGAATCGCATAAAGGACTCGATGAGAGGGGGACCGATAAAGGAGAAGAGGGCGGAACGGTCCGATACGGTGATCCCGAATTTATTGAGGGCATACGCTACCGAATTGATGATGCCGAGACCGGGATCGGTCAGGGTTCCGTCAAGGTCGAAGAGGAGATTTTGATACTGCATGGTTACCTCATGATTCTATCTGCATCAGCGTTCGCTTGATTGCGGCGTGCCAGCCCGCGAGAGCCGCCTGCCGCTGCTCCTCGTCGATGTGCGGACGAACGCGCTTACCTGCCTTGGCAACGGCGCCAAGCTCGGCTTTCGTGGAAAAGCAACCGACGGTAAGTCCCGCCAGCATAGCGGCACCGAGGGCGGTGGTTTCGATACAGGCGGAGCGGACAACGGGAACTCCGAGATAATCGGCTTGCAAACGGAGCAGAAGCTCGTTGGCGGCGGCACCGCCGTCGACGCGAAGGGAGGATAGGGACTGTCCCACCTCGCTCTGCATAACCGAAAGCACGTCAACCGTCTGATACGCCATAGCCTCCAGCGTAGCGCGGACAATGTGCGCTCGGGTGGTGCCTCGTGTGATTCCGTAAATCGCGCCTCGGGCATAGGGATCCCAATAGGGGGCGCCGAGCCCTACGAAGGCGGGAACGAAATAGACGCCGCCCGTGCTTTTTACCTGTGAGGCGATCGCTTCGCTCTCGGCGGCGCTTGACAGGATGCCAAGGCAGTCGCGGAGCCATTGGATCGCCGCGCCGCAAATGAAGACCGATCCCTCGAGAACGTAGTTGACCTTTCCGTCAAGTCCCCACGCAACCGAGGTTACAAGACCGTTCTCGGAGAACACGGGGGTCTCGCCCGTGTTCATAAGGAGAAAGCCACCCGTCCCGTAGGTGTTCTTGGCGTCTCCGCGCTTGTGACAGCCCTGACCGAACAGTGCCGCCTGCTGATCGCCGATGGCGCTCGCGATGGGGATCTCGCCGCCGAGCACCGACGGATCCGCGGTGCCGAACAGGAAAGAAGAGGGATGGACCTCGGGAAGCATAGCGCGGGGAACATTAAACAGGGACAGGAGCTCGTCATCCCAATCCAGGGTATTGATGTTAAACAGCATGGTGCGGGAGGCGTTGGAATAGTCGGTGGCATGCACGCGACCGCCCGTAAGGTTGTAGATCAGCCACGTGTCAACAGTGCCGAACAGAAGCTCGCCCGCCTCCGCCTTCTCCCTCGCGCCCTCTACGTTGTCGAGGATCCATTTGATCTTGCTGGCGGAGAAATAGGAATCGATGATCAGTCCCGTCTTGCGGCGGATGGCTTCCGTCCATCCCTGTGCCTTCAGGCTGTCGCAAAACTCCGCAGTCCTTCGGCACTGCCAAACGATGGCGTTGTAGACGGGATTTCCCGTGGAGCACTCCCACACGATGGTGGTTTCTCGCTGATTGGTAATACCGATGGCGGCAATATCACGAGGGGAGGCGCCGATCTTTTCCATTGCTTTTTTGGCGGAACGGAGCTGGGAGCCCCAGATCTCACCGGGGTTGTGCTCGCCCCAGCCCTCCTTGGGGAATATCTGCTCAAATTCATATGCGGCAGAGGAAACCGGTTCTCCGCGAAGATTGAAGAGAATGGTACGTGAGCTGGTGGTTCCTTGATCAAAGGACATCAAATATTTTGACATACTGCACCTCGCTTTTCATTTGATTGATCGCATTCTTTTGGTTGTGAAGCTTGATCTGTTCCGCGCGGAGAAGCTTGAAATATTCCGTCTGCGGTTTTTCTTTTTTGTTGACACGCGTAAGGACGCGCGAGGAGGAAACCATGAGTTCGGACACCGACTGCTCCAGGGTTGCGATCAGCGCCTCGAGGGATTCCCAAAGGACGGCTACGCGTTCTCCGAAAGACGGAGAGGCTTCGGAAAGATCGCGGTATACGGAGCGGAGCGGTGTGTCGGAATCACCCTCACACAGGGCGATATACCGAAGGGTCGTCTCCATCGCAAGGTCGGGCGAGCAAACCGATCGGCGGGCAAGCTGCCGAAGCTTCCCGATAAGAAGAGCTACCGCTGCCAGCTCGCCGATCTGCGTCTGAAGACTGTTCAGAATCTTCAGATGCCGTTCGGTGAGTGTCGACGAGGGATAGGAATCGGAAAACAGGACGGCTTGGGAAGGATCCGCGCCAAGAGCTTCTTCAAGGCTGGCAAGCATTGCTGAAACAACCGTTTCCAATCGGCTCGCAATATGAAGCACCTCCGTCGTTACCGTGGCAAGCTCTTTTTCATAGGTTTCAAGAAAAACCAAAAAGTCGCGTATGCTTCCGCTTTTTGACAGCGAGAGATAACGGGAAAAGGCTTCCTTCTGTGCTTTACTCACCAGAGTTGGCGAAATGTGATGTTCAATTAGTATGGTATCAATGGAATGCACGCGTCCTCCTTGTAGAAAGAGAGGGCTGCTGTGAACACAACAACCCTCTTTCCGGCTCATTTCGCCATTGCCCCGAGAAATCGGGCAAATATTCGTTTGTTACTTGATTTCGACATTGACCCTTTTGCTGGTGTTTCCGGCAGCTGCCTTGATCAGCGAACGGATCGCCTTCGCGATTTTTCCGTGCTTGCCAATAACCATTCCCATATCGTCGGGGGCAACGCTGAGAACCAGTGTAATACCGCTCTCGTCCTCGGTCTGTACGACCGTGACCTCGTCGGGACTGTCAACGATTGCCTTTGCAATGTCGGTCAAGGTTGCTTTCAAATCTGCCATGCCTAATCTCCGATCGGGATCAGTCAACGATGCCGGACTTCTTAAGAAGAGCCTTTACGGTCTCGGTGGGCTGTGCGCCGTTTCCGATCCACTTCTTTGCCTTGTCAGCATCGATGGAAAGCTGAGCGGGCTCTGCAATAGGATTGTAGTAACCGATCTCCTCAATGAATCTTCCGTTTCTGGGGTAGCGGCTGTCTGCAACAACAACGCGGTAGAAGGGCGCCTTCTTGGCACCGATTCTCTTCAGTCTGATTTTTACCATGGGTAATTTCCTCCAAAATAAAATTTAATAGATTTTTGATTTTATAAAAAGTCCGATTCTTTATTAGAACGGCATTTTCATCTTTCCTTTGGTGAAGCGCGCCAGCTTCGAGGGATCGGAAAACTGCTTCATCAGCTTGTTCACCTGATCAAATTGCTTGAGGAGTCGGTTGACCTCTTCTACCGAGGTGCCGCTTCCGTCGGCAATGCGTTTTCTGCGCGAGGCGTTAAGAACACCAGGTTTTTCGCGCTCAAGCTTTGTCATGGACCTGATAATTGCCTCTTGACGCGCCAGCAGCTTTTCGTCCACCTTGGCATCGCGCATAGCGCCCGCGTTCATGCCGGGGAGCATACCTGCAAGCTGGTCCACGCCGCCCATTTTCTTGAGCTGTGCGAATTGGTCCAGATAATCGTCCAAGGTGAAGGTGGACTTTCGGATCTTTTCCTCAAGCTCCTTCGCTTTCTTTTCGTCGAAGGCTTGCTCCGCCTTTTCGATCAGCGTAAGAACGTCGCCCATACCGAGGATACGGGATGCCATACGGTCGGGATGGAAGGGCTCGATCTTGTCCAGCTTTTCGCCGGTTCCGATAAACTTGATAGGCTTGCCCGTAACGTGCTTGATGGAAAGTGCCGCACCGCCTCGGGTGTCACCGTCGAGCTTTGTCAGAACGACGCCCGTGATGTCCAGAAGCTCATTAAAGCTTTCTGCCACGTTGACCGCGTCCTGTCCGATCATAGCGTCTACCGTAAGAAGGATCTCGGTGGGGGAAACCTCCGCCTTGATGGACTTCAATTCCTCCATCAGCTCCTCGTCGATGTGAAGGCGACCTGCGGTGTCGATGAACACCATATCGTGTCCCTTTTTCTCGGCGAATTTGATACCCTCCCTCGCGATCTTGACGGGAGAGACGTCGGTTCCCATAGAAAATACGGGGATGCCGAGGGTCTCGCCTACGATCTCCAGCTGCTTGATAGCGGCGGGTCTGTAAACGTCACACGCGACCAAAAGCGGATTCTTGCCTTGGGACTTGTAGAGTCCCGCAAGCTTTGCCGCATGGGTGGTTTTACCCGCACCCTGAAGACCTACCATCATAATGACTGTGGGGGGCTTCGAGGCAATGGTCAGCTTGGACTGCGAGCCGCCCATCAGGTTGGTCAGCTCCTCGTTTACAATTTTCACGATCTGCTGGGCGGGGACGAGGGATTCGAGAACGTCGCTTCCCACGGCGCGGGCAGATACGGTGTTGACAAAATCTTTCACCACCTTGAAGTTAACGTCGGCTTCCAGAAGGGCGAGCTTGATCTCGCGCATTCCCACCTTGACGTCGGCTTCGGTGAGCTTTCCTTTACTGCGGAATTTTTTGAAGGCGCCTGCGAGCTTGTCGCCAAGACTTTGAAACATAGGATTACCTTCCTTTCTGGGGATGTGTTTGGCTTACTGTCCCAGCAGGCGGGTCAAGGCCTCCACCTCACTCTTGAGGGAGCTTGATGCGCCTATATCCTCGAGCTGCTTTGACAGATTCTGAAGATGTCCCTGTGCCTCGCGGAAGGTCTTGAACAGCCCCAGCTTTTCCTCGAGGAAAAGGAGCTCCTCCTCCGCCTTCTTGATCAGATCACGCACGCCTTGACGGGAGATCCCCACCTCGTCGGCGATCTCTGCGAGAGACATATCTTCATTATAATACAAGGAGAGAACGGTTTGCTTTCTCTGACTGAGGACTTCGCCGTAAAAGTCGAGCAAGCAAGCGATCTTCAAGTCTTTCTCAAACATACCGCGCCTTTCCGTGCCGACACCGTCTTGGTATCGGTGTAAAGCAAAACACTTTACAGAGTATATCATACAATTTACGGTATGTCAAGTCTTTTTTGAAATTTTTTGGATTATTCTGCAAATTCCTGCGGCTGCTCGTCAAAAGCGGTTGGTTGACCAAGACGAAGCAGACGGGCTACCGTGGCAAACGGAATGGCGAGAAGGAGAAGCGCGCGGGCGGGCTCCGCGATGGTTACACCGTTTGCGGCATCACCAAGCAGGCTGAAGATCAAATTGCTGATTCCCACGGAGGTGCCGAGGAAAAACGCGGCGTAAGTCAGCGCGAGGTGAAGACGGGACGGGGACCGCCCGGCGTATACGCGCGCCTCCGCAAGAAGAAACAAGCAGGAAAAAATGATTGAAAAATAGAAGGGGGCGGCAAAGGGACCGTTCAGAGCAACCGTCATATCGAAATAGGAGGACGCGAGAAGGAAAATAAGCGCGAGGATCCCCGTAAGGCAGAGCCACGGAGAAAGGGTGGCAGAAGCAGTTGCGCTTTTTGTCGCGTCCTGCGAACAGTTCATAAGGAAAAACATGGCGAAAGAAATCGAAAAAACACCGATCAGAATGTAGAAAACAATGGAATTAGATGCTCTGTTTGTGAGGAAATAGAGCCCGCCAAAAAAGCAGCAGGCGGCGGAAAGAAGGTAAAGGATCGCCCATCCTGCACGAGTTCGAGGCTTGGTCGATATGCCTTGATCAAAGGCCGCTTGCGGAAGGATCCATAGGCTGATAAGGCAAACCAAAACGCCAACGGCAAGAAGTACTGCGGTAGCGACGGATAAGGCGTCCGGCTGCAGATATCCGAGATTTGGCTCATATCGGGTAAGCAGACAGATCGAGCGCAAAATAGTCGCGACGGCGGTTAAAAGCAAAATCGCGAGGGAGTAAAGTTTAGTTTTCATATATAAAAGAGTCCTTTGCATAGAATCTGTACATATATTATACCGCCGAATTGTTACCGAAGTGTTACCAACACGCAATGGCGGCAGAATTTTGAAAAAGAATTGCAAAAAGGCTTGACAAAACCGGAAACAAATGATAATATGTTCATATGAACAAACATTCATATATGGAGGGCGTATGAGTCAAGGGATCAAAAGAAGCTTGAAGGAGCCGTCGGCAGAGCAGTTGTTTGCGATGTCCACGTTTTTTAAGGCGTTATCGGATGAAACGAGGTTGAAGATCCTGTTTGCGCTTTTGGAATCGGGCAAGTGTGTGATGCATATCAGCGAACGGGTCGGCATGAGCCAGTCGGCGGTTTCTCATCAGCTTTCACTTCTTCGCCGATGCGATCTCGTGAAGGTTTCGAGAAGCGGAAAAAATCAGGTCTATTCCATCTCGGATGAGCATGTGCGGTTGGTTATGGATATGGCGCATTTGCATATCAATGAGAAGATCGATGGATAAAAATGGGGAGGAGGATGATTATTCATGAAGGATCATAAAACAGAGAAAAAAGAAGAAAAATGTTGTTGTAATGATATTAAACATATAGAAGCTGACAAAAATAATGAAAAAAAGTGTTGCGCAGGAGATCGTTCAGGGCATGGAGAAAAATGTTCTTGCCACGATCATGGACACGAACATGAGGAGGGGCATTGCTGCAAGGATCACGCTCATGAGGAGCACAGCTCATGCGGTTGCGGGTGCGGACACGAGCATAATGAAAGGGTCGATCGCGGAACGTGGCTGGCGTACGGAGTCGGCGCTTGTCTGTTGATCGTTGCGTTTCTTGGCGAGCTTGCCGTGATTTCCGACTGGATCGGCATCCCTGCCGCCATTCTGGTATATGCTTTTTTTGGCAGGGACGTGTGGGAGAATGCGATTCGGGGAATGGCTCGGAAAAAGATCTTTACCGAATTTACTCTGATGTGCGTCGCTACCCTCGGCGCGGTGGCGCTCCTTGAGTTCGCTGATGCTGCGGCGGTTATGTATCTGTATTCGCTGGGGGAACTGATCCAGGGGATCGCAAGTCGGAAGTCAAAAGCGAATATTTCCGACTTGATCGAGATCACAGAGGAATATATTAATAAGGTAGAAAACGGATCGGTCAAACGCATTGCCGCCTCTTCCGCGAAGGTAGGGGATGTGATCAACGTTACTGTTGGCGAACGGATCTCCCTTGACGGGACAGTAGTCGACGGAAACGGCTTTGCGGACACCTCCGCGGTTACGGGAGAAAGCGCGCCGCTGGAGCTGATCAAAGGGGTTCGGTGCCTTTCGGGAAGCGTTCTTGTGGCGGGAGCGATCTCTCTTCGGGTTACCGAAGCCTACGAGAATTCGACGGCGAACAAGCTGAAAAAGGCGATGGCACTTGCGGCAAAGCGCAAGGCACCGAAGGAAAAGAAGATCGCGCGATTTGCCGAAATATTTACCCCTTGCGCGTTTGCTTTCGCGGTGATCCTGTTTATTCTTGGCTGGATCGGATGGGGCGACGTGGGGCGCGCATTGAAAACCGCTCTCATGACGTTGGTGGTTTCTTGCCCGTGCTCGTTGGTGCTGTCTGTTCCTTTGGCATATTTTGCGGGGATGGGACGCGCGGCGACAAAGGGAATCGTGTTTCGCGGAGGACAGGTGATCGATAATGCCGCCTCTCTTGGAACGCTTATCTTTGATAAAACGGGAACGCTCACCTCGTCAACCCTTGCTTTTGAAGGCGTTTGGATATCCGACTCCGCGCCCTGCACAAAAGCGCAATTGCTGGACGTTAGCCGATGTGCGCTTGAAAAGAGCCCTCACGCGGCGGCGCAATCTTTTTGCAATATTTATCGTGCAAAGCGTTCCTATGGCGTCAGAGCGGTAGAGAACATTGGCGGACGGGGACTTGTCTGCGAGGTGGACGGCGTGCGCGCGGCGTTTGGCAATCTCGCTATGATGCGCGAGGCAGGAATTGAGGCGAAGGATTTTGGGAAAACCGCTATTTACGTGGCGCTTGGCGGCAAGCTGTGCGGTGCGCTCCTGTTCCGTTCCGGTCTTAAGCCTGAGGTTCTTGCAGAGGTCGCCCGTGTTCGTCGGAATGGCATCGAACGTATTGCCATTATGAGCGGCGATACGAATGCGTCCGTGGGAGAAACCGCGGAAACGGTAGGGATCACGGAATATTACGGAGAGCTGAAGCCCGATGAGAAGCTTTCGGCGCTGGAAAAGATCTATTGCGAGGAAAAGAAGAGAAATAAACGCCGCACGGTCGGCTTTTGCGGGGACGGCTTGAACGATTCGGCGGCAATAGCGAGAGCGGACGTAGGCATTGCTATGGGAAGCGGATCGGCGATCTCCGTGGAGAGCGCGGATGCGGTCATTGTGGACGATTCCATTGCCCGAGTCAATGATATGATCGACGTCGCGCAAAGCACGGTTGCGATCGTTAACCAAAATATCGCTTTGTCCATCGGCATTAAGCTGCTTGTTGTTCTTGTGGGCTTGCTTGGCCTTTACTCCTTGGAGCTGGCGATCATTGCCGACGTGGGGGCGGCGGTCCTTACCGTTCTGAACGCCCTGCGAGCGGGCAAGATCAAGTGAACAAGTCCCTATATAATATGGGTAGGGTTTGAAAAGACCCTTCGGCGGCGCTTCTGTGCGTCCGGGGAGAAGATCCCTGCGACCGCGAAGCGCCGTTTTTTATAGAAGATGGGGCGGTCACGAGAATTGTGCAATATGAACAAAAACGCGATCAAAATTTCTATTAAGTTCTACGAACAGAGCATCGCAAAATGCTTGAAATTTTAGCAAACTTATGATACAATAGATAGGCTTGATATGCGATGAAGCAAGAGGTTGCTGCTGCGGAGACGTCTGTGGCAGGTAATTCTTGTGGAGTATGTCCGTTAACCGGGCGAAAGAATTTCAAAACGCTTTGATGTGCGTTGTCAAAGTTCTCCCGGAGTTTGATCCGCAGATGCTGATGTTGGGTCAAATTTCCGATTTTTATAAGAGAAACGATGAAACGCGCGGAACGGTGTTGAGGAGTTCGCCCCCCATATTTAATCGCGCGCACGCGCAGAGGGATCATGCGGTCCCGAAGGGCGCGCAGCGAAATCTAAAAGGAGGCACGTAAAAACATGGCAGTAAAGGAAAAGATCAGAGTAAGACTCAAGAGCTACGATCACACCCTCATCGACGCTGCGGCTGAGAAGGTTGTGGAAGTTGCCAAGAGAAATGGCGCTGTGGTATCCGGTCCCGTACCGCTTCCCACTGAGAAGGAAATCGTTACGATCCTTCGCGCCGTTCACAAGTACAAGGATAGCCGTGAGCAGTTTGAGATGCGCACTCACAAGAGACTGATTGACATCATCAAGCCGTCTCAGAAGGTTGTCGATGCACTTATGAACATCGAGCTCCCCGCCGGTGTTGAGATCGAGGTTAAAATATAATCAAGCACTCGATTTGACATCGCACCCGTCGTAGTCAAGCACGACGCCGCGAAAGCGGTATTTGTCGGTCAAGTTGGCGTAACCCAAACGCAGGGTAAATCCAAACGTCAACCAATAACCACAGGAGGAAAAACAAATGAAAAAGGGTATTATCGGTAGAAAGATCGGTATGACTCAGATTTTCGACGAGGTCGGAAACGTCATTCCGGTAACGGTAATCGAGGCAGGCCCCTGCGTAGTAGCGCAGAAGAAGACTGTCGAAAACGACGGCTATGACGCCGTTCAGCTTGGTTTCATGGAAGTTAAGGAAAAGCACATGACCAAGGCTGAGAAAGGTCATTTTGAGAAGGCGGGAGTTGCTTGCAAGAAGCACCTCAAGGAGTTCCGTCTGGACGATTGCTCCGCACTTAACGTCGGTGACGTCATTGCAGCCGATACCTTCGCCGCAGGCGACAAGGTCGACGTAACCGGCATCACAAAGGGTCACGGTTATACCGGCGCGATCAAGAGATGGAATCTCCACAAACTCAGAATGACTCACGGTGTAGGACCTGTACACCGCCAGTCCGGTTCTATGGGTGTTATCGACCCCGCTAGAATCTTCAAGAACAAGAAAATGGCAGGTCAGTGGGCTAATGAGCAGGTAACTGTTCTTAACCTTAAAGTTGTAAAGATCGACAGCGAAAAGAACCTTATCGCGATCAAGGGTGCTATCCCCGGTGCGAAGGACGGTATCGTATTCATTCGTGATTCGGTTAAAGCATAATGGAAAGGAGAAATGAAAATGCCGAA
>JBGVFO010000058.1:0-4223 GCA_045121195.1 Eubacteriales bacterium
TTTCTTATAAAACAAGCCTGCCGCGCGGCAGGCTTTTCTTCTGTTACATAAACAAGCACAGCAAAATGGGAAGGAAGATGGCAGGAACGTAATTCATCAGCTTGATCTTTGTCAGTCCCATCAGATTCAAGGCAATCCCCACGATAAGGAGGGATCCTACCGCGCTCATCTCGGTGATCACCGCAGACGAAAGGTAAGGCTCCGCAAGAGAGGCAAGCATAGTAATCGTTCCCTGATACAGCAACACGCTCACCGCAGAAAGCATCACGCCAAATCCCATCGTGGACGCGAATACGATGGACGCCACAAAGTCCATCATAGACTTTGCATAGAGCGTGTTATGATTACAAGTAAGACCGCTTTCAAGCGATCCCGTCACCGCCATAGCCCCTACACAAAACAAAAGACTGGCGCTGACAAAGCCCTCGAACACGTTACCAAAGCGATCCCCCGTCTTCTTTTGCACCCAATCTCCAACGCGAACGATCTTTCCGTCAAGATCCAACAAGGTACCGATCGCGGCACCGATCGCCATAGAAATGATGACGATCAGAACGTTTTGTGCCTTGATCGCGCCCTGAACGCCGATCAAAAAAGCGCAAAGCCCAAGTCCCGTCATAACGGCGGAGGAAAGCGCCCTTCCGCGGGAGGGCTTCCCTTCCTCGTCCCTTTTTGAACGCCCTGTAAGCCAATGAACGAGCATTCCGATCAAGGCACCGAGGATCACGGCGGCGGCGTTGACCACCGTTCCTAAAAGCTGAAACTTTTCCATTTTTATTCCTGTTCTACCGTTTCTATCAAATCACAGTCAAATCGGGCAAAGTCAAATACTCTGCCCGATTCATATTATCATTAAAAGCTATGAGAGATCACGCAGGCGCTGACGTTTCTTGCCCAAGAATTAAACGCCGTATAGGACGCCTCGTTTTCCTTATAGGGATTTCCTGCCAGCGTACGAAGGGGCTCCTCCAGCTCATCGATGCCCTCGATCTCGCCGCCAAGATATGCCTCAAGGCGATATTTTGCGCTGATCAGACGCTCGCGAAGACCGCCAAGGCGAATTTCCTGTACCGAGAAGCCGTGAGGCTTATTCTCATCGTACCATTGGCGTCTGAATGCCACCGTGTACGCCTCAAGATCCTCAACGATCTGCCCGATCTCCTCCCCCGCGATCCGTGCGAGAGCTTCGCGGTCGTCCGCCAGATACGCGTTGCGAATGCGGATGGAAAGATCGCACTTACGGGACAGCACCCGACAAAGCTTGCCGAGGGCATCAAACAGAAGTCCGAAATTCTCATCTCCCGCCTTGGCAAGAAGGACGTCGGCGTGCTCGCGGTACGCATTTGCCGCCGTTGACACGTGAACGTGAGCGTCAAGCAGACCTTCCAGCGGGTCGTTATAAAGAAGATACTTAGAAGGATTGATCGCCGCCATACGGGGACGCTCCGCCTCGTTAATGCCGGGAAGCCTGTCGGGAAGATCCAGCTTCAAAAGCTCCTCGTACGCCGCGCCAAAGCATTCCCTGCTTCGTTTATCAATGTCACCTTCGTTGCCATACCCCTTTTCTGCCCAGTACAGCAGATTGGGAAGCACCGAGAATTGAGACGCCTCCCCGCCGTCGTCGCCCCAGCCGGTAACAATAACGTCCGACACGCCCTTCTCAAGGCAAACGCTAAGCTGCGCCTCTGCCGTGATGTTGGAGCTTCTGTTATGCGGCGTGATGCCCGACCACTTCCAAGCACCGCCTGCGAAATAAACGGGGCGGTCAAACTGCTTGTGGCAGTGGATCATATGCGAGAGCATTTCGGGCTCCTTGGTGTAGTAATCCCAGTACACAAGTCCAAGTCCTTCGGGCACCTTCGCAACCACCTCGGGGGTGATCTCGCCTTCTCTTACGTAATACTGCCCACCGAACTGCATGCGGAAGAACATATCGCTCCAGATCATGGGCGACAAGCCAAATTCCTGACAGATCTCGGTCACGCGGGAAAGATGCTTCAGCATAATGTCGGAGGATTTTTCGGGACCGTTGCGATCCAGATACTTGCCGCGTCCGAGATTATGCGCCTCGTCCATACCCAGATGGATGCGGCGAGAACGGAAGCAAGACGCGCAGGTCTTGATCATACTCCGCACAAGCTCATAGGTCTTTTCCTCTCCCACGAGAAGAATATCATTCATATCACGCAGATTGCCGAAGCCCTGCCAGCGAAAGATAGAGCCAAGATGCGCCAGCGCCTGAATACAAGGAATCAGCTCAATGCCGAGCGCATACGCATAATCGTCCAGCTCGCGAAGCTCCTCCTGTGAGAACCGTCCGCGCATTCGACCGAAATTGGGATATTCCGTGATCTCGTAGGTATCCTCGGTATAAAGCATCATAGAATCGTAGCCCATAAGCGCCATGTAGCGAAGCATTCGCTTGCACGCCTTGACGTTAAAGACCGCGTTTCTCGACATATCCGCCATATAGCAAAGCATACCGAGCTGTCTGTCCCGACAAAGGCTATCGCCTTCCTCAAGACCGTCTATCATAGAAAGGGCGCGGAAAAACTCTACCGGTCGGCTATACACGATCCGTATGCCGTCCTTGTCACGGGAAACGCAGAAGCGATCCCCCTTCTCCGAGAATACGGGAAGCCCGGACGCATCCGCTACAAAGCCAAGCTGCGGCGAGACCTCGAAAAGACCCGCCGCAAGCTGCTTATCCAAATTTACAAAGGATAATTTTTTCATCATTTTACTTCCTTCTGAACACGTCCCAAAGATTGTCCAGATCCAATCCGCCGTCTACCTCAACCGTCTTTACGGGCTCGGGCTTTACCTCTGCCACAGGCTCCTCAACAACGGGTGCCACCTCGGGCTCCTTCTTTTCCTCAACCGCTACGGGAATCTCCTCGGGAACGGGGATGGTGTTGGTTGCGGGCTCGATTGCCGCCTGATTCTTGTAATAAGGATCGTCGGGCTTTCTGTCGAAGCCGGTCGCAATAATGGTGATACGGATCTCATCGTCAAGGCTATCGTCAAAGGCAACACCCCAGATAACGTTTGCGTCGGGGCTGGCTTCGTTGGAAACCATGGTTGCCGCAAGATCAACATCCTCAAGTCCAACCTCGGGGGAGGCGGAGATGTTGATCAGGATACCCGTTGCGCCCTTGATGGAGGTTTCAAGCAGCGGGCTGGAGATTGCCTTCTTCGCTGCCTGCTCTGCCTTGTCCTTACCGGTTGCGCTACCCACACCCATGTGTGCGTAACCCGCGTTGCTCATAACGGCGGTAACGTCTGCAAAGTCAAGGTTGATGAAGCCGGGAACGTTGATCAGCTCGGAAATACTCTGTACACCGCGACGGAGCACGTCGTCGGCTACGGCAAACGCATTGGAAAGGGTGATTCTGGTTTCGGATACCTGCTTCAGTCTTTCGTTGGGGATCACGACAAGCGCGTCTACGTACTGACGAAGCTCGGCAATACCCGCATCCGCCTGAACCATTCTTCTCTTACCCTCAAAGCCGAAGGGCTTGGTTACGATGGCAACGGTAAGGATGTCCATCTCCTTTGCGGCGCGCGCAACGATAGGAGCGGCTCCCGTTCCGGTTCCTCCGCCCATACCAGCGGTAACGAATACCATATCCGCACCCGTCAGCATCTCCTTGATCTCAACGAGGGACTCCTCGGCAGAGCGAGCGCCAACCTCGGGATTTGCGCCTGCACCGAAGCCCTTGGTGATCTTCTCACCAATAACGAGCTGGTTGGGAGCATCCGACTTGCGAAGCGCCTGACGGTCGGTGTTGACGGCAATAAACTCAACACCCTTAATATTGGCCTCGATCATTCGGTTGACCGCGTTGTTTCCACCGCCGCCGACACCGATGACCTTGATATTCACGCCATTCTCAAAAACATCATCATGTTCAAATATCATAACAGTACCTCCGAAAATTGATTCGTCCGAGCTAGAAAAATCCAAAATAACACTATATATATTAATATAATAATATATTTTTTCAATATTTGCAATACCTTTTTCGAATTTTTTTGAAGTTTTTTCGCGTTTTTAACAAAAAAATCGAAAAAAGGAGCGGCTTTTTTGCAAGTCGCTCCCTCTTTTATAAAAAATACCGTCTTACGGCTCTCGCACAAGCGCCATGATCTCCTCAAAAATACGTTCGTTGGCATTCCTGTCGGCAAACTGCGTAATTCTCTTTTCCATAGCCGACCGCTTT
>JBGVFO010000059.1:0-4517 GCA_045121195.1 Eubacteriales bacterium
CCCAGGAAATATCGCCGGGGATGATCACGGTGTCGGAGGGCTCGACCAAGCGTTTCCAATTGGCTTCGATCCGATCCATATATCCGTGCCAGCGGGCGCCGAATACTTCCATAGACTTATTGGTTTTTTTGTTGGTGGAAAGATGGAGATCCGACATTACGTAGACCGCCATAGGAGTCCTCCTTTCTTCTGGAAAAATTTACATTTCTGCTTTTTGTATACCGACCCGCGGTTCTGCTCACACTACTACTGTCTTCCGATTCGGGCGCGGATCGCAGGACATGATGGAATCATTGCGATCGCGTGCGATCGGGTGTTTCAGAAAGGTATGGTCATAATTTATGAACATGAACGCGAATGAAAAGGATTGTTGCAAGCACAACCAGGGTATCCACTGTGACGTGAAGAACTGTGTTTATCACGACGGTGAGACCTATTGCACTGCGAAGAAGATCGCAGTCGGTCCCAGCTATGCAACCTCCAGCGCAGACACGGTTTGCGCGACCTTCGAGCAGAAGGAGATCTGAACGGGTCGTTCGTTCAGACGGTAGGGATCTTAGCGGTTGACAGGTAAGATCCGAAGGGTCAGAGTGACCCAAGACGGCGAGAAGCCGTCGGGGCGGCGCGGTGCGCCGCCTTTTTTATTGTTCTACGTATGCGAAAACTTCCGCTTTCATATCCGCGGAATCAATTACCTTATCGAAGCGCACCTCGCGCTCGGCGAGTCCGCGGAGGGGAAGGGTGATCTCGGTTTCAGTCTTGGCAGAGAGAAGCGCCAGAGCATCAAGATCGTCCTCAGGCTTTTTCTCTCCGAGAGATGCCAGAACGTCAGCGGCAAACTTGTAGGGGCTTGCGGTAGAGGCAACTACCATAGGCTTTTTGTCGTTGCTTTCTGCGATATACTGTCTGGCAGAGCAGAGCGCAACGGCGGTATGGGTATCGGCGAGATAGCCGTCCTTCTCAAGGGTCGCCTTGATGGTGGCGGCGGTAGCCGCTTCGTCGGTATAGTAGCCGAGGAAGGTATCGTTGATGGCGGCGAGATGCTCGGGGGAGATCTGATATCTGCCCGTGGTGCGGAGGGATTCCATATAGCCTGAGGTGGCTTCACTACCTGCCGTCAGCCAAAGAAGACGCTCCAGATTGCTGGAAATGAGAATATCCATCGAGGGGGACATGGTCAGATGGAAGGTGCGGTTCCGGTTATATTCGCCGGTGCGGAGGAAGTCGGTCAGCACGTTGTTGGTGTTGGACGCGCAGATCAGCTTGTCAATAGGAAGTCCCATGCGCTTGGCGATATACGCGGCAAAGATGTTACCGAAATTGCCCGTGGGTACGCAGAAATTGACCTTCTCGCCCATCTTTACGGTGCCCTCGTTCAAAAGGTCGCAGTATGCCGAAACGTAGTAGACGATCTGAGGTGCAAGGCGTCCCCAGTTGATGGAGTTCGCGCTGGAGAGGAACACACCAGAAGCGTTAAGGCGCTCAGCGGCTTCGCGGTCGGAGAAGATGGCCTTGACGCCGTTCTGGGCATCGTCAAAGTTGCCGCGGATGGCGCAGACGTTGACGTTGTCGCCACCCTGCGTTGCCATTTGCAGCTTCTGCACGCGGCTGACGCCTCCCGTGGGATAGAATACCATGATCTTGACGCGCTCTACGTCACGGTAGCCCTCAAGAGCCGCCTTGCCCGTGTCACCCGAGGTGGCAACGAGAATAAGAGCGGTGCGCTTTTCGTCATTCTTGACGAGGGCGCGGGAGAGAAGTCGGGGCATGATCTGAAGCGCCATATCCTTGAACGCCGAGGTGGGACCGTGCCACAGCTCGAGGGAATACAGACCCTCCGAAACCCTCTTGAGGGGGGCGCAGCCACCGACGAAGGACTCGGCGGAGTATGCCGTTTCACAGTCGGCAAGAAGCTCCTCGTAGGTGTAGTCCGAAAGGAATTTGGACAATACCTTCGCGGCGCGGGTGGGGTAGGCGTCGCGGCAAAGATCGAGGATCTCCGCCTCGCTGAGCGCAGGGATCGTTTCGGGGACGAACAGTCCGCCGTCGTCGGCAAGTCCCTGCTTGATCGCCATAGAGGCGGTCACCTTTTTTGCGGATGCATCTCTTGTGCTTTGGTACAACATAATGGATCTCCTGGATTTTATGTAAGATTTTGATTGACAAAACGGGTAGCGTTTTCAAAAAAGAGCTTTCGGATCTGGGTATCGGTATAATTCAGTCGGGCAAGCTCCTCGCCGATCTTGATGAGGTCGGAGGGGCGGTGGATGCCCTTTGGCATATCAGCGCCGTCAAAGTCGGTGCCGAAGGCAACGGTGTCCTCTCCGCCGAGGGACATATAATGCTCAACGTGGCGGACGAGATCGACGATCTCCACCTGCTCTTTATCCGCAACGTGAACGTCGCAGAAGCTGACGCCTACAATGCCGCCAAGCCGTTTGATCTCCTTGAACTGATCGTCGCGCAGATTACGGGGATGGGCGTAAACGGAATGGGCGCAGGAGTGGGTAGCGATGACGGGCTTTCCGTATTGTGCGGCAAGGGCGAACATATCGTCTGCCGTCTGCAAGGAGGCGTGTGAAACGTCGGGAACGATACCGAGCGCGAAGCACTCCTTCACGACATCCTTTCCAAAGTCGGTAAGACCCAAATCGGTGTCGAAGGCGCCGCCGATGCAGCTTTCGCCGCCCCAGACCATAGTCAGGAAGCGAACGCCCCGTGCGTGAAGAACGGGGAGGCGGTCAAGGCGTCCCGCAAGGATGCGGGCGTCCTCAACGGCGAGAAAGACGCGAGCCTGCGTTGCGGCGGCTTCCAAGCCTTTAGCATCACGAACAAGGGTGACGCGGTGGGAAAGCCGCTGAAGCTCGTGCATCAAATAGTCGGCGATCTTGTGGAAGCTTCGGAAGGCGGTATCGTCGTCCTGTCGGCGGTTGGACCAGATCGCCATCACCTGTGTATAGGTGGGATACGCGTCAGCGCCCGAGAGGGACACGTGATGCTTGTTTTCCTCTAGCGCGGAGCCGTGAACGAAAAGCTCAAACGGCGTGTCGCAGTGAAGATCAAACAGATTCAGTTCTGTGTTCATAAATCTCCTTCGTCAATCTCGGAAGGCGTCCTCTAAATGCTCGATCTTAAGGACGGTGGGAGTACCCGAGGGGGCAATTTCTCCGAGATAGACCTCAATGACGTCAAAGCGTGGCGTCTTTTTGTTTTTACTTTTATAAAGATATGCTCTTGCCGCGTCTACCGTGCGTTTTCGCTTCGCGGGAGTAACGGCATCGGCAGGCGCGCCGTAATCGGTAGAGTAAGCGCGGTCAGCATGGCGTGCTTTTACCTCGACAAACACGATAAACTCCCGATCCTCGGCGATGACGTCGAGCTCGTTTCGCCCTTCGTGTCGGTTGCGGGCAACGATACGGAAGCCTCGACTCCTCAGGTGCTTTACGGCAACCTCCTCACCGAATCGACCGATGTCGGTGGTGGTTGGTCTTTTGTTCTTGAAAAAACGAATCATTTTTCTTCGTCAAGGAACCGAATGAACTTGGTTCTGTGAATGGGTGCGGGTCCGTATTTGCGGAGGGCGTCCATATGCTGTTTGGAGCCGTATCCCTTGTTCTTGGCAATGCCGTACATCGGATACGCCGCGTCAAGATCTACACACATCCGATCTCGGGTCACCTTGGCGAGGATCGATGCCGCGGCGATACTGGGGGAAATGGCGTCGCCGTGAATGACGGCGGTGGCGGGGAGGGGGAAGTCACGACAAACGTTGCCGTCAATGAGGGCGAAGTCTGCCTTGACGGACAGCCCCTCAATGGCGCGGCGCATGGCCAGCAGAGTGGCTTCCAGAATATTGAGCTGATTGATCTCCTCTACCGAGGCTTGTGCCACCGAGCAGGCGATCGCCTTCTCCATAATGACGTCAAACAGCGCCTCGCGCTTCTTCTCGGTCAGCTTTTTGGAGTCGTTTAGCCCTTCGATCTCACAGTCGACGGGGAGAATACAGGCGGCGGCAACAACGGGACCGCAAAGAGGACCTCGTCCTGCCTCGTCAACGCCGCAGACGGAGAAAAAGCCGTTTTTATGACATTCCTTTTCCAGTTCAAACTCCAGCATCGTCTGCTTCCTCATCTTTACGTTTGATAAAAATACCGTCAAGGGTAATGCGCCCGATCTTGGCGGAGCGGAACTCATCCAGTAGCATATTGGCGGTTCGTTCGGTATTGATCTCACCGCCCGAGATCAGGAAGCCCCGTTTTTTGCCGATCAGCTCGAACAGATCGTAATCGTCAAGATCGGCGTATTGCTCGAGGTCGCCCAGCTTATATCGGGTGGCAAGGAGGGTGGGGTAGAGGGTGCGGAGCCTTCCGCAAAGAGAAACGGCGAGCGCCTCCACGTCTACGACGGCGTCCTTGATGGCGCCCGTTAAAGCGAGATTTTCACCGACCTTGCGGTCGTCGAACTTGGGCCAGAGAATACCGGGCATATCCATCAGATCAAGGCCGATGGAGGTGGTG
>JBGVFO010000060.1:0-23834 GCA_045121195.1 Eubacteriales bacterium
ACCTGCGAAGAAGGGCTTCTTACGACCGCCTTCCTTCTCAGTAAGAACGTATACGTGACCAACGAACTTGGTGTGGGGGTTTACAGAGTTGGGCTTGCAAAGAACCTGACCGCGCTCGATCTCGTCCTTAGCTACACCACGAAGAAGTGCACCGATGTTGTCACCAGCCTCTGCCTGAGGAAGGAGCTTGTGGAACATCTCGACACCGGTAACGGTGGTGGACTTTCTCTCCTCGGTGAGACCGATGATCTCAACTACGTCACCAACCTTAACGGTACCACGCTCTACACGACCGGTAGCAACGGTACCACGACCGGAGATGGAGAATACGTCCTCGACGGGCATAAGGAAGTCAAGGTCTGCCTGACGCTCGGGAGTAGGAATGTAAGCGTCAACCTGAGCCATGAGCTCAAGGATGGGAGCGTACTCGGGAGCATTGATATCAGTGTTGGTGGACTCAAGAGCCTCACGAGCAGAACCGCGAACGATCGGAATGTCATCGCCGGGGAACTCGTACTGAGAAAGAAGATCACGGATCTCCATCTCAACAAGGTCAAGAAGCTCCTCATCATCAACAAGGTCAGTCTTGTTCATGAATACAACGATTGCGGGAACGCCGACCTGACGAGCAAGAAGAACGTGCTCACGGGTCTGTGCAAGAGGGCCGTCGGTACCTGCAACAACAAGGATAGCGCCGTCCATCTGAGCTGCACCGGTGATCATGTTCTTAACATAGTCAGCGTGGCCGGGGCAGTCCACGTGAGCGTAGTGACGGTTTGCAGTCTCATACTCAACGTGACGGGTATTGATTGTGATACCTCTTGCTCTCTCCTCGGGAGCGTTGTCGATCTGATCGTAAGCCAAGAACTCGACACTACCGTTGGAAAGGGAAAGGGTCTTGGTGATAGCAGCAGTAAGAGTGGTCTTACCGTGGTCAACGTGACCAATGGTACCAATGTTTACATGGGGCTTTGTGCGTTCAAATGTTGCTTTTGCCATTTTGAATTTCCTCCGTATAAAATTTGTTAAAAGATTTTTTTGGTTATATCAAATCAGTTGTTCTTGGAACGAGCCGATATGATGCCTTCCTGGATGGACTTGGGAACCTCTGCGAAGTGGCTGGGCTCCATGGAGTACTGTGCACGTCCCTGAGACTTGGAACGCATATCAGTTGCGTAGCCAAACATCTCGGAAAGCGGAACGAATGCAAGAACCTCGGTTACGCCGACGCCGGGCTCCATAGACTGGATCTGACCGCGGCGAGAGTTGAAGTCACCGATGATATCACCGAGATACTCGTCGGGCGTGATGGTAACGACCTTAACGATAGGCTCGGTGAGCACGGGATCTGCCATTCTCATAGCTTCCTTGAACGCCATGGAACCGGCAATCTTGAACGCCATTTCGGACGAGTCAACCTCGTGGTAAGAACCATCATAAAGAGTAACCTTAACGTCAACAACGTTGTAACCTGCAAGAACACCGTTCTGCATAGCGCCCTGGATACCCTGGTTAACAGGCTCGATGAATTCCTTCGGGATAGCACCGCCCGTTACAGCATTGATGAACTCATAACCCTTTCCGGGCTCATTGGGCTCAACAATGATCTTAACATGACCGTACTGACCGGAACCACCGGACTGACGCTTATACTTGCACTCATGGTCGACCTTCTTGCGGATCGTCTCCTTGTAAGCGACCTGAGGCTTACCGATGTTTGCCTCGACCTTAAATTCACGAAGAAGACGGTCAACAATGATCTCAAGGTGAAGCTCACCCATACCCGCGATAATGGTCTGACCGGTTTCCTCATCGGTGTAGGTTCTGAAGGTGGGGTCTTCCTCTGCAAGCTTCGCAAGAGCGATACCCATCTTCTCCTGACCTGCACGGGTCTTAGGCTCGATAGCAACGCTGATAACGGGCTCGGGGAATTCCATAGACTCAAGGATAACGGGATGTGCCTCGTCACAGAAGGTATCACCGGTAGTGGTGTACTTCGTGGAAACAACAGCCGCAATATCACCTGCGTAACAAACATCAAGGTCGGAACGGTCGTTTGCGTGCATCTGCAGGATACGACCGAAGCGCTCCTTCTTGTTCTTGGTAGAGTTGTATACGTTGGTACCGGTGGAAACCGAACCGGAATATACACGGAAGAAGCAAAGCTTACCAACGAACGGGTCGGTCATGATCTTGAATGCAAGAGCGGAGAACGGCTCGTCATCGGAAGAGTGTCTGACCTCTTCTTCCTCTGTCTTGGGATTAATGCCGCGGATCGACTCGATGTCGGTGGGCGCGGGCATATAATCGATGATCGCGTCAAGAAGCTTCTGAACGCCCTTGTTCTTGTAAGAGGTACCGCAAACAACGGGAACGATCTCGTTGTTGATGGTTGCCTTACGAAGTGCCTTCTTCAGCTCGTCAACGGTGATCTCTTCGTCGTTGAAGAACTTGTCCATCAACTCGTCGTCGGTGGCGCAGATTGCTTCAACCATCTTTGCGCGGTATTCTTCGGCGAGCTCCTTCATATCCTCAGGAATCTCTTCAACGCGCATGTCCTTACCAAGATCGTCATAATAGACGTCGGCATCCATGGTCATAAGGTCAACGATACCGCGGAAGCTGGTCTCAGCGCCGATGGGCAGCTGGATCGGAACCGCATTGGCATGCAACCTCTCGTGCATCATATCGACAACACGGTAGAAGTTTGCACCATTGATGTCCATCTTGTTGACGTAACCCATACGGGGAACGCGGTACTTATCTGCCTGTCTCCAAACAGTCTCGGACTGGGGCTCTACGCCGCCCTTTGCGCAAAGAACGGAAACGGAACCGTCAAGCACGCGAAGGGAACGCTGAACCTCAACCGTGAAGTCCACGTGACCGGGGGTATCGATAATGTTGATTCTGTGGGTAGGATACTGCTTCGAGGATCCGTTCCAGTGACAGGTGGTAGCTGCGGAGGTGATGGTAATACCTCTCTCCTGCTCCTGTGCCATCCAGTCCATGGTTGCGGCACCGTCATGGGTGTCACCCATCTTGTGGATCTTACCGGTGTAGAAAAGAATACGCTCGGTAGTGGTAGTCTTACCCGCGTCGATGTGGGCCATGATACCAATATTTCTGGTATGCTCAAGTGAATATTCTCTAGGCATAAATCACGGTCTCCTTCATCAATATCTGTAATGTGCGAAAGCCTTGTTTGCTTCTGCCATTCTGTGCGTCTCTTCCTTCTTCTTGAAGGCGCCGCCCATGCTGTTCTTTGCATCCATAATTTCAGCTGCAAGACGATCTGCCATGGTGCGTTCGCCGCGAGATCTGGAATAACTTACAAGCCATCTCAAACCAAGGGTCTGACGGCGTTCAGCTCTGACCTCCATAGGAACCTGGTAAGTCGAGCCGCCCACACGGCGAGCCTTGACCTCAAGCTTAGGCATGATGTTCTCAAGAGCCTCCTGGAACACCTCAAGTGCATTCTGTCCAACCTTTTCTTCTACGGTCTTGAATGCATCGTAAACGATTTTCTGGGCAACGCCCTTCTTGCCGTCCAGCATTACGTTGTTGATCAGCTTGGTTACAAGCTTCGATCCGTAAAGGGGATCCGGCAATACATCTCTTTTGGAAATACGACCTCTTCTCGGCACTGTTCTTCCCTCCTTCATTAATAATTATGAATTCATAGGTACTCAAAAGCATTGTTCTGTAAGCGCGCGTCGAGGTCTGCATATAAACATCAAATTTATTACAGCTCGGGACGGGCAGCTATTTTGCTTTCTACCTGTTTTGGCTCCGATTACTTCTTCTTGGGAGCCTTTGCGCCGTACTTGGAACGGCTCTGCATACGATTTGCGACGCCCTGTGCGTCAAGGGTTCCGCGGATGATGTGGTAACGTACACCGGGCAGGTCACGAACTCTTCCTCCTCTGATAAGGACAACCGAGTGCTCCTGCAGGTTGTGTCCGATTCCGGGAATGTAGGTTGTCGCCTCAAGTCCGTTGGTAAGTCTAACTCTCGCGATCTTACGAAGCGCAGAGTTGGGCTTCTTGGGGCTCGTCGTCGAAACCTTGGTGCACACGCCTCTCTTCTGAGGTGCAGGCTGATCGGTAGCTACGTTGTTAAGGGTATTGAAGCCCTTCTGAAGCACGGGTGCTTTGGACTTATACGCCTTATCGGCACGACCCTGTCTGACAAGCTGGTTAAAGGTTGGCATTTTTCTCCTCCTTCTTCTAAATTTAATGTTTATATACAGACGTCTGGACCGAGGTCCGGGCGATTCTGCCGTTTTTATCCTTCCGCAAACGGGCATAGATATGCCATAGACGGAAAAGACCTCTAATATTATACCACCGCAAGGGCTTTTTGTCAAGAATCATTATCTTAGGCATATAATTTCTCCCTTTTGCCTATAAAATAAATTCAAAACAAAAAAACATTTGGTGAAAATGGACATAAAACCCCCATATTTCGATCTCTTTCCCAATGAGAGAGCAAGGGGTGCGGTCAAAATTGACCGCACCCCGTTATAAACGGAACGAAATTATACCTGTTCGCTCTCCTCTGCGGGCTCATTCTGAACCACGCCGACGTTACGGTAGCAGGGCATACCGGTTCCCGCGGGAATCAGCTTACCGATGATAACGTTCTCCTTCAAGCCGAGCAGATGGTCGACCTTACACTTGATCGCCGCCTCTGCAAGCACCTTGGTGGTTTCCTGGAAGGAAGCCGCGGACAGGAAGGACTCGGTCTGGAGCGCCGCCTTGGTAATACCCAGAAGAACGGGAGAAGCCTCGGCAAGACGAAGGGTCGTTTCGCCGTTGTCGATACGAGCCTGGATCTTGTTGTTCTCCGCCTCAAGGGTGGTAACGTCAACCAACGAGCCAAGCAGAAGATCGGTGTCACCCGCGTCGTCGACGCTGACCTTTCGGGTCATCTGACGGGCGATGATCTCGATATGCTTATCGTTTACGTTACAGGACTGAGAACGGTAGACCTTCTGGATCTCCATGATGATATAATCGTAAACCGCGTCAAGACCGCTGATTCGCATAATATCGGCAGGGCTCTTATTACCCTCGGTCAGAACCTGACCGCGAGTCAGATGCTCGCCGTCGCTGATAACCAGACGCATTCCGTAAGGAATGGGATACTTAACACGCTCGCCGGTCTCCTCGGACTGAATCACGACCTCGCTTACGTTTGCCGTCTCACCGATCTGGATATGCGCGTAACCGCTATGCTCGGTCATAATGGCAACCTTCTTCGGGTTTCTCGCCTCGAAGAGCTCCTCAACTCTGGGAAGACCCTGAGTAATATCGGATCCTGCAACACCACCCGTATGGAAGGTACGCATGGTAAGCTGAGTACCGGGCTCACCGATGGACTGTGCCGCGATGATACCGACTGCCTCACCCACGTTGACGCGCTTGCCGGAGGCAAGGTCCGCGCCGTAGCAGTGTGCGCACACGCCGTAGCGGGAGTGACATTGAATGATGGTTCTGATATAGACCTTCTCAATACCTGCCGCAACGATTGCGTCTGCCTGCTCCTCGGTGATCATCTCGTCGTCATTTACAATGATCTCGCCGGTTTCGGGATGAACCACGGGGCCGATGGTGTATCTGCCCACGATTCTGTCCTGAAGGGGCTCAAGGACGTTCTTGTCCTTCTCATGAATGATCTGTCCGACCCACGCACCCTTGGTAGTGTCACACTTCTCCTCGCGGATGATGACCTCCTGAGAAACGTCGACAAGACGACGGGTCAGATAACCCGAGTCTGCGGTACGAAGAGCGGTATCCGAAAGCGACTTACGGGAACCACGGGCACCCATGAAGTACTCCAGAATATTCATGCCTTCGCGGAAGTTGGACTTGATCGGGATCTCCAGCGTCTTACCGTTGGTTGCAAACATAGGTCCGCGCATACCGGCAAGCTGACGCATCTGGGTGATAGAACCACGGGCTCCCGAATCACTCATGATCTTAATGGGATTGTACTTATCAAAGCGCTTCTGAAGCGCCTCGGTAACGGCATCGGTAGTTTCCTGCCATACCTTGATAACGTTGTTGTAGCGCTCATCTTCGGACAGTCTGCCTCGGTTGAAGTGGTAACGGATCTTTTCGATCTTCTCCTCTGCCTCGGCAATCAGGCCTGCCTTTTCCTCGGGGATGGTCATATCGTAGACCGACATGGAGAATGCGGCACGAGTCGAATACTTGTAGCCCATCTCCTTGATATCATCCAGCATTTTCGCACAAACGGCGGAGCCATGCTTCTTGATACAACGGTCAATGATCTGTCCCAGCTCCTTCTTCTTGGTAACGAAAGCGATCTCAAGGTCAAATTCCTTGTCGGAATTGCTTCTGTCAACAAAGCCAAGGTCCTGAGGAAGCGGGCGGTTGAAGATCAGGCGACCCAGGGTAGCGTCGATGATCTTCTCGCGAACAACACCGTCGATCTCCTTTTTCACGCGCACCTTGATGGGAGCGTGAAGACCGAGCTGCTTGTTCTCGTACGCCATCATAGCCTCGTCGAAATCACGGAACACTCTTCCCTCTCCGGGCTCGCCTTCCTTATCCATGGTCAGATAGTAGGAACCGAGGATCATATCCTGAGAAGGAACGGCAACAGCGCGACCGTCCATGGGCTTCAGCAGGTTGTTAGCGGACAGCATGAGGAAACGAGCCTCCGCCTGTGCCTCTGCCGAAAGAGGAACGTGAACGGGCATCTGGTCACCGTCGAAGTCCGCGTTAAACGCGGTACATACAAGGGGATGAAGCTTGATTGCACGACCCTCTACAAGAACGGGCTCGAACGCCTGAATGGAAAGTCTGTGCAGGGTAGGTGCACGGTTCAGAAGAACGGGGTGCTCCTTGATCACGTTCTCCAGTGCATCCCAAACCTCGGGATACAGATATGCGCGATCGATCTTCTTCTGTGCGTCCTTTACGTTGGTTGCCTTCTGCAGCTCGGTAAGACGCTTTACAACGAAGGGCTTGAACAGCTCGAGAGCCATTTCCTTGGGAAGACCGCACTGATAGATCTTAAGGTTAGGACCGACAACGATAACCGAACGACCGGAGTAGTCAACACGCTTACCCAGAAGGTTCTGACGGAAGCGTCCCTGCTTACCGCGAAGCATCTCGGAAAGAGACTTCAGAGGTCTGTTAGAGGGACCGGTGACCGGCTTTCCGCGGCGGCCGTTATCGATCAGAGCGTCCACAGCCTCCTGGAGCATACGCTTCTCGTTACGGATCACGATCTCGGGCGTATGGATCTCCATCAGCTTCTTCAGACGGTTGTTTCTGCTGATAACGCGGCGGTAAAGCTCGTTGATATCGGAAGCCGCAAAGCGACCGCCGTCAAGCTGGACCATAGGACGAATATCGGGGGGGAGGACGGGAATGACGTCAAGGATCATCCAGGAAAGCTTGTTTCCGGGCTTTTTGAACG
Source organism: Eubacteriales bacterium (assembly GCA_045121195.1). Lineage (GTDB taxonomy): Bacteria > Bacillota > Clostridia > Oscillospirales > CAG-272 > RGIG8775. The sequence continues at coordinate 7,453 of JBGVFO010000060.1, forward strand.
CCTCAACGACCTCAAGACGCTTGATAATACGGTTCTTCTTCTGACCCTTTGCCGTCTGAAGCTCCGCCTTAAGGTTAGCGGAAAGCTCCTCGACGTCAACGCCCTCAAGAAGCTCCTTGATCGCTGCCGCACCCATACCTACGCGGAATTCGTTCTCATAGAGCTCGGTATATTCAGCGAACTGCTTTTCGGAAAGCACCATTCCCTTGGTAAGGGGTGTCGTGCCGGGATCAAGAACTACGTTCTCTGCAAAGTACAGAACCTGCTCCAGCTGCTTGGGGGACATATCCAGAACCAGCGCCATACGGGAGGGGATCGCCTTGAAGTACCAGATGTGGGACACGGGAGAGGCGAGTTCAATATGACCCAATCTCTCGCGGCGCACCTTCTTGGTCGTGATCTCAACGCCACACTTCTCGCACTTATGCACCTTTCCGCTTCTGGAAATGTTATGCGCGTTCTTGTACTTGCCGCACATACAAGCGCCGTCCTTAGTCGGGCCAAAGATCTTTTCGCAGAAAAGACCGCCGACCTCAGCCTTGAGGGTACGGTAGTTGATGGTCTCGGGCTTGGTAACCTCGCCGTAAGACCATTCTCTGATCATATCCGGAGAAGCCAGACCAATTTTTATGGAATCAAATTCGTTATTTGCCATGCTGTTTCTCCTCACTAATTACATATTTTCGTCGTCGTAGTCGAAGTCATCGTCATCCTCGGTATCATTCTCGGTACCGAAGAAAGCGTCATCCTCGTCGTCAGCATTTTCAATGATGAAGGAATCGCCGAGATCATCGGTCTCCACGTCCTTGAACTCTTCACTGAAATCGATCTCGGGCGCCTTGGAATAAGGAGATTCCTCCTCATTGTTGCAAAGCGTCGAAAGCTGGATCTCCTCGCCGTCCTTGTCCAGAACGCGAACGTCAAGTGCAAGCGCCTGAAGCTCCTTGACAAGAACCTTGAAGGATTCGGGAACACCGGGGGTAGGAATGTTCTGACCCTTGATGATCGCCTCGTAAGCGCGGCGACGTCCCTCGATGTCGTCACTCTTGACCGTCAGGATCTCCTGAAGGGTATAAGCGGCACCGTAAGCCTCAAGTGCCCAAACCTCCATCTCACCGAAACGCTGTCCGCCGAACTGTGCCTTACCGCCAAGAGGCTGCTGGGTGACCAGCGCGTAAGGACCGTTGGAACGGGCGTGGATCTTATCGTCAACCAGGTGGTGAAGCTTCAGGTAGTACATAATACCTACCGTTACGGGGTTATCAAAGGGCTCACCGGTGCGTCCGTCGTAAAGAACGGTCTTACCGTTGGGATTCATGCCGGCTGCCTCAAGGCACTCGGAGATATCCTTCTCGGTGGCGCCGTCGAATACGGGGGTCATGATCTTCCAGCCCAGCTTCTTCGCGGCGATACCAAGGTGAACCTCAAGCACCTGACCAATGTTCATACGGGAAGGTACGCCCAGGGGATTCAGAACGATATCCAGAGGCGTTCCGTCGGGCAGGAAGGGCATATCCTCGGGAGGAAGAATGCGGGAAACGACACCCTTGTTACCGTGTCGACCTGCCATCTTGTCACCGACCGAGATCTTACGCTTCTGTGCAAGATATACACGAACCTGCTTGTTGGCGCCTGCGGGAAGCTCGTCGCCCTGCTCGTGAGAGAATACCTTTACGTCAACTACGATACCCGACTCGCCGTGAGGAACACGGAGAGAGGTATCTCTTACCTCACGTGCCTTTTCGCCGAAGATCGCGCGAAGCAGTCTTTCCTCTGCCGTCAGCTCGGTCTCGCCCTTGGGCGTGATCTTACCGACAAGGATATCACCTGCACGAACCTCGGTTCCCTTCTTAACGATACCTTCGGCGTTCAGATCCTTCAGAGCGTCCTCGCCAACGTTGGGGATCTCGCGAGTGATCTCCTCCGGACCGAGCTTGGTATCTCTTGCCTCGTGGGTATACTCTTCAATATGAAGAGAAGTGTAAACGTCATCGCGAACCAGTCTTTCGTTCAGAAGGACTGCGTCCTCGTAGTTGTAACCCTCCCAGGTCATGAAGCCGATGAGCGCGTTCTTACCGAGCGCGATCTCGCCGTCCGACGTTGCAGGGCCGTCCGCGATCACCTGACCGGCAGTAACCGTTTCGCCAAGTGCCACGATGGGTCTCTGGTTGAAGCAGGTACCCTGGTTGGTTCTCTTAAACTTAATAAGGTCGTATACGTCCTTGTGTCTGTCGTCGCAAGCGACCACGATCTTGTCCGCCTCAACGCGCTCTACGCGACCCGCGTTCTTGGCAAGCACAACGACGCCGGAGTCAACAGCCGCGCTGTACTCCATACCCGTACCGACAATGGGAGAATCGGTCACCATAAGCGGCACTGCCTGCTTCTGCATGTTCGATCCCATCAGCGCACGGGAGTTATCGTCATTCTCAAGGAAAGGAATCATTGCCGTAGCAACCGAAACCATCATCTTGGGAGAAACGTCCATAAAGTCAACCTGATCAGCGTCGACTACTACGATCTCCGCCTTGTCACGGGCGGTAACGCGAGCGTTTACGAACTTGCCGTTTTCATCCAGAGGCTCGTTTGCCTGTGCTACAACGTAGTTATCCTCTACGTCTGCGGTCATATAAACGACCTCATCGGTAACGATACCGGTCGCCTTATCAACCTTACGGAAGGGCGCCTCGATAAAGCCGTAGTCGCTGATGCGGGCATAGGTGGTAAGATAGGAGATCAGACCGATGTTAGGACCTTCGGGGGTCTCGATGGGACACATTCTACCGTAATGGGTATAGTGTACGTCACGGACGTCGAAGGAGGCACGGTCACGGGAAAGACCGCCGGGACCGAGGGCGGACAGACGGCGCTTATGCGTCAGCTCTGCCAGGGGGTTGTTCTGATCCATGAACTGGGAAAGCTGCGAAGAACCGAAGAAATCACGAACCGCAGTAACCACGGGACGGATGTTGATGAGCGCCTGGGGCGTCAGCTTCTCATTGTCCTGAGTGGTCATTCTTTCCTTGATGATCTTCTCCATTCTGGAGAAACCGGTACGAAGCTGGTTCTGAAGCTGCTCGCCTACAGAACGGATACGGCGGTTTCCAAGATGGTCAATATCGTCCACACAGCCCACGTCGTGGGTCAGGTTCAGCAGATAGTTGATCGAAGCAAAGATATCGTCCTTGGTAACGTGCTTGGGGCAAAGTTCAGCCATACGAGCCTTCGCCATCTCCTTGATGGCATCCACGTCACCGCCGCATTCCTCCATAATGGAGAGAAGAACGGGCGTACGTACCTTTTCGGTCGCGCCGCAATCCCGCAGATCAAAGCCGAGAATGTACTCGGGCTCAACCGTATTGTTGGAGAACACCTTGATGACCTGATCGTTATCAAGGCGGATCAGTACGTCGTTAACGCCGGCGCGCTCGATGGCAAGGGCGTCATCCTTGGAGATAACGGCACCCTCCTCAAAGAGGAGCTCGCCCGTAAGGGGGCTGACAACGCTCTGTGCGAGTCTGCGATTGGCGATACGCTCGGAAAGCGCAACCTTCTTATCGAACTTATAGCGTCCGACGGGCTGAATATCGTAGCGTCTGGGATCAAAGAAGAAATTGCTGAGAAGGGTATGTGCCGACTCAACAAGAGGCGGCTCACCGGGACGAAGTCGCTTGTAGATCTCCTTCAGCGCCTCAACACCGTTTTCGCTCTTGTTGCGAGCGGCAAGCTCCTCGCACTCGTCCTTTTCAAAGGTAGCGATCAGCTTCTCTTCCTCGCCGAATATGGCGTACACATCTTCCTTGGTTTCGATGTGAGATCTGTATTCGGAGTTCTTGCCCTTATTTTCAACGTCGATCGGCTCTACACCGAGGGCGCGGATCAGCATGGTGACGGGTACCTTGCGATTCTTGTCGATACGAACGTAAACAACACCGTTCACGTCGGTCTCGTACTCAAGCCATGCGCCGCGGTACGGAATTACCGTCGCGGAATAGGTCTTCTTACCCGATTTATCGAACTCGGAGGCATAATACATACCGGGAGAACGAACGATCTGAGAAACGATAACACGCTCCGCACCATTGATGACGAAGGTTCCCGTTTCGGTCATGATCGGCAGCTCACCCATAAAGATATCGGTCTGCTTTACCTCGCCCGTCTGCTTGTTGGTGAGTCTTACGTTCACCTTCAGCGGAACTGCGTAGTTCGCATCCCTTTCCTTGCATTCCTCAACCGAGTACTTGGGCTTAGCGTCCAGCGAGAAGGAGAGAAACTCGATCGACAAATTGCCCGAATAATCCGTAATGGGGGAGACGTCATGAAGTGCCTCAAGCAGACCCTTCTCAAGGAACCACTTAAAGGACTTCGTCTGGACCTCTACCAAATTCGGAAGATCGAGGACGTTTTTTGTCTTGGAGAAGCTCATTCTCACGTTCTTGCCGAGCTTTTGTTCTTTCACATTGATCATTAATACAATCACTCCATTTTCAAAGTAGTAATCCGCCGCGAGCCGCGACGAACCCCAAGGCTACCTTTTTACAATTATAAGTAGAAAATTGTTTTCGCATTGCCATAAACTACTCCCGATTGGACAGAAATAGCATTATAATGCAGTTTAATATTTTACCACACCCCTTTTGTTTTGTCAAGCATTTTTTCTGTTTTTTCCTGAATATTTTGAAGATTTTTATAAAAAATCAAAAAAAATCCCGTTTCTTTGAAATTTTTTTCAAAAAACCCTTGCATTTTCGTTTTGACTGTGGTATTATAGTCGTCGTATGGACGAATGTGACGGCACACCCTCTCAGGTGTCGTTGCTTAACCTGAATGATTTTGAAAAAGGGAGTGAAACAAATGCCGAACATTAAGAGTGCGAAGAAGCGCGTTAAGGTTATCGAAGCCAAGACCCTTCAGAACAAGATTTTCCGTAGCCAGCTCAAGACTGATATGAAGAAGTACGAGGCTGCTCTTGCCGCAGGCGATGCTGAGCTTGCAAAGACCACCTACAAGGAGGCTACCAAGAAGATCGACCAGGCAGCCGCTCGCGGTCTTATCCACAAGAACGCAGCTGCTCGCAAGAAGAGCCAGTTCACCAAGAAGCTCAACGCAATGGGCTAATTGAAAAGTTTAACCGCCGCAAGCACGGCGGTTTTTCTTTTTCTCTTCCCTTCCTCCACGCAAAAAAAACTTTCCGTAAATCGCCGCAAGCCCTTGACATTACGGAGGGTTTTCCTTATAATTATAATGAGTAATTTTTTATTTTTCCCGACACACAGTCAGAAAGGATTTTCCCTATGCAGATCAAAGTTGTAAAATTCGGCGGTTCCTCTCTTGCCGACGCAGAGCATTTCAGACAGGTTGCTAAGATCGTCAAGGCTGACCCGCAAAGAAAGTACGTCATCCCCTCGGCCCCCGGAAAGCGCTTCCCCGAGGACACCAAGGTTACCGATATGCTGTACACCTGCTACGAGATGATCCGCAAGAACGAGAATATAGACGCGTATTTCGCAAAGATCGCCGACCGATACAATTCCATTATTGCAGATCTTGGCTTGGATTTTGATATTTCGGGCGCGCTCAACTACGTAAAGAACGCCATGCTCCACCATTCCGGACGCGACTTTGCCGCCAGCCGCGGTGAATACCTCAACGGCTTGATCTTAGCAAAGTATCTCGGCTTTGATTTTATCGACGCCGAGAACGTGATCTACTTCCGCGACGACGGCACCTTCGACCAGGAGCTGACCAACACGGCAATGCGGGATGAGCTGATGAAGCATAAGTACGCCGTTATTCCCGGCTTCTACGGCATTACGCCCAACGGTACCATCAAGACCTTCTCCCGCGGCGGTTCGGACATCACCGGCTCCATTGTGGCGCGCGCCGCAGGTGCCGACCTCTACGAAAACTGGACCGACGTGTCCGGCTTTATGATGGCAGATCCCCGCATCGTCAAGGATCCCTGCATCATTGACACCATCACCTACCGCGAGCTTCGTGAGCTTTCCTATATGGGTGCGTCGGTGCTGCACGACGAGGCGATCTTCCCCGTCCGTTACGCAAGCATCCCGATCAACATCAAAAATACCAACCGCCCCGAGGATCGCGGAACCATGATCGTCCCCTCGGCAACCGACTACGATTCCAAGCACGTTATTACCGGTGTTGCGGGACTCCGCGGCTTCTCCGCCATTACGGTGGAAAAGGACAGAATGAACTCCGAGGTGGGCTTCATCCGCCGCGTCCTTGAGGTGTTTGAGGAGAACGAGGTTTCCATCGAGCACGTTCCCTCGGGCATCGACACCCTCAGCGTAGTGCTCGAGACCAAGGCACTTGACAAGGTGCGTGACCGTCTGCTGACCCGCATTCAGCGCTCCGCAAGACCCGACAGCATCTCGGTAGAGGATGAGCTCGCCCTCATCGCCGTGGTCGGTCGCGGCATGGTCAAAGCGAAGGGTACCTCTGCACGGGTATTTGACGCCATCTCGAACGCAGGCATCAACATCAAGATGATCGACCAAGGCTCCAGCGAGCTCAATATCATCGTCGGTGTCGCCGAGCACGATTTTGAAAAGGCGCTCAACGCCATTTATAACGAGTTCGTCAAGGAAGCATAATAGTAAAAAGCAAAGGACTGTCGCGTTATGCAACAGTCCTTTGATAATCAGCCCATATTTTCGGGAAGCCTTCTGCCGCCCATCACGTGGAAATGCAGATGCTTTACCGTCTGGCAAGCGTCCTCACCGCAGTTGGTGATCACGCGATAGCCGTTGGCGAGTCCTGCCTCTGCGGCGATCCTCGGGATCGCCTCGAAAATTTTGGCAACGTAGACGCTATTCTCTCCGTTTACCGCGTCGACACTTGAAATATGCGACTTCGGAACCACGAGAATGTGGACAGGCGTCTGGGGATTGATATCCTTGAATGCGAATACGTATTCATCCTCATACACCTTTGCCGACGGGATCTCCCCGGCAATAATTTTACAAAACAAACAATCCATACCTTTTACCTCCGTGATCGTTGCTTTCATTATAGCATCTCCACGGAGGAAAGTCAACAAAAAAGAAAGGAGATCTCTATGAATCTGTCCCCAAAAAACGATCTGTGGCAGTATCTGTCAAAGACCGACAAGCCGATCCTGATGTACGGCATGGGCAACGGCGCCGACAAGATCCTGCGAGTCTGCGAGCATTACGGCATCGAGATCTCCGACTTTTTTGCCAGCGATGGCTTCGTCCGCGGTCACAGCTTTCACGGCAAGGTGGTGCTTTCCTACTCGGAAGCCAAGCAAAAATACGGTAGCTTTATCGTCCTTCTCTCCTTTGCCAGCTCCCTGCCCGACGTCCTTGCCACCATTCGCCGCGTGGCTTCGGAAAACGAGCTGTACGCCCCCGACGTTCCCGTATTCGGGGACAATCTATTCAATCTGGAATTTTTCCAAGCCCACGAAAACGAGCTTGAGGAGTCGTACCGACTTCTTGCTGACGAGGCGTCGCGAAAAACCTTCCGAAGCGTCATTCAGTACAAGCTGAGCGGTGATATCTCCTATCTTGACGCCTGCGAGGCAGATGAGGAGGCAACCGCGAGAGAGCTTCTTTGTCCCGACTCCATAACCGATTACGCCGACCTGGGCGCCTATAACGGCGACACGATACGACGCCTCGCACCCCTTGCGCCGAATCTACGCAGGATTGTGGCGTTCGAGCCCGACCGACGGAATTTCCGCAAGCTGTCGGAGTATGCGGAACGCGTTTCCGATAGCCTTTTGATCACCCCCTTACAGCTTGCCGCCTGGTCCCACCGCGATACCCTTGTGATGGATGCCAGCGGAAATCGAAACGCCAATCTCGCCGACGCCGCGAAGGCAAAAAAGACGGTAGAGGTAGAGGCGGATTCTCTTGACAATCAGTTAGGCGACCTTCGTCCCGATTATATCAAATACGACGTGGAGGGCTCGGAAAAGGAGGCACTTCTGGGAAGCGCCGAAGCGATCCGACGCTACCGACCGAGGCTTCTTGTGTCCCTGTATCACCGCAGTGAGGATCTGTTTGCCCTGCCGCTCCTGCTTCGCGAGCTTGTCCCCGACTATGATCTTTATCTCCGCAAGCTCCCCTACGTTCCTGCGTGGGATCTGAATCTCTACGCCATTCCCAAGGAGAAAAACAAAAATGTATAAGTACGAACTTCATATGCACACGTCCGAGGGGAGTGCCTGCGGCAAGACCTCGGGCGCCGATATGGTGGATTTCTATATCAAAAACGGCTATACCGGTATGGTCGTGACCGATCACTTCTACCGCGGAAACACCGCCATCGACCGATCCCTTCCGTGGCGGATGTTTATCGAGGAATACGCAAAAGGCTATGATTCCGCCAAAAAAGCGGCGGAGGGCAAAGACTTTGACGTGTTCTTCGGCATTGAGGTCCGAGGAAAGGGGTCCGATGAGTATCTGATCTACGGTCTCTCTCCCGAATGGTACGCCGACCATCCCGAGCTTCGCGATTCCGTAGGCACGGACTTTTTAGCCATCGTGCGCGGCGCAGGCGCCTTCGTCATCCACGCCCATCCCTTCCGCGAGCGCGCCTATATGTTAAGTAAAACCATACTCCTCTACCCCGACTACGTGGATGCCATCGAGGTACGCAACTGCGGAAATCCGCCGGAGCAGGACCGCCGCGCCTACGAATACGCCTGCGAGCTTGGACTGCCTATGACGGGTGGTTCGGACAACCATAACGCCGATCTTCCCGATCCCCTTTTGTCCGGCATCTGTCTTTCCTTCCGTCCCCGAGCCCTTTCCGAGCTGACCGAGGGGATCCGTCAGAATACACACACCGTCCTGGATCTGGGCCGCGTGCTGCAAACGCCCCTTACCGAGCCCACCTTCAAGGTCAAACGGAAATAAGTCCCACTTGACAGAGGCGCATTTGTTTGTTATAATAAGGAGAGTTGATGAAAAGGAGGATTCGCCGTGAAAGCATCTATGCCGAGCATCGTTGGAAACGAAAAGCTGCGAAGCCGCCTGTGTCACGATATTATCAACCGCTCTATGGCACACGCCTATATCCTTTCGGGGCCGCGAGGTAGCGGAAAGCACAGCATCGCTATGCAGTATGCCGCCGCCATTGCCTGCGAAAGAAGGTCGGATGAGGGCGCGCCGCTTCCCTGTGGCACCTGTCCCTCCTGCCGAAAGATCTTCGAAGGAAAATCTCCCGACATCATCACCGTCGCAAAGGACGGTCAGTCGGTCAAGATCGAGCAGATCCGCAACCTGCAGACCGACGTTCGCAAGATCCCCAACGATCTGGATGACAAATTCTATATCATTGAGGACGCGCACACCATGACCCCTCAAGCCCAGAACGCCTTTCTGCTGACGCTGGAGGAGCCCCCTGCCTTCGTGCATTTCTTTCTCCTGTGTGAAACCGAGGAGCCGCTTCTTGAAACGGTAAGGAGCCGCGCCCCCGTGCTTCGCACCGAGCCGATTCCCCTTAGCGACGTCCGCGCCTATCTGCTCCGCACCGCTCCCGAAGCCGCAAGGATCCCCGCCGAGGCGCTTGACGAGCTTCTCACCATTGCCAACGGATCCATCGGACGTGCGTTGGAGCTTTTGGACGAAAAGGAGCGCGAGCCCTTCGTCAAGCGGCGCCGAAACGCGCAGTCCTTGGTAGAGCACGCCCTCGCGCGAAGATTCGTCCCTCTCGTTGAGTTGATCAATCAGCTCCCGCCCAAGCAGGACGAGTGGATTTCCATTTTTGCGGCGGCGCAAACCGCCCTCCGCGATCTGATCGCCCTCAAGCAATCGGAATCCGCGCCTCTCTGCTTCTATACCGATCGCGAGAGCGCCACCGAGCAGGCGTACCGCTACAGTCTTACTTCCATGCTGAAGCTCTGCGACTGCCTTGCGGAGGCGGAGGACCATATTAGCCGCAACGCCAACATGAAACTGACTCTCACCGCTATGATAGCGAAACTATAAATAAAGTAAGGATCACGGATACACATATGAACGAAGAAAAAGGAAAGAACAACGCCAATCACCATCGGCGCAGAAATCACCGCCATCACAATCGCGGCAAAAAGCCCGCCGAATGGAATCAGGCGCAAAATCAGAAGAACCAAGCCAAGGAGATCTCCTCCCTGCCCCTGCCCGATTTTTTAGAGAATTCTCCTTTTGATAGCGGCAGCGCCGCCAGGGAGGACAGAAGAAGCCGCTTCGCTGCGTCCTCCGAGGGCGATTCTCTGGACAACGTGCAGATCCCCGAGGACTATCCCTTTGCCGACGATGCCCTGCTGTTCCCCAACAAAAAGCGGGAGGAGGCGATCCTCGACGATTCGGTAGAAAAGACCGAGATCATCGGCGTTCGCTTTACGTCTACGGGAAAGACCTATTATTTCGCCCCCGGTAACGTCAAGGCGCACAAGGGCGATCACGCCATCGTAGAAACGGCAAGAGGACCCGAGTTCGGTGAGGTCACCCTCTCCAACCGCCTGGTTCCCACCGCCGATACCGTTCAGCCTCTGCGCCCCGTCCTTCGCGTGGCGACCAAGGCAGATATTGCCCATAATGAGGAGAACGCCAAGAAGGAGATCGAGGCCTTCCGCATTTGTAACGAAAAAATTGCCGCGCACAAGCTGGATATGAAGCTGGTGGACGCACAGTACACCTTTGACAACACCAAGCTGCTCTTCTATTTCACCTCCGCGGGACGCGTAGACTTCCGAGAGCTGGTCAAGGATCTGGCATCGGTGTTCCGTACCCGTATCGAGCTTCGACAGATCGGTATTCGCGACGAGGCAAAGCTGATCGGCGGACTTGGTATCTGCGGCAGACCCATCTGCTGCTCCAGCTTCCTGTCCGATTTCGGTCAGGTTTCCATCAAGATGGCGAAGGAGCAGAGTCTGTCCCTGAACTCCACCAAGATCTCTGGCAACTGCGGACGCCTTATGTGCTGCCTGCGCTATGAGCACAAGACCTACGAGGAGGAGATCCGACTCACCCCCTCCGTGGACACGGTGGTAAAGACCCCTGACGGTGTGGGAACGGTTTGCGAGGCTTCCCCCCTTCTGGGCATGGTCAAGGTTCGCCTGAACGATTCCGACGGACTTCCCAAGCCCTATCACCGCGACGACGTGAAGGTTCTTGAGCGTCACGGTGGCAAAAAAGAGGGCGATTCCGACGAAAAAACGCCTTCCTAGAAATAAAAACACAAAAAAAGATAAAATTTCTCAGAGTTTTTTTCAAAAAGGGCTTTTCATTCCCGAAAAAATATGATACAATGATAACAATAAAACATATCGGAGGTATACGGTAATGGCATATAAGATTTCTGATGAGTGCATCGCTTGTGGCGCATGTGCAGACGCTTGCCCCGTTGAGGCAATCACCGAGGGCGACGGAAAGTATGTTATCGACGCTGACAAGTGCCTTGATTGCGGCGCTTGCGCTGACGCTTGCCCTGTGGACGCTCCCAAGGCTGAGTAATTACATACTTAAGGCGGGGTTGTTGCAATAACAACCCCTTTCTTATTTGTCAACGACGGAGAACGAAATGAACAACCCCTACCGACACGATACCGTAAACGAGGATCTGAAGCTGATCCAAAATATAAAAGGGCTGACCTATGGCACCGACGCCTATCTCCTTGCGGCGTATATGAGCGAGCTTCACGCCGCAAAAGCCGTGGAGCTTGGAGGCGGAACGGGCATTATCTCCTTCCTTGCCGCCGTCAAAAGGCGCGCGGAGCAGATCGTTTGCTGTGAGATCCAGCCCGACTTCTGCCGTCTGATCGAGAAAAACGCCGCCGTCAATTCCCTCTCCGACTGCGTCCGCGCCCTTGCGTGCGACGTTCGGGAGCTTCGCCCAAGCACCCTCGGCTTTGAGGCAGACGCCGTCTTTACCAACCCACCGTATATGAAGGTTGACAGCGGCAAGCGAAATGAAAACGACGAAAAGTATATCGCCCGTCACGAGGTATGCGGCACGGTCTACGATTTTTGCGCCGCCGCCGAGCGGATCCTGAAATTCGGCGGAAAATTTTTCTGCGTCTGGCGCCCCGACCGTCTTGCCGATCTGATGGACGCCCTGCGAGGGCATCATCTTGAGCCCAAGCGAATGACCTTTGTCCACGCCGACACGGGAACGCCGCCCTCTATGGTGCTGGTAGAAGCGAAAAAGGGCGCGTCGCCCTCCCTCATCCTCACCAAGCCGCTGATCCTTTACAGCGCGCCCGCAAACGGGAACGAGCCGCGCAGTTATACCGAGGATGCCACGCGCATCTACGAGGACTGCTCCTTCACTCAATTCTTCAAATCATAAAGGTAGTTATGGAAAATATCAAACGCGTTTTAAGCTACACCCGCCGTGCCGTGGACGATTATGAGATGATCCACGACGGGGACAAGGTAGCCGTCGGCATCTCGGGCGGAAAGGACTCCCTGACCCTGCTCTGCGCCCTTGCCGATCTGAAAAAATTCTATCCAAAGAAGTTTGATCTGGTGGCGATCACCGTGGATATGGGCTTTGAGACGCCCATGGATTTTTCGGAGATCCGGGCGCTTTGCGACCGTCTTGAGGTACCGTATCATATCACCAAGACCGAGATCGCCAAGATCATCTTCGACGTGCGAAAGGAATCCAATCCCTGCTCCCTCTGCGCCAAAATGCGCCGCGGCGTCCTTCACAACACCGCCAAGGAGCTTGGCTGCAACGTAGTTGCCCTCGGACATCACTTTGATGACGTGGTGGACACCTTTATGCTCAATCTGTTCTTCGAGGGACGCCTCGGATGCTTCCAGCCCGTGACCTATCTGTCACGCGCCGACCTGCATCTCATTCGTCCTATGATCTATATGCCCGAAAAGGACGTGCGCTATTTTGCCGCCAAGGCAGAGCTGCCCGTCATCCAATCTCCCTGCCCCGCCGACGGCAATACCCAGCGGGAGGAGATCCATCAGCTGATCGCCGAGCTTGACCGCAAGCATAAGGGACTGCGCTACCGCATCTTCGGTGCCATCCAGCGCGGTGAGATCGACGGCTTCCGCGAAATGGGAAAAATGCAAGGCATCAAAAGCTACGAAGACACCGACACCGAATAACCGCATCGCTTCGATGGGAAAGGACATATGATGGAATATCAGTTTTTCTCTTATCGCCCTTCGGATCTTGCAAGGATCCCTGCCCGCCCCGCCGACTCGCACAAGGGAACGTTTGGACGGGTTCTTGTGATCGGCGGCTCATCCTGTATGAGCGGCGCCGCGTATTTCTCCGCCAAGGCGGCGTACCGAACGGGCGCGGGGCTCGTACAGATCCTCACCCACGAGGATAACCGCGTGATCCTGCAGGCCCAGCTTCCCGAGGCGATTCTCTCCACCTACGGCGAATACGTGGACGAAGCAAAACTCACCGCCGCCCTTGAAAAGGCCGACGTTATCGTCATTGGCGTAGGACTTGGGCAGTCCCCTGCCGCCGAGGAGTTGGTTCGCATCACCCTCTCCCGCGCCGACGTCCCCCTCGTCATTGACGCCGACGCTATCAATCTCATTGCCAAGAATCCCGCTCTCCTCGACCTCGCGAGCGCCCCCATTATCGTCACGCCGCACCTTATGGAAATGGCGCGGCTTTGCGACCGAACCGTTCCCGAGATCGAGGCGGACAAGCTTCGCTACGCCACCGAGGTAGCCGAGCAAAACGCCCTGATCTGCGTGCTGAAGGGACACGAGTCCCTGGTGGTCGACGGAAGCACCGATGAACGCGCCGTTTACGTCAATAAGAGCGGAAACAGCGGCATGGCAACGGGCGGAAGCGGTGACGTGCTGACGGGTATTATTGCCGCCCTCATCGGGCAGGGGATGCTTCCCTCGGAGGCCGCCCCCCTCGGCGTTTATATCCACGGGCTTGCGGGCGATGCCGCCGCCGAGGATCTCGGTGAGTATTCGGTTATGGCAAGCGATATGATCGATCATATCTCTGCCGTTATTAAGGATTGCAGAGAATAAATAAAAAATCAGAGCGTAGCACATCGGCTACGCTCTTTTTTGTTGTAAATTTTGATTTATCGGTGGGTTAGCCGAACAAGACGGTGGGATAAAGCCTTCCCCAGCGGGGAAGGTGGCGGCGAAGCCGACGGATGAGGAGATCATCCCTTGTACTGCACGAACGGTAGAGGCAGAAACGCCGTAAATACGGGGGTTAGGAAACATTATCAAATTTTATTTTGCGATAAAATGCTCTCCTCATCCACCGCGCAGCGGTCCCCCTTCCCCGCTGGGGAAGGCTTGTCACGCCATTTCGTTCAAACTAAAATTTGAAACTCCCCGATAAACCCCAATTTACGAAACATTCATCCTGTCAACTGTCGCAATACAAAACCCAAGTTATTCTACGGTCATATCACCGTCGGTACAATGGATAACATTACCGTGATTGTGGAATACATCCGCAGTAAACATTACCTTGGCTCGCTCTATTAGCCCTGCAAAACTAATATTTTCCAAGCTACTGCAACCTGAAAACGCAGCACCTCCAATTTTGGTCATGCCCGATGGAATTTTAACACCTTTCAAACTGTCGCAATAATAAAAGGCACAGTCTCCGATTTCCGTCAAACTTGTGGGAAATTCAATATTTGATAAGCTACTGCAACCGTTGAATGCGTAGCCTCTAATTTTTGTCACTTTTGAGGGAATTTCAACACTGGTTAGACTTGTACAACCTGAAAAAGTTCTGGTTCCAATTTCTGTTATACTTGAGGAAAGTTCAATACTTTTTAAGGATTCGCAGTATTGGAAAGCTCCATCACCAATCTTTGTTACAGTCGAAGAAATTTTAACACTTTCCAACTCACTACAGTCCGAAAATGCACCCTCACCAATTTCAACTACCCCCATTGGAATATCAATGCTTTTTAACCGCCTACAACCAGAAAAAGCATTCTCTGCAATATCAGTTATACTTGAAGGCAGCTCTATGCTATCTAAGCGCGTACATTCTGAAAAGGCGCTTTTACCTATTCCTGTCACACCTAACGGAACTTTAATATCTGTCAATCTACTCCGTAAAAATGCACCTCCACCAATAATTTTTACAGATGGAGCAAAGGATATAGATGTCGCCGTTTTGTCTCCTTCTATAAGAGCATAATATGGATTCTCTTGATTGTCCAAATACAAATTGCCCTCTTTTTCATTATATCCGAGATTACTACAGTTATAAAAGACGCCAGAACCAATTTCTTTCACACTCGAAGGTATTTCAATACTTGTTAAACTCTCACAATAGCGAAACGCTCCATCGCCAACTCTTATTACACTAGAAGGAATCTCAATATCTGTTAGACTATTACATCCCCCAAAAACCAATTCTCCTATTTCTGTTATACCATCGGGGATACGGATACTTTCCAAGCTACTGCAGTTTAAAAAAGCTCTATCCCCAATCTGTGCCAGTTCCAAAGGAAGTTCAATACCGGTCAAATTTGTACAAAACGAGAAAGCTCCATTTCCAATACTTGTAACACTAGATGGTATATCAATATTCGTCAAATTATTGCAATTACCAAAGGCGAAATCTCCAATTTCTTTAATGCCAGCAGGAAGTTCAACACTTGTCAAAAGGCGACAATCCCAAAAAAGCAGCCGCACCGACACTCGTTACTCCCTCCTCAACAACAGCATGAAGAATATCTTCCCTATAACTATCCCATGGACAATGTACGGACACCTTTGCATTATCACGACTATCTGAACTTGCAGAAATAACAAAATTGATAATGCTCTCCATTTCCCCATTTCCTGATATAGTCAAAATCCCTGTATTTTCATCAAACGTCCATGTTACCTCATCGTTTTGGGGCAACATCTCACATCCTAGAAGGCTCGTACTCGAAAAAAGCATGAGCACCATAATCGTAATCACTAAAATTCTTTTCATGTTTCCCTCCAAAATTGAATTTATGCTCCTTTTAAAGAGCATCATTATTATACTCGTTTTATAGACAATTGTCAATAGCAAGAGCACAATTTATAATGGTACATAGAGAAATTATTGAGGAGATGTGCCATGATTTCGTATGCACCGTTTTACAAAACGTTGAAGGAAAAGAATATCACGACATACAAGTTAATTCATCAATTCGGTGTCAGCCGCAGCCTTTTGGACAGACTCAAGCACGACAAGCCTATCAGCACCGTCACGCTAAACGACCTCTGCCGATTTTTAGAGTGCCGCGTAGAAGACATCCTTCTTTATATAGAAGATTAAAACCGCCATGTGTAAAATGGCGGTTTTTGTATTTCAAATTTTGATTTATCGGTGGGTTCGATGTGACGAAAAGGAAACGCACGAACCCGTAGGGGCGATCATAGATCGCCCGTTCG
>JBGVFO010000061.1:0-4238 GCA_045121195.1 Eubacteriales bacterium
CCCCACAATAGGGTTGTTTTTCTTAAAAAAAAAAAAAGGCGGGCCCGCGCCACCCCCTTTTCTCTTTTATGCGCCCGTTTTCAAAACGTAAACGGGATCTTTTTTGTTTTTGACGCAATCTGCGGTGATGCGAACCTCCTCCACGTCACTGCGCGAGGGAATCTCATACATCAGCTTTGTCATGATGCCTTCCATAATGGCGCGCAGTCCGCGAGCACCGGTATTGCGCTCAATGGCAAGCTCGGCGATCGCCTCAATGGCACCGTCCTCGAAGGAAAGCTTGACGTGATCCATCTCAAACAGACATTCGTACTGCTTAATGAGGGAGTTCTTCGGCTCCTTGATAATACGCACGAGAGCATCCTGATCCAGATTGGAAAGCGCCACGATGACGGGAATTCGTCCCACCAGCTCGGGGATCAGACCGAATTTGACGATGTCGTGTGGGACAACATCTTTGTAAATGCCGTCCGCCTTCTTTTCATCTTTCTTTTTGATCTCGCTACCGAAGCCGACCACCTGGTTGCCGCGTCGCTTCTCCACGATCTTTTCCAGACCGTCAAAGGCGCCGCCGCAGATGAACAGAATGTTTTCGGTGTTGATCTGAATGAATTCCTGGTTGGGGTGCTTACGCCCACCTTGAGGCGGGACGTTTGCAACCGTGCCCTCGAGGATCTTCAGAAGCGCCTGTTGTACGCCCTCGCCCGATACGTCACGGGTGATAGAGCGGTTTTCACTCTTACGGGAGATCTTGTCGATCTCGTCGATATAGATGATACCGCGCTCTGCCATTTCCACGTCGTAGTCGGCGGCTTGAATGAGACGAAGGAGAATGTTCTCCACGTCCTCACCCACGTAGCCTGCCTCGGTAAGGGTGGTGGCGTCGGCAATGGCGAAGGGAACCTTCAGGGTCTTTGCCAGGGTCTGAGCGAGATAGGTCTTGCCCACGCCCGTGGGACCGAGGAGCATGACGTTGCTCTTTTGAAGATGAACCTCCTCCTCGGCACCGTTATCCTTTTTGCGGTTTTCACGGCTCAGAATGCGCTTGTAGTGATTGTACACCGCAACGCTGAGCGCCACCTTGGCGTCGTCCTGTCCGATGATATACTCATCCAGAGAGGTCTTGATCTGCATGGGCTTGGGAAGGGTATCCATCGACAGCTTGCCGAAGGTGTCCTTTCCGTTCCCCGTTTTTTGCGGCTCCTCTACGGTGTTCTCCTCAATGAGCTGCGCGCAGAGGTCCACGCAAAAATCGCAGATGCAAACGCCGGAGGGAGCAGGGATCAGAAAATCGACCTGGGTCTCATCTCTGCCGCAAAAGGCACAGTGCTTGCGGGGTTCGTTGGTTTTATCAGCCATGTTACTTAGCCTTTCGGGGATTTTTTATGCGCGACGGTCGAAGATCTTATCCACAAGACCGTATTCCAGCGCCTGCTGTGCCGTCATGAAGTTGTCGCGCTCGGTATCGCGCGCGATCTCCTCAACCGATCTTCCCGTGTTCTCGGCAAGAATGCGGTTCAGATTGTCGCGGGTGCGAAGGATGAGGTCGGCCTGGATCTTGATGTCGGTAGCCTGACCTCTTGCGCCGCCAAGAGGCTGGTGGATCATGATCTCACTGTTGGGGAGGGCAATGCGCTTGCCCTTGGTACCGGAGGAAAGCAGGAACGCGCCCATGCTTGCCGCCATACCGATACAGATGGTGGAAACGTCGCACTTGATATAGTTCATCGTGTCGTAGATCGCCATACCCGCGGTAACAGAGCCGCCGGGGCTATTGATGTAGAAGGCGATATCTTTGTCGGGATCCTGCGCCTCAAGGAAGAGGAGCTGTGCTACGACAAGGGATGCGGTGGTATCGTTTACTTCGTCGGAGAGAAAGATGATACGGTCATTCAGGAGTCTTGAAAAGATGTCAAAGGAGCGTTCACCGCGACCGGTCTGCTCAATTACCATAGGGACAAGAGCGTCCTTGATATTTCCATAATTCAACATAGCAACCTCCTTGGAAAATTGAATTACTCAGCGTCCTCTGCCTTAGGAGCGGTCTCCTTCTTGGCGGTCGTCTTCTTTGCGGTGGAGGACTTGGTGGTAGTGGTGGTCTTCTTCGCAGTCGTAGACTTCGTGGTGGTGGACTTAGCGGTGGTAGCCTTTGCAGTCGTGGACTTTGCGGTAGTAGACTTCGTGGTGGTGGACTTGGTGGAAGTGGTCTTCTTCTCACCGGTTGCGGAAGAGGTAGTCTTCTTTGCGGCAGTCTTCTTGGGTGCCTTTGCACCGATGACAGCCTTCTCCTTAACGAGATCCATAGCCTTTTTCACCTTCATATCCTCGGCGATAGCGGCAGAGTCGATGCTCTCCTTAACCTGCTCTACGGGGATGTTGTAAGCCTCGGCGATGCGGGTGTACTCGGCGTTGATGTCCTCCTCGGAGGCCTCAAGGTTCTCAAGGGCTGCAATCTTCTCAAGTGCAAGACGTGCCTTGACCTGCTTCTCGGCTCTGGGACGGAAATCGTTTCTGAGATCGTCCAGAGAACGGCCGGTGTACTGCATATAGGTCTTAAGGTCAAGACCGCTCATGCGGAGATTGTTGTCGTAGTCGCGAAGGAAGTTCTCGGTCTCGTTCACGAACATAGCCTCGGGGATCTCTGCCTGAAGCTTCTCAATAAGAGCATCAACCAGCTTTTCCTCAACCTCGGCGTCAGCCTTGGACTCGTGTCTCTTCTCAATCTTTGCCTTGACGTCTGCCTTATATTCAGCGATGGTGTCAAATTCGGAAACGTCCTTAGCGAAATCGTCGTCAAGCTCGGGGAGCTCGACCTTGGTCAGCTTGTGAAGCTTGATCTTGAAAACAGCGGGCTTGCCTGCAAGCTCTGCGGCATGGTACTCGGTGGGGAACTCTACGTTGATATCGAATGCTTCGCCAACGTTGTGACCTACGACCTGATCCTCAAAGCCGGGGATGAACTGACCGGAGCCAAGCTTCAGGGAGAAGTTCTCACCCTTACCGCCCTCGAAAGCAACGCCGTCAGCGAAGCCCTCATAGTCAAGAACGGCGGTGTCGCCAAGCTCTGCGGCGCGATCGGTAACCTCGATCTCGCGGGAGTTTCTCTCGCGAACCGTTTCAACCTCACGGTCAACCTCCTCGTCGGTTACAGGCTCAACTACCTTCTCAACCGCGATGCCTACGTAGTCAGCGATCTCGACCTCGGGCTTAACGGTGATCACAGCGGAAAGAACAAGACCGTTCTCGTCGATGGAAACAATGTCAAACTCGGGCTGAGCAACGATATCCTTGATGTCAGCCTCCTTGATGGCATCCTGATAAACGGTGGGAAGAAGCTCGTTGATAGCATCCTCGTAGAATACGCCCTTGCCGTACATCTTTTCGATGATGGAGCGGGGAGCCTTACCCTTGCGGAAGCCGGGAACGTTTATATTCTTGACCTGCTTGCGGTATACCTTGTCTACGGCAGCATCAAAGACGTCCTTTTCTACGGCAATTCCCAGCTCGTAGGTGTTGTGCTCTGTTTTCTGATTCTTGGTGATTTTCATTTTGTGATCCTTTCTTGATTGGGAACAGACCGCTGCTTTTGCGGTTAGCCCTTGAAAATTTTACATCATAATATTGTACAATTTTTTCCTTGCGATGTCAATAGATTTTGAGATTTTTTTGCTTGCAACGCTTGAATTTACTGCGTTTTGGGGATGTGAAGCGGTGTGAAATTCAGATAATCGGCGGAAACCATGGTGAAGTGGATTCCATCCTCGGTAAAGCGACCGGGGATATCGTATACGCCGTGAATGTGACCGTAGAAGCAACGGGTCACGCCGAACTCACGGAGCACCTCCAGAATTTCCTTGCAACGGAACTCGCGGAAGACGGGAGGGAAGTGAAGGAATACCAGCTTCTCGCGACGCAAGCCTTGTTCCTCGTCCATTTTTTGCGCTTCGGTTAGGCTGATGCGAAGGCGGATCACCTCCCTTGCCACGATCTTGTGATAATCGGTGCCGGAGGGAATGCTTGCCCCGTTTTCGTCATTGAACCAGCCGCGACTTCCGCAGATGAGAAACTCCTCTACGGCAAAGGCGTTATTATGGAGCATATGCATCGTTTGAAATTCGTTCTTCTCAAAGAAGGCGGAAACCTTCGCTTGGGTCGCCCACCAATAATCGTGGTTGCCCTTGCCGATGATCTTGGTGCCGGGAAGGGAATCAAGGTAGGCAAAATCCCCGGTTGCCTCA
>JBGVFO010000062.1:0-6041 GCA_045121195.1 Eubacteriales bacterium
CCATATACGGAAAAGGCCCAACGAACGGGCGATCAATGATCGCCCCTACGGGTTTGTGCGTCGCCGTTTTGTCACATCAAACTCACCGATAAATCAAAATTTGAAGCCCCACAGGAACAAAAATCAGATTTCCCGCAAAAAAATACGCGGGATTGATTGACTTTCACGTTTTGATGTGATATAATTGTAAAAAATAATCGTTTCGGAGGATATAGTTATGAAGCATATTCAGACTCTTGATACCAAGAATCTTTGCGAGAGCGCAAAGAACGGCGGTTGCGGCGAGTGCCAGACCTCCTGCCAGTCCGCTTGTAAGACCAGCTGCGGTATTGCTAACCAGCAGTGCGAGAACGGTAAGGAAAGCAAGTAATTTCCAAAACCACAACGCCGCCCTCGGGCGGCGTTTTTCGTGGTAGAAAGGGATCAACATGATACATCAGTACAAATTGGGCGGTCTTAACATCGTCCTGGATATTTATTCCGGTTCGGTCCACGTGGTGGACGAGGTGGCGTACGACATGATCGGTATGTACGAGAACACCGACCGCGAGAGCATTATTGCGGCCATGCTTGAAAAGTACGGTAGCTGCGCGGACGTGACCCGCGAGGAGCTGAACCTTTGCTGTGACCAGATCGAGGCGCTGAAGGCCTCGGGTCAGCTGTTCGCCCCCGACACCTTTGCCTCCCGCGCGGGGGCTCTCAAGGAAAAGACCTCGGGCGTGGTCAAGGCGCTCTGCCTTCACGTGGCGCACACCTGCAACCTCAACTGCTCCTACTGCTTCGCAAGTCAGGGCAATTATCACGGCGACCGCGCTGTTATGAGCCTTGAGGTGGGCAAACGCGCCCTTGATTTCCTGATTGAAAATTCCGGTACGCGCCGCAACCTTGAGGTGGACTTCTTCGGCGGCGAGCCTCTTATGAATTTTGACGTGGTCAAGGAGCTTGTGGCATACGCCCGTGAGCGTGAGAAGGAATGCGGCAAGAATTTCCGCTTTACCCTCACCACGAACGGCTTGCTTATCAACGACGACGTCATCGACTTCGCCAACCGCGAGTGCAGTAACGTGGTGTTGAGTCTTGACGGACGCAAGGAGGTACACGACCGCTTCCGCGTGGACTACGCGGGGAACGGAAGCTGGGAGCGCATCGTCCCCAAGTTCCAGAAGCTCGTGGCGGCGCGCGAGGGCAAGAATTATTATATGCGCGGCACCTTCACCCACGCCAATCCCGACTTCCTTGAGGACATCAAGGTCATGCTGGATCTCGGCTTCAACGAGTTAAGCATGGAGCCCGTGGTCTGCGCGCCCGATGACCCTTCGGCGCTGACCGAGGAGGATCTTCCCATCGTCCTTGAGCAATATGAGAAGCTTGCCGAGCTGATGCTGGAGCGTCACCGCGCGGGCAAGCCC
This sequence comes from Eubacteriales bacterium, assembly GCA_045121195.1. Lineage (GTDB taxonomy): Bacteria > Bacillota > Clostridia > Oscillospirales > CAG-272 > RGIG8775. The sequence goes on from JBGVFO010000062.1 coordinate 1,410, forward strand.
TTCACCTTCTATCATTACATGATCGACCTCAAGGGCGGTCCCTGTATCTATAAGCGTATTTCGGGCTGTGGCTCGGGAACCGAGTATATGGCGGTCACCCCCTGGGGCGACCTCTATCCCTGCCACCAGTTCGTGGGCGAGGAGAAATTCAAGCTCGGCAACGTCTTCGACGGCGTAAGCAACACCGCCGTGCAGGAGGATTTCGCGTCCTGCAACGTATACGCCCGCCCCGAATGTGCCGATTGTTGGGCAAAGCTCTATTGCTCGGGCGGTTGCGCCGCCAACGCCTATCACGCAACCGGCTCTGTCCGCGGCGTGTACAAGTACGGCTGTGAGCTGTTCCGCAAGCGTATGGAGTGCGCCATTATGCTGGAGGCGTCCAAGACCCTTGGGGACGAGTGATGAAGACACCCATCTGTGATTTTGTAAAGGCATACGCCGCGAGCGACACGCTTCGCCTCCATATGCCGGGACATAAAGGAAGCCCCGTCACGGGCGCCGAGCCTCTTGACATTACCGAGATCGACGGCGCCGACGTGCTGTACGGTGCTTCGGGCATCATCCGCGAGAGCGAGGAGAACGCCGCCGCCCTCTTTGGAAGCGGCGCCACCTTCTACTCTGCCGAGGGCTCGTCCTTGTCGATTCGCGCTATGCTCTATCTTGTGGCACTTTGGGCAAGAGAGAAGGGGAACGCGCCCCGTATTCTTGCGGCGCGCAACGCTCACCGCGTGTTCATCACCGCGGCGGCGCTTCTCGACATCGATGTGGACTGGCTCTTTGGCGAGGGCGAGCTGCTTCGATGCACCGTCACGCCGAAGGCACTTGACGAGGCGCTTGAACATACCGACGTGCTTCCTGCGGCGGTGTATATCACCAGCCCCGATTACCTCGGCAACGTAGCCGATATTCGCGGACTTGCCGAGGTGTGCCACAGACACGGCGTTCTGCTTCTTGTGGATAACGCCCACGGCGCCTATCTCCGCTTTTTGTCCGAGGACGGACACCCGCTGACCCTTGGTGCCGATCTCGTTTGCGATTCGGCGCATAAGACCCTGCCGGTGCTGACGGGCGGCGGCTATCTCCATCTTTCCAAGGACGCCCCTCGGACGCTGATCGAAAATGCCGAGAGCGCCCTGTCGCTTTTTGCTTCGACCAGCCCGTCGTATTTGATCTTGCAATCTCTCGATGCCGCCAATCGGTATCTTGCCGAGGAATACAGTACGCGGCTTGCCGCCTTTGCCGAACAGGTAGAGGGATTGAAAGCGCGGCTTGCGCCCCACGGTTATACTCTCGTCGGCGACGAGCCGATGAAGGTTACCGTCGCGCCCAAGTCCTTTGGCTATCGCGGTGACGAGCTTGCGGCGTTGCTTCGCGACAGGGGGATCGAGTGCGAGTTTGCCGACCCCGATTATACCGTTCTGATGCTTACCCCCGAGGTGGGGGAGGACGGACTTGCGCGGCTTGCGTCGGCACTCCTTTCGGTCGAGAGAAGGGAAGCGATTCTTACGCTGCCGCCGAGGATGCCGCGACCCGAGAGGGCTCTTGCTCCCCGCGAGGCGTTGCTTTCTCCCACGGAGGAGATCGACGCCGAGAGAAGCGCGGGACGGATCCTTGCAAATCCCACCGTCGCCTGCCCGCCCGCCGTTCCCGTTGTGGTATGCGGTGAGCGCATCGACGAAGCCTCGCTCGAGTGCTTCCGTTATTATGGCATCACCCGCTGTCGGGTGGTGAAAGAATAAAGAAAAGCTTATCATAAGGCTATTCACAAAAATCGGCAGAGATATTGTTTTCTCTGCCGATTTTATGTTATAATGATGTGGGTGATGTAAGTGGAAAACAAACTGCCGCAAAGAAAACCTACAAGGTTGAAAAATTTTGATTACAGCTCCGCGGGCGCATATTTTGTAACGATATGCACCGAAAACCGGTGTGAAATATTATCTCGTATTGTAGGGGGCGACGTCCTCGACGCCCCGAATAACGTAGAATTATTACCATACGGAAAAATTGCGGACAAATATATCCACCAATTAAATAATTTTTATAATCATCTAACAGTGGACAGATATGTGATAATGCCAAATCATATTCATATATTGTTGTTTATCCATGAGTGCGAGGCGTTGGAAAACGGGGCGTCGAGGACGTCGCCCCCTACAAGACAACACTCGGCGGTATCTCAATTTGTATCAACATTCAAACGTTTTTGCAACAAAGAGTGTGGCGAAAATATTTGGCAACGTCATTTTTACGACCATTTTATAAGAAATCGCGAAGATTACGAAGAACACGTAAGATATATCTATGAAAACCCTCTCCGCTGGTATTATGACGAATTATATTCAGAGAAATAGGGGTATGGGCTATGTCCAGCGCGTGGGTATTACAAATGCGAAGCTTGTGATAAATAAGTCTTTTAGGAGTATATGTTTTATATGACAAAGAAAAAGTCACAAAGAATGAAAAGCAAAACAAAGAAAATCACCGATGTTTTGACTGTATGTATTCTAACTGTAATCATGATAGTGTTTACTTTGTATGCCGTTCACGATATTGTACTATGCGTTCATACAAGTTCAGGGCGAAATTGTGAGTATATCGGTTCTTTTGAATTGAGCGAAAGTCAAAGAACACGAAACACCACGTACAAATTCACATTGGCGAATGGCGATATCCTTACTGCTGATCCAAGTCTTATGGAGCATCATGAAAAATTAGATGAATTTGATGAATTAGCATTCTCATACACATCATTTCGAAATATCCCATTTTTTGCATACACAGCGGTGTCAATTACCACAATTGACGGAGAAATCAGTTTCCTTTCTGTCAGTGATACGATAACAGAAGCAAAATTAGGCATTGGCGTTTTTGCAGTCATTATCGGTATAATAGTTTCGGTCATTATAGCATGGTATGCCGTGTTGATGTGGCTCAGTAGAACGCCGAAAAAGAAAAAATAAATTCATGGATATTGTTGAATAAGTCAAAAAATATGCCCCCGACAGGTTAAAATCTGTCGGGGTATTAACGTTCTTGCGAAAAGGAGCCTTGGCTACGCTTTTTATCGTTCTATCAACTCGCCAAGACATCCCTCAAGAAGCACGCCCTCGCGGCGGGGTGTTTCGGGGGCGGCAAGGGTGTAGGCGATGGTGTGGGACACAAAGGCACACGCCTCCTCCACCGCGGTGCGGAACGGCTTGCCTGCAAGCAGCTTACCGAGAAGGGTGGCGGCGAAGATGTCGCCCGTGCCGGGATACCGTGCCGTAAGACGGGGGCGGTCGCATACGAAGGTCTGCGTGCCGTCAAAATCCACGGTACGAACCTTGTCCTCGGTGATAATGCCCGTGATGACGATACGCCCGGGACCCAGCGCCAACAGCTTATTCCCAAGGTCGGATAACAGGGCGTCCAGCTCCTCGGCACCCATGCCGTCGGTGGGACGGTAGGAGGTGTCGGTAAGGAAGCATGCCTCGGTGTAGTTGGGGGTGATGAGGTCGGCGTGGCCGCAAAGGCGCTTCATTCCCGCCACAAGGTCGGGGGTAAAGGTCTGATACAGCGCGCCGTCGTCCCCCATAACGGGATCAACGAGGACAAGACGGGACGGAAATCGCTCGGTGAAGGCGATAACGCGCTCGATCTGCTCCACGCTGCCGAGGAAGCCGCTGTAGATGGCGTCAAAGGAGAGGGAGAGCCTCGCAAAATGGTCGGTGATCTCGTCCATTTCTCGGTTGAGGTCGCGGAAATAGAGTCCCTCAAAGCCGTCTGTCTGGGTGGATAGAATGGCGGTGGGGACGGGAACTGCCTGAGCGCCGAGGGCGGAAAGCACGGGGATGACGGCCGTAAGGGCGCATCTGCCGAGGCAGGAAAGGTCGTGGATGGTCGCCACGCGGGGCGGAATGGGATTCTGCGCCATAAGGTCGCCTCCTTTCATAGAATGGGAATGGGATCAGCTCTGCGCTTCCTTGCTACAGGCGGCGCATTTGCCGAACAGCACCGATTTCTTGCTGTCGATGCGGAAACCGTGATCGGCGAGAATGTGGGAAACCAGCTCGCGGCTCATGGCACATTCGAGATGGATCAGCCTACCGCATACGTCGCATTTGAGATGCAGATGGCGACCGCAATCGGCATCGGTCCCGATGTATTGGAAGGTGGCGGCGCTTTGCTCGTTCTCCTTGAATTTTCGGAGGATCCCCTCGGAGCAGAGGACCTCGGTCAGGCGGTACAGAGAGCTTTTGCCGACGGTGGCACCCTCGGCGACGAGAGCCGCGTACAGCTCCTCTACGGTGTATTGACGGTGCGCGTTGCGCTCCATAAGATCGCAGACCAAGCGTCTGCCTGCCGTTTTGTATCGCATGGTGTCACCTCCTTGCCACGTATGCCGTTATTGTATCAGCGTTTTGGAAATTTGTCAAGAGATTTTCAAATTGATGTTTATAGGTGTGTTCGCAGTGACATTGCAAGGCCTCTCCAAGAATGGGAGAGGCTCCCGCGAAGCGGGTGGTGAGGTTGCGCCTTTTTATGTTGCAAAATGGCACGTAGCCGTACATTGGTACAAATTCCGCAACCTCATCCGTCGCCTTCGGCGCCACCTTCTCCCATTCTTGGAGAAGGCTCTCAATGCTCGCC
>JBGVFO010000063.1:0-3250 GCA_045121195.1 Eubacteriales bacterium
TTGTTCATGGCTACGTTCAAACCCTTATCACAAAAGGCTTTCACCAATTTTATAATCGCAAATCCTTTCGTTTCGGGGCGCCGAGGACGTCGCCCCCTACAAGGTTTGTATGTCGCCATTCCGTCACATCAAACTCCCCGACAAATCAAAATTTGAATCTTAATAATGATAGCGTTTTCTCATAGCAACGAGGAAGGTGACGGTAACCGCCGCGGCGGCAAGCTCGGAGGCGACGATAGACGCCCAGATGCCGTCCAGCTCCCAGATAAGAGGAAGCAGCAAAATCGCCGCCACCTGAAATACGAGAGTACGCAAAAAGGACATGATCGCCGAAACAAGACCGTTGTTGAGTGCGGTAAAGAATCCCGATCCGAAGATGGCAATTCCTGAGAACAGGAAGGAGAAAGAGGCAAAGATAAAGCCCCGATGAGTCATCTCGAACAACGCGGGATCGTATCCTACGTATAGCAGGGACAGGGGTCTTGCCAGTACAAGGCTCAACGCGACCATCCCCACCGAGGTCCCCGTCAAAAGCACCAGACTCTTTTTCAAAAGGCTTTTCAGCTCGCCGTAATTCTCCGCCCCCAGGTGATAGCCAACCACGGGCGCAATGCCGATGGAATAGCCGATAAACACGGCAATAAAGATAAAGCAAACGTACATCAGCACGCCGTACGCCGCCACGCCGTCCTCACCCGCGTATTTCATAAGCTGAACGTTGTAAAGCATTCCCACGAGGGACATAGACACGTTGCTCATCAGCTCTGAGGAGCCGTTGGTGCAGGTCTTAAGAAGCGCGCGACCGTCAAAGGACGTGCGACCGAGTCGCAAAAGGCTGCTGTTCTTACGACCGAAATACACCAGGGGGATCACGCCGCCCACCGTCTGGCTGAGTGCCGTCGCGATAGCGGCACCCGCGATACCCCACCGAAAGACCGCCATAAAGAGGGCGTCCAGCACCATATTGGTCACCCCCGCCGCAACCGTTGCCCAAAAGCCAAGCTGGGGCTTCTCCGCCGTGACGAAAAAGCTCTGGAACGCCATCTGGAGCATAAAAAAGGGCAACGCCATCAGAATAATGCGCCCGTAGAGCACGCAATCCTCCAGCATAGCGCCCTCTGCCCCAAGCCAAATGGCAACGGGACGGATCAGGACAATGCCAAGGATCGCCACCACCGCGCCAACGCCTGCGGTCATATAGGTCAGCAGAGAGAACAGACGGTTTGCCCGCCGCATATCCCCTTCTCCCATGGTTTTGGAGATCAGGGCGCTACCGCCCGTTCCGAACATAAAGCCGAAGGCGCCCAGGATCATCAAAAAGGGCATGATGAAGTTGACGGCGGCAAAGGGGGTCTTTCCCACAAAGTTCGATACGAAGAAGCCGTCTACCACGCCGTAGATCGAAGTGAAGATCATCATGGCAATGGACGGCAGAGTGAAGCGCAACAGCCGCCGATAGGTAAAGTGATCGGATAACTGAATGGTCATTTCGTCCTCCCGAAGAAGCGGAGCGCAAACTCTGCTACGGCAGGGACAAGCTCCTTGATCTCCCAATCCCCCGTGTTGACGGTGAGGTGGTAGGAGCCGCGAACGCCCCAGCGACTTCCCGTAAGAAGATCACGGGTCCCCGCGCGGTTGCGGTCAATGCGTCGCATCTTGCGAAGAATCTCGCGGCGGGTAAGACTCGCGCCCTCCTCGGCACGCTCAAGGCAACGGCGCACCTTTGCCTCGGTGTCGGCGCAAACGAAAATATGGAAGGGCTTGTAGTCGGAAAGGAACACGTCGGCGTTCCGTCCTACGATCACACAGTCCCGTCCCGTCTCAGCGATCCTCTCGATAACGCGCTTTTGCGCCAGCAGAAGATCGGTATTCGGCGCCTGCAAAACGGCGGTACTGGCAAAGGACTGACGGAAGGTCAGGGGGACGTTTTTCCATCCCTCGCCGTCCATGGCGTTTTCTACGTAGGCCTCGTCAAAACCCTTCTCCGCGGCAATGGCGGTGATGATCTCGCGGTCGTAATAATCAAAGCCGAGATGCTCGGCAAGACGCTTGCCCAGCTCCCGTCCGCCGCTTCCGAACTCGCGGCTGATGGTAATGATCCTCATAGTGTACCTCCACGGTTTTATCAAAAAAAGTATACCATAGAATATGCCAAATGTCAACGCGATCGGGAAAAACGACGGGGCGCTAGGATTCGATTCTCGTCGCGACACCGCAAAGCCGAGTTTTTGATTTCGGCTTTGCTACGCTCCTCGGTCAGTCGCGGCTCTGACATCACACCGTGATGTCATTCACTCCCGCTCCCCTTCGAATCCTATATTATATTCCAGCCAAACAAAAAGGTCTACTGCCTCGGCAGTAGACCTTTTTGTTTGTGTTTGGCGACCGAAATAGATGACATCTTATTCAAGATCAAATTGATTTATAAACTCCTGCTTTAGTTTTCTTGTTTCAACCGTTTCGGCAGGATGTTCTTTTTCAGTTAATCTACCGTTTGAATATTCAAAGCATTTATGATGTATTTTATCAAGCTTGGGTGTTACCGATAATTGATGTATTATTGTGGGTTTGTCAACTTCTTTAACTGTCAGTATAATATCTACTAAGTAAAGAGCATTTGGCGGTAATTTAAAAAAGGCAAATTATATCAACAATATCCGAGTAAGATACTGAAATATTGGATAATGAAAGATATAATAACCAAGGTCTCAGCGGAGCAATGAAAATAGCCAATATGGCGGGAATAAATGATAGTATAATGACAGGAAATGCAACGAATAAAATTGCTTGATATTTATTCCAAACACTGAAAGCAGGCTTTACGTATCCACTTACTTTAGAAAATATCCGTTTATATGGAAAGAAGCTTATTCGTTCAACCTTTCTTCCCGAAATCCAACAAAAAAGAGCATGGCATAATTCATGTATCGGCAGACAAAGAAGCGATATTGCAATAAGTAATAGCCATTTGCTTGATAATTCTTTCTGATTGAAAAATAAAAATGCAAAGAAAGGAACTGCAAGCAAGAATATAAAAATCTTCTTCAAGTTTTGCAATTTAGAATTTAAATGAACTTGTTCCGCATTTTCCCAAGTGTATGATAGATGTGGGTGAAAATGTGATTCATTTTTAAAGAAAACGATTTTCATTCAAGCTTCACCGCCTTTCCGAGTTTATTATAACATCTCTTTGCAGGAATGTAAAGTATCTTTTGTAGAGCGATCATTGGTCGTCCGCTTATGGGACTAG
>JBGVFO010000064.1:0-19020 GCA_045121195.1 Eubacteriales bacterium
CCAAGAATGGGAGAGGCTCCCGCGAAGCGGGTGGTGAGGTTGCGCCTTTTTATGTTGCAAAATGGCACGGTGCCGTACATTGGTACAAATTCCGCAACCTCATCCGTCGCCTTCGGCGCCACCTTCTCCCATTCTTGGAGAAGGCTCTCAATGCTCGCCATTCCGTCACATCAAACCCACCGATAAATCAAAATTTGAAAACTCGTTATAGAAATAAAAAACAGCACCCCGAAGGGTGCTGTTCAAATTTTACTTCAATTTAGCAAGAGCGGCGCGGACACCGTCGAGATTCTCGCGGTATTTTTCCAGCTTGGCGCGCTCACCGTCGACCACGGCGGCGGGCGCCTTTGCTACGAAGCCCTCGTTGGAAAGCTTCTTTTCGATGCGCTCGATCTCGCCGAGAAGCTTCTTCTCTTCGGCATCCAGACGCGCCTTTTCCTTTTCGGTGTCGATAATATCCGAAAGGGGAAGGAAGACGGTTGCCGAATCGGTGATGATCTGAACGGCGTCGTCAGCCGAGATCACGCCCTCAAAGCTATCCGCAACCTCGATCTCGGAGGCAGAGGCAAGACGGGTGAAGAACACGGCGGTCTTGTCGTTGAAGGTGTCGGTGTAGCGAGTAGCTACGTAGACCTTTGCCTTTCGGGAGGGAGGAACGTTCATCTCGTTGCGGCGGGCGCGGATCGCCTTGATCGCCGCGATGATGCGGTTCATCTGCTCGGTAGCCTCCTCGAAGCGAAGAGCGGCGTCACAGGTGGGGAAGCGGGAGATCATAATGCTCTCGTCAGGCGCATCGTGAGGAAGGGTGCCGTAGATCTCCTCGGTAATGAAGGGCATAAAGGGATGAAGCAGCTTGAGGATGCCGAGAAGGACGTAAGCGATGACGTTCTGCGCAACCAGATTTTCCTCGGTGTCCTTTTCATTCAGACGAACCTTGGAAAGCTCGATATACCAGTCGCAGAAGATATCCCAGGTGAAATCGTAAATGTTGGAGAGGGCAACGCCCACCTCAAACTTGTCAAGGGCGGAAATCACGCCTGCTACCAGCTCGTCAAAGCGGGTGAGGATCCATTTATCCTCAAGAGCAAGCTTTGTCGCCTCGGGAAGCTCGATCTTATTGATGGTAAGATTCATGCGGACGAAACGGGAGGCGTTCCAAAGCTTGTTGGCAAAGTTACGTGCCGCCTCGATCTTCTCGTCCGAGAAGCGCATATCGTTTCCGGGGGAGTTACCCGTAGCCAGCGCGAAGCGAAGGGCGTCGGCGCGGTACTTGTCAATGATCTCAAGGGGATCGATACCGTTTCCGAGGGACTTGGACATCTTGCGTCCCTGGGCGTCACGGACAAGGCCGTGGATAAACACGGTAGAGAAGGGCTTGGCACTCATATGCTCAAGTCCCGAGAAGATCATACGGGATACCCAGAAGGTGATGATGTCGTAGCCGGTTACGAGAACGCTCGTGGGATAGTATCTCTTGAGGTCTTCGGTCTGCTCGGGCCAGCCGAGGGTCGAGAAGGGCCAAAGGGCCGAGGAGAACCAGGTGTCCAGCACGTCGCTGTCCTGATGGACCTTGCCGCCGCACTTGGGGCAGGTATCAATGTCGGTCTTGGAAACCGTCATTTCGCCGCACTCGTCGCAGTAGAAGGCGGGAATGCGGTGACCCCACCAGAGCTGACGGGAGATACACCAGTCAAGGATATTGTTCATCCAGTTGAAATAGTTTTTGGAGAAGCGCTCGGGAACGAAATTGATGTCGCCGTCCTCAACTGCCTTGATGGCAGGCTCAGCCAGAGGCTTCATCTTGACGAACCACTGGTCGGAGGTAAGAGGCTCCACGGTGGTGCCGCAACGGTAGCAAACGCCCACGTTGTGATCGTGAGGCTCGGTCTTGACAAGATAGCCCTCTGCCTCAAGGTCGGCAACCAGCGCCTTGCGGCACTCGTAGCGGTCCATACCCTCGTACTTGCCCGCGTAGGCGTTCATGGTGGCGTCGTCGTTCATGACCTTGATCTGCTCAAGATCGTGACGCTGACCGACCATAAAGTCGTTGGGGTCGTGGGCGGGGGTGATCTTAACGCAGCCCGTACCGAAGCCGATCTCTACGTAATCGTCGGCGATGACGGGGATCTCGCGGTTGACGATGGGAAGAAGCACCTTCTTTCCGATGAGGTGTTTGGTGTTCTCGTCCTCGGGGTTGACCGCAACGGCGGTATCGCCGAACATGGTCTCGGGACGGGTGGTGGCGACCTCAACGTAGCTGTCTTCACCTACGATGGGATACTTGATGTGCCAGAAGTGTCCGGGCTGATCCTTGTACTCAACCTCGGCGTCGGACAGGGCAGTCAGACATCTGGGACACCAGTTGATAATGCGGTGTCCGCGGTAGATAAGCCCCTTGTCATACAGGTTTACGAACACCTCACGAACGGCGTGAGAGCAGCCCTCGTCCATAGTGAAGCGCTGTCTTGTCCAGTCGCAGGAGGCACCCAGCTTTTTGAGCTGTCCCGTGATGCGTGCCTCATAGGTATCCTTCCAGCCCCAAACGCGCTCCAGGAACTTCTCGCGTCCGAGATCGTAGCGAGAAAGACCCTCGTCCACGCGAAGGCGCTCTTCTACCTTGATCTGGGTCGCAATACCCGCGTGGTCGGTGCCGGGCACCCAAAGGGTGTTGAAGCCCTGCATTCTCTTGTAGCGGACGAGAATGTCCTGCAGGGTCTCGTCAAGGGCGTGACCCATGTGAAGCTGTCCCGTTACGTTGGGCGGGGGGATCACGATAGAAAAAGAGGGATTGGTGTTATTCTTGTCGGGGGTAAAGTAGCCCTTTTCGCACCAATTCTGATAGATTCTGTCCTCAAATTCCGAGGGAGAATAGGTCTTTGGCAATTCCTTGTACTGATCCATATTTCTATATCCTTTCTGATTTTTTACAATAAAAAACACGCCCTGATCGGATCAGGGCGTGGATAACGCGGTACCACCTGATTTCGCGCCAAAGGCGCGCACTCTTGGCTCCGTAACGGGGAGAACCGTCAGCGACTACTGTATTCATCGCCGATGCTCGGGAACGACTTCACGGGCTCTGTCCGCAAGCTCACACCAACCGCTTGCTCTCTTGAGAACGAGGCTTCGCTACTACTTTCCGTCATTGCATTTATGACAGTATAACACAATTTTTTCTTTCCGTCAAGCGGTTTTCCGATTTTTCTTAATAATCGAATTCCCGATCCTCCACGTCACCAAGACCGTAGGTGATAATCCTGCGGGCGTCGGTGTCAACGGTTACCAGCTCGGCTCTGTTGGCGCCGTTCTTGAAGGAAACGTGCAAGCGACCGTCGCGGTCCACAAGATGGGACTGGGTGTGGGTATGCCCGTACATATACGCGATAAAGTCACCGCCTGCCGCAACGAATTCGTTGACTGCCAGGGTGATCTTGTGGCTGTTGACCACGCTCCAGCTTTCGTTGCCGGGGAAGTATTTGAGAAGCGGAATGTGGATCATGACGATAACGGAATAGTTGGTATAGAGAGCCTCGTTTCGGAACCATTCTGCCTGCTCGTTGCTGATGGTGGAGAGGCTGGCAAACTCGGTGGAGTAATCGCCGTCGGTGGAGTTGAGCATGATCACACGGATCCTGTCGTGGTGGAAATCCACGTAATAATAATTGCTCTCGCCGTCGGTTACCATGGCGCCTTCGCCTACGCCGATCAGCTTGTCGTTGTTGACCTCCTTCAGCTTGCTCGTTACCACTTCATAATGATCGGCACGTGTCAGCTGATCGGTTGCCGCGCCGTGCTCCTTGCTCCAGATCTGATTGGTATCGTGATTGCCAAAGGTCAGAAGAACGGGGCAGTTGACGTCCTCGGTGTAGCGGCGCACCAGCTCCTTCATACTGTTTCGGGTATTCTCGGGGGAATTTTCATTGACCTCCATATAGCCCTTGACGAGATCGCCCGTGTTGGCGATAAAATCAAGAGGCATAAAATGGGAAAGCGCCTTGACGTTGTTAGCGGCACTGTCATTGTTGGCAATGGAAAAGTGGGTGTCGGTCTGGACGGCGAAAATAAAGGTATCCTCGTCGCCGAAGGCAAGCTGCTCCACCTTCGTCTTCCAGGCGTCGGGAACGAAGTGTCCAAGCTTTGCCTGCATTTCCTCCGCGAGAACTACGGGCTCACGGGGCGGGAGGGAAAGGGTCTCCTCGGGAATACGCATACCGGTATCGTCGACCGTTTCGCTTTCCGTCGCGGGGGTGTCGGGAATCTCCTCGGAGGGCTCGGTGCCATTCGTTACGTCGCCGCAGCCGCAGGAAAGAAGGAGGATCAGGGCCAAAAGAAGGGAGAGTAGCTTTTTCATAATAGACTCCTTATGTAGATTAGTAGCTCCAGGAACGGGGCTCAAGCTCGCCGAAGGGGTGGGTCTGAACCGTGCGTTGCTCGGTGTCGACCGTCACCAGCTCGGCTACGTGACCGCCGCTCTTGAAGGAAATATGCAATCTTCCGTTTTCGTCGATCAGCTCGCATTGCTTGTGGGTGTGTCCGTACAGATAAGCAATGAATTTGCCGCCCGCCGCGATAAATTCTTCCACGGCCGCGAGAACTTTTTCCCGATTGATGCTGTTGCTGGAATCGTTCCCGGGAAAATGGGGGAGCAGAGGGATGTGCATCATGACCAGCACCGAGTAGTCGGTTTTGAGGGCGCGTTCGCGGAACCATTCTACCTGCCGCTCGCTGAAAATAGCGCGCTCGGAATAGCCCTTGGTAAATTCTCCGTCGGTGGAATTGAGCATGATCACGCGGATGCCTTTGGCGGGGAAATCCATATAATAATAGTTGCTTTCGCCGCCAGTCACCATAGCGGCGCCGTTGTGAGCGAGAAGGGGGGCAGTGATGCGGGAATAGTGTTCCTTTTCGGTGATCAGCTGGGATACGTCGCCGTGAAGTTGACACCAAAGGTGATTGCAATCGTGATTGCCCACCGTGATCATTACGGGACAGTTGGCGTCCTCCAGATAGCGCCTTACCGCCTCGTCCATAGCGGCGCGCATCTTTTCGGGCGTGTTGACTACTACGTCCATATAGCCGCGGGTCAGGTCGCCCAGATTGGCGTAAAAATCAAGGTCGATAAAATGGGAAAGCGCCTTGACGTCGTGGCAGGCAAGGGGAGAGGATAATTCGGGAAAATGGGTATCGGTCTGGATCGCAAAGGTGAAGCGATCGCCCCTTTTGGCGTTTGCCTCGGCGATCTGCGTCTTCCATAGGGAGGGAAGATAGGCTTCAAAGCGGTTGCTTTCGTGACTCATAGCGCGTTGTCCTTTCCCGTGATTTCCTCTTTATTAAACCATATTTTGGGGCGTTTGTCAAGGGATGGCGTCGGGCGTGAGAAGGGTTTGATAGAGGGCTTCCGTTCGTGCCGTCATTGCCGCGGCAGTAAACTCCTTCGCGAAGCGAATCCGGCATGCTGTCGAAAGGGCGGCAAGCCGCGAGCCATCCCGCGCAAGCACAAGAATGGCGTCGGCAAGCGCGCGGGCGTCGTCAACGGGAAAGACGATGCCGTTCTTGCCAAAGCCTGCCATAAAGGGGTTGCCGCCGCAGTTGGTGACCACGGGGACGGCTCCCACACTCATTCCCTCGGAGAGGGAAAGGGAGGAGGTCTCGGAGGACCGCGAGCAGTTGACGTTGACGTCGAGAAGATTCATGATCCTCCCCACGTCGGTACGAAATCCGAGAAGCTTTACCCGCTTTTCAATGCCGAGGGCTTGCGCCATCCGTATCAGCATCCCCTTCTTTTCGCCGTCTCCCACAATGAGAAAGCAAAAATCGGGGCTCTCGTCAAGGCAGAGTCTTGCGGCGCGAAGAAGGGTTTCGTGTCCCTTTCCTTCCGCAAGCCGCGCGACCATACCCACGGTAAAGAGGGAATCCCCGATGCCAAGGTTGGAGCGTAGCTTCCTTTTCTCCTCGGTTGAGAGGGATGCTTGCGGTATGCTTCCATTGTGGATCACCGTGATGCTTTTTTGGGGGACGCCGCGCTTTATGAGAATATCCTTTACGTAATGGGCCGTGGCGATGGTGTGGGTGTCCAGCAGATGCTCCAGATGCTTGGTGGCGACGCGCGTTCCCCACGACGGATGCTCGTTCATGTCGGCGCAGTGTCGGGTGTTGACGGCGACGGGCACACGGAACAGGCGACCCGCGATCCTTGCGTAAAGGGCGGAATGGGTGTGCAGAATATGGGGGCGAACGCGGCGAATGAGGGAAATAAGCTCGGGGATCGCCCGCAGGTCGGCGGAGTTGTCCGCGCCCCGATGAAGCTCTGCGACGGGAACGTCAAGGGCGGTGATGCGAGGCGAAAGCGCGCTCCCCTCCGGAAGCGCTACGGTGAGATCAAACCGCGAGCGATCGGCACAGGTCAACAGATTACACAGATGTACCCCCGCACCGCCGATGCCCGTGTCGCTGATAACGTGAAGTATTTTGATCATAGCTCCCCCTCCGAGTTTTATGTATTTTCAAATTTTGATTTGTCGGTGGGTTTGATGTGACAAAACGGCGACGCACAAACCCGTAGGGGCGATCAATGATCGCCCGTTCGTTGGGGAATTGTCGTTCATGGCGGGCGACCTTTGGTCGCCCCTACAAACCATCAATTTCGTTTTACAAACTCCCCGACAAACATCAATTTACAAAAAATGGAGGTGCCGTATGCAATAACGCCTGCGGTAGACCGTGCGAAAATGTTATTCACACGCACACAAGTGCATTGGAACGCATATTTCCGCAGACGGGCATTACTGTATATACGGCACCTCCTGCCCCGCACACACCGCGAGGGCATCTGCCCCCGCGAGGGACATTAAGAAGGCTTTACTTACTTATTCTTGAGACCGTTCTCGTAGCTCTCGATCATCTTCTTGACCATCTGGCCACCGATGGAACCTGCCTGACGGGAGGTCAGATCGCCGTTGTAGCCCTGGTTGAGGGTTACGCCAACTTCGTTTGCTGCTTCCATCTTAAACTTCTCGAGTGCTTCCTTTGCCTCGGGAACAAGGGTCTTATTGCTTGCCATAATGAGATTCTCCTGTTCTGAAGCCTGCGCGAAAGCGAGCTCTCGCCCAGTCTTCGATTCATCTATATTAATTGAGTCGCTTTCGCGCTCTGTTACTATTGTTCACCGCCATTCACAATTTATTAATGGAAAATTCTATGAATTGAAATAAAGTTGATCTCATTGCCAAAAGAAAAACTCCGCCGAAGCGGAGCCTTTGTTATGCGGCGCATTTGCTAAGCTTTTTCTTAAGCGCTCGATACAGTGATAAGGGGGCGTACATCAGGAAGATCACAGCCGCCACGAGAATGGGATAGCCCACGTAGTGATTGCCGAATGCCTTCTTGAACCAATAGAGGGGATTGCCTTTGGACCCCCCTGCGAAGAACATAAAGTTGGTGTCGAGGAGCGCGTTGCACCGATGGCAAGAAGGGCGCGGGCGGCAAGGAGCGCCAGACATTTGGGAATGTCCTTTACCGTAGGCTTGATATCGCCGTTCACCGTCAACACGATGGGATACAGCGCCAACAGAATATGAACGGTAAAGCTGTGGATATGCATAAAGTTTGCCGCGGGAAGCTCGGTCCAGGTAGGGAAGACCAGCGCCACCACCGCCGCGGGGATCCCCACGGTGTAAAGAAAGCTGTTGAGTGTCTTTGACGGCTTGATCGCGTGGATGGCGATGAGAATAATGTTGATGCTGTAAAGATGAAGTGGCAGATACTTGGGGGTATAGTTACCAAAGGCGACGAGCCCCGAGATCTTAAAAAGCTCATCCGCGACGGTCAGCGCCGCGAGAACGTAGCGCATGACGGCGCGTCCCTTTTCATTCAGCCTGCGGTAGAGCATACATGCCGCTACCGTTACCAGAAGAAAGCCGGCGAGCCACGCAAGGTGGCAGGGATCAAAGTGTCGGAAGCCGATGCCCTTGGGCGCGGTTTCCACTGTCTCGAAAAAGTATTCCATGGTCAATCTCTCCATATGAAAATTTGATAGGTTAGGATCAGCTCACGGTTTCTTTTATGTATTTCTTGCACTCGTGGAAGAACAGAAGGAATTTATAGGCGTTTCCGTCGTTCGGAATATGGATCTCATAATATGTTTCATTGGCGGTAAAGACCAGCTCGTGTCTGCCGTGAATGGCGATCTCGGGGATGTCCGATAAGGCGACGGTCACGTCACCGCAAACGAGGGAATCCGCCGAGAGGGCAAGGGGACCTTCCGCCAGGACGGAGGCTTCGCCCCGTTCGATGCAGGAGAAGGTAGCTAAGGGCGCGGTGTAGGTAGCGCCGTTTTTGACGTCATCTTCCACCCGACGCTTTTGCCGCTGAGCCGCCTTGCGAACTGTCTTTTCGGGAATGCCGTCAAGCATCCCGTAGATATCGTATCGGAAGGAGCCGCCACACGCGGCGCAGGTCACGGTATCCTTGACGGAATGAAGGGTGTCGTGCTTGCCGCAGAAGGGACAGAGGAACAGAAGATTCTCCAGCTTCTCGGCAACGCGCTTTCCCCGATACGGCTTGGGGTCGGCAAGCTGACGCTCGTAGGCGTCCTCATACAGGTCGGTGGTGATGATCTCATAGATCTCCTCCTCGCTCATGCTCGCGATCTGTTCCTTGGTGAACACACGAACGGGAGCGCCCGAGATGGGACCGCGACGGGTGCCGCCCTGACTCCAGTTGGGGCTGACGAAATATCCGCCCGTTATTTTATAGGTAACAAGACCGCATTTTGCCGCCTTGATCAGGGATGCGGTGGAGGGGAGAATGGGACCCGTAATGCCGTCCCACGTGCGTACGCCCTCGGCGAAGACGCAGACACTTTTTCCCTTTTTGGTTGCGCGCATGATCTCCATAACGGTAGAGGCGGCGATGGCACCCTTATGACGGATGATGGGAGCGAAAGCAAACTTCAAGAGGGGATAGGCGACGCGCCAGCGGGAGATATGTTCGCTCGCTACAAGATACATCTGTCGGCGGAAGCTGACGCCCACGAATAGCGGGTCAAAGTCCGTAACGTGATTGGATAAGACAATGTAGTTTTCGGGAAGGTTTTTCGCTCTCTTGAAAGTGTATCCGAATTTGATCCAAAGGAATACTGCGACCAAGGGGCGAAGCAGCGTCCAGAATACGATATGACGAAACGGATACGCCTTCTTCGCTTTTTTCGTTTTTTTCATGATGGTTCTCCTGAAAAAAGGCACTCTTCGGGAAAAGAGTGCCAATGTGAATTGTCACTTTCTTTCTTAATGATACCAAAAAGATGAGAAAATGTCAATTCCTTGATGAAATTTTACGGTTAATCAATGGACATATCCAGCTTGAAGCGCATGATCTTGCGGAGGGTATTCTTGGGGAATTCCTCGGTACGGACCTTGAGAACACCGATCTTCTTATAGGGGACGGCGCTGCGGTTATAGTCGTCGATATAGGACTTCAGATGTGCTTCTACGTCGGTGATGTTGTTCTTGGTGATATAATCCTGATCGGGGTAGATCTCGGCAACGATGGCGTTGTGCTCCATACCGCGGCGGCTCTGACCCTCGTATACGATGATGTCAAGCACGCCGGGAACGGCGATCAGCTCGTTCTCTATCTCCTCGGGGTATACGTTCTTACCGTTGGAAAGGATGATAAGGTTCTTCTTGCGTCCCGTGATATACAGAACGTCGCCTACCAGCTTGCCGTAGTCGCCGGTGCGGAAGTATCCGTCCTCGGTCATGGCGTCGCGGGTAGCAGCCTCGTCCTTGTAGTAACCGAGCATAACGTTGGGACCGGTAACCAGAATCTCACCCTCGCCGTCCTCGTTGGGATCGTCGATCCTGACGGTGTCGATGTCGATCACGGGACCTACGCTTCCGGGAACCACGCGGCGGCTTCTGTTCACGGCGATGATGGGGGCGCACTCGGTGATACCGTAGCCGTTGAGAGTGCCGATACCGATGGCCTCAAAGAAGAAGAGGATCTCGGGATTGATGGGCGCGCCGCCCGAAATGATCATCTTGACCTCTCCGCCGAATGCCGCGCGGATCTCGGCGAAGAACTTACGGCGAAGGTCGATGCCAACCTTGCGGAGGGCATTGCTGACCTTGATCATATTGGCAACCAGCTTGGTCTTGCCCTTTTCCTTGATGTTCGCCTGAATCTTACGGTAGAAGGTTTCGAGATAGAGAGGAACCAGACAAAGGTGACCGGGCTTCTGCTCCTTCAGCTCCTTCTGAACGTAACGAAGACCAGAGGAAATATAGATCTCGGAGCCGATCATAGCGTGACCGATGAGCATAACCGAGGAGCCATAGGTGTGATGAGGGGGAAGAACGCCGACCGTCTTGTTCGAGAAATCCATATAAGGGATAATGTCGGACAGGTCGGACAGCACGTTGTTCTGGGAGAGCATAACGCCCTTGCCCTTTCCCGTGGTGCCCGAGGTGAACACGAGAAGCGCCATACCCATGGTATCGACGGGAGCGTTCTGATAGGCATCGGGATTTTCGGCATACTTGACGCTACCTGCCTCCTTAAGAGATGCGAGGGTTCTTTCGCTCTCCTTGGGCAGAAGATATACGGGAGGCTGCACAAGAGAGAGCTTCTCCGCGATAACCTCTGCCTTTTCGGCAATGTCCTCGTCGCAGAAGAGGAAGCTGATGTCCGCTCTCTCCGCGGTGCTTGCCAGATCCTCACACGTCCACTCGCGGTCGAGGGGAACCAGAATGCCGCCGATGGAAAGGGTGGCAAAATAGGTCAGGACCCAGTCGTAGGAGAACTTACCGATGAGGGCGCAGTGCTTGCCTGCGCAGCCCATGGCGAGAAGCTCAGAGGCGAGGGCGCGAACATCATCGCGGAGCTCTCTGAAGCTCTTTTTTACGATCTCGGGCTTGGTTGCCTTTGGGCAGAAGGAGTAGGCGGTTTTTTCGTTATAAAAATCACCCGTCCATTCTACCAGCGCACGTACGCTGGGGAATTCACGTTTTTCATGTAACTTTTCACTTTTCATGGTATTGATCCTTTCATGTGTTGTTTTTGATCGTATCGACATCGGGCGGTAAGATTCCCCTATTATTTTTTGAGTCCGTCCAAAAGAATGCCAAAGCTGTACTTGAACTGCCGAACGGCGTCCTCGCGGGGAAGCTTTCTTCCTACCGCATCTGCGTTGAAGCCGCGGCAGAAGCACCAGATGGAATAGCTCATAATATCCTCATCCACGTCCTTGATATATCCGCGCTCCTTGGCGTAGACGATCAGCTTTTTGATCTCGCCCGTCCACCATTCGTAGTTGCTTCTTGAGAGGGAATCGTTTTCAAATACGTAGGAATTGAATTGCATCTTCTTGTCGTAGGAAGAAAGCAGGGAATTGATGACCATATCGGTTACGCTCTCAAAAAAATTGGCTTCACTGCTGAAGTCAACTACTACGCTTTCCCTGATTTTGAGAACGGTGTTTCTGTAAACGATCTTCAAAACCTCGCCGATATTCCGAAAGCGATTGTAAAAGACGCGATTGGTAATGCCAAGGGTTTGTAAAAGCTTTCGTACGGTCAGGGAATCAGCGCCCGTCGCGGTGACGATCCCTTCGGCGGCTTCTATGATCCGCTGGGACATTTCGTCGCAGATCAGCCCGATCTTATCGTTTGCCGTTTTGGCTACAGACATACGGTTCCTCCTTTCAGCACACAGTGTGCTGATGAAAGTATACCATATCTTTCCTCATTTGTCAACAGTTTTCTTTTGAGGAATTTTTGTTCCTCGGATAGGCATTGCAATCACCTTGCCGCCATGATATAATAATAGAAAACGGAAATTCTACCGACGGTAGAGAGAATTTTGCAAAAATCCCCCTGCGTCAGGGGTTGCTTGTGACGCGGCGTAATAGGATAGAATGTCATCAAGGAGGTGAAAGCTATGTCCAATTACACGACCGGAGAAATCGCAAAGCTGTGCGGCGTTTCCGTGCGAACCGTACAATATTATGACAATCGGGGGATCCTCAATCCCAGCGAGCTGAGCGAGGGCGGCAGACGGCTGTACTCGGAGGAAGATCTTGAAAAAATGAAGATCGTCTGCTTCCTGCGGGAGTTGGATTTTTCTCTTGATAATATCGGAAAGCTGATGAGCGAGGAAAATTCCGAAAAGGTCATTTTGCTGATTCTCGACGAGCAGGAAAGGGAACTTCGAGAGGAGCTTACGGAAAAACAGGAAAAACTGGAGCGCCTGGAGAATCTGCATAAGTCCTTAAAAAAGGCGGAGCGGTTTTCGGTTGAATCGATCGGTGACGTAGCACACGTTATGGAAAACAAAAAGAAAATGAGAAAGCCTCATACAACCTTACTTCTGACGGGCTTGCCTGTCTCCCTTTTGGAGGTGGGAACCTTCATCCTTTGGATCATGAAGGGAATCTGGTGGCCCTTCGTGGCGTATGCGGCGATTGCCATCGCATATGGAATTTGGGTTTCGAAATATTATTTCTCCCGTACCGCTTACATTTGTCCGGAATGCCACGAGACCTTTGTGCCGAAGTTTAAGGAAGCGTTCTGGGCGAACCATACGCCTACCACTCGCAAGGTGACCTGCTCCCATTGCGGTATCAAGAGCTTCTGCGTCGAGACCTACCGCGGAGCGGAGAAAAGATAAATTGATGTTTATCAGCGCAACGTCTTTTCCGTAGGGGCGAACTGTGTTAGCCCGTAAAATAAGGCGCGCACCCTGCGAACGGGCGAACACAGTTCGCCCCTACGGGTTTGTGCGTTACCTTTTCGTATATGCAAACCCACCGATCAATCAAAATTTGAAGGAGCATTTTATGCGGAATTTTGTAAAAACATATTGGAAGACTCTTTTATTCTTTGCCTTGGTTGGGCTTGTGGGAGGCTTCTTCGTAGGAATATACGCGCTGGACAGTTACCCGCAGGAAATGCAGCAGCAGATCCTTTCTCAGGGGCTTGGCAGGATCGCCTTGGGACTTGTCTCGGCAGTGCAATCGGCAGGGTATGGACTGGTTCTCGGCGCTTCGGGTATTTTTCTTGGCAAGAAGATCGGTCTATGGAGGGATGAAACCTCCATAACGAGAAAGCCGCTGATCGCTTCCGTTATCGTTGCCGTCGTGGGCGGACTTGCTCTGATTCTACCCGATCTGCTTTTCTTTGGAAACTATTCCGAGGCGATCATGAGCTCTTACGCCGCAAAACCCACGGTTCCGTATATCATAGCTACGGTAACCTACGGCGCGGTGATCGAAGAGGTGATGCTCCGACTGTTTGCTATGTCGCTTGTTGCCTTCCTTCTTCATAAACTTTTTGAAAGAAAAAAGGAGAAGCCGACCACAGCGATTTTGATCGTGGCCAACGTGATCGCAGCACTTCTGTTTGCTGCGGGGCACCTGCCCGCCATTTTCGTTTTGCTGGGACGGTCACCGTTGATCATTTTCAGATGCTTCCTCCTGAACGGCGCTTTTGGATTGCTGTTCGGTTACCTATACCGAAAATACGGCCTGCGTTACGCGATGATCGCCCACGGCGGATGCCACGTGATATCCAAGCTTATTTGGATTTTATTTGTATAATGTATTACTTATGAAAGAATCCCGACAGACGGTACGGTCTGTCGGGATGTTTTTATCCAAGATCGGGTTCGGCGAAGAATTCAACCGTAGGCGAGTCAAATCCCTCGGTTTCAAAGACGATGATCTCGTTTTCTCCCTCGTGGAGAATGGGGGCGGGGACGTAAAGCGTCTTGGTCGGGCCCTTATCGTTCCAATAGCGGCCGAGATTGAAGCCGTTTACAAGAACGATGCCCTTCTTGAAGCCGTCGGTGCGCAGGAAGGTGTCAGCGGGTGTGCCGTCGATGGTAAGCGTGCCGCGCAGGAAGGTGGGCTGATTACGGAAACTTGTATCGTCGGTGTAACGAAGACCTGACAGATCCTCCATGGGGAGAGAGGTCATATCCCAACCGAAGTGGAAGCGATTGCCAAGTCGGATGTGGTTGAATATGCCCTTTTTGTCAAACAACTTAGGACCGTAGTTGACGCGTCCGCAATTTTCCACCAAAATGTCCAGCTTGACCGAGGAGCTTTTGGGAACGGCAATCGTGATGTCGTCCTTCTGTCCCGTACGCTGACGGATGCCCGCAAGCTTGCCGTCGATATAGACCCATGCGCGGTCGTGGACGTGATCCAATTCCAGCTGTTTTTCCTCGACCTCGCCGAGAATCGTGGAGGAGTAGAGAATGTAGCCGAAATCCTGCCCTACCTGCTCCATGGAGAGGGGGGCGGCATTGTGCACCGTAGTGCCGATGGTGTCAAGGTTATCAAAGAGAAGGGCACCTTCGGTGAGGGCGACCTTTCCATACGCCTTCTTGTCGGTATCCTTCACGTCAAGCTCGGGATAGCCGCCGTTATGCTCCGCAAGCAGATCGCGAAGGGCGTAGTAGGTTGGGGTCATGTCGCCCGCCTCTGTGAGGGGGGCTCCGTAATCGTAGCTTGTGATGGTGGGCTGATATTCGGCAATGGTGTGGTTTGCGCCGTTGGTGAAGCCGAAGTTGGTGCCACCGTGGAACATGTACATGCTGAAAGAGGCGTCCATTTCCAGCATGGTACGTACATTGTTGATCGTTTCCTCGTACTTGCGTGGCTTATGTTCATCACCCCAGTGCTCGAACCAACCCGACCAAAATTCCGAGCTGAAGGAGGGCTGATTGGCGCGGAAGGCGGAGAGGGATGCGAATCTGTCGCGTGGACAGCTTCCGAAATTGACGGCGCACAGATAGTCGGGGAGGGTGCCGCCGCTGAGCATGCTGGGTATTATGCCGTCGCCCGTGAAGAGCAGACAGTCGATGCCTTCTTCGTGGTAGATGTCTACCACGCGCTTCAGATAATCAGAATCGTCGCCGTAGGAGCCGTACTCGTTCTCAATCTGCACCATAATGACACCGCCGCCGCGTGTGCAAAGGTGAGGCGCGATGCGAGAGAGCAGCTCGTGGTAGTAGGGACGAACCTTGGAAAGGTACTTTTCGTCATTGCAGCGGATACTCATATTATCGTAAGCGAGGAGCCAGGAGGGAAGTCCTCCAAAATCGAATTCCGCGCAGATGTAGGGGCCGGGACGGATGATGACCTTGAGCCCGAGAGACTCAGCGATCTCAATAAAGCGAACTACGTCAAGACCGCCCGAGAAGTCGAACTGTCCCTCGTGACGCTCGTGAAGATTCCAGCAGGTGTAGGTTTCTACGGTGTTGAAGCCGCAGGCCTTCAGCTTACGAAGGCGATCCTCCCAGTATTCGGGCACCACGCGCCAATAGTGGATCGATCCTGCAATCACGGTGAAGGGTTCGCCGTCAAGATAGAAACTTTTACCTTTGTAAGTAAATTCGCTCATCGTATGTCCTCCGACTTGTACGTTTTTTGATATTGTAACATAAAATTTCTTCGTCTGCAAGGAAGAAAGCAAACATTTTTATAACAAAACGTACATAAAAATGAAACCCGAGCCGTCGGCTCGGGTTTTGATGTTTATGCAGGTTGATCTTCGCGAATCCTTTTGCGGAGCAGTCTGAACAGAACCACCAGGAAGAAGGCGCCTGTTATCAGCCAGGATGGGATACTTCAAGGACAAAAACACGGGAAAGGTGGTGATCGTCGAGGAACAAGCCGTCATAATCCGCCGAATATTCTCCCTCTACCTTGACGGCTACGGACTCAAAGCCATTGCCAACATTCTCAATGCAGAGGGAATCAAATCCCAAGGGTACTATCAAAAACAGACCCTTGGCAAAAAGCTTGGGAGCAACAAACCCGAAATTGCCCATCGCTACCTTTGGGAAAATACGGGTGTCAAGCGAGTGCTTCAAAACGAGTTCTACACGGGAACTCTTGTCTGCCATAAATCCTATACCAACAAAATCAATCACGTGCGAAAGGAACTTCCGCCCGAGGAGCATTTCCACCACGAAAACTTTGTGCCTGCTATCATATCCAAAGAGATATGGGAACAGGCACAATTTTTACTATCCGAGAAGGTGGAACGCAAGGTCAGAGCTTCAAGCGGCAATCCCTGCCACCGATACACGGGGCTGATCAAATGCGGTGACTGCGGCTCAAGCTTCACCTGCCGAACGCGAAAATGGAAAGACCGACCCGTGAGATACGAGTACGTGTGCAACGGATACCACCGCTACGGCAAGGACAACTGCACCTCTCACCGCATCGACGAAAGCGAGCTTGACAGACTGATCTACGAGGAACTGATGAGCATCAAAGAAGAAGCGCAAAAGAACTACGACAGTATCGAAGCCGACGTCAGACGGTGGCTGTCGCAAAAGAACACCGCTGAACGGCAAATAAAGGCCCTGTCGACGCGTTTGGAGCAACGGCGTAGCGACCAGCAGATGATACTGCTTGAACGCCTCCGTGACCGAGAACACGCCCCCGTGTGCGGCGAAATGCTGAAGAAGTGTGAAGCCGATATCAAGACCTGCATCGAGCAACTGGATGCCATCCGCAACTTCGAGGAAACCATCAAAAAGAGGAAAGCCGAAATCAAGGAAGGAATCGATATGCTCGACGAGATCATTACCGCAGGTGCCGTCAGCGATACCCATCTGAGAATGCTGATCCAGGAGATCATCATTAACGAGAAAAACGGCAAATTGAAAATCAAAATTCAAATAAAAGCAAAATTCAGCTCACACATTGACTTCATCCCCGATGAAGATGACCCGATGTACCAGAATATGGGTCCCTATCTCATCGAAATGCAAAGAAAAAATTGGCAGACGCATAACCTTCTCGATACCGAAAATAAGGGGGAGAGGTGATGCGTCTGCCAAGAAAATAAAAAAGAGAAAAGCCTCAAAAATGCAGTATTTTCAAGGCTTTCGGTGGTGCGGGCAAGAGGACTTGAACCTCCATGAAATTGCTTTCACTAGAACCTGAATCTAGCGCGTCTGCCAATTCCGCCATGCCCGCATATGAAATTGTACCGCGAGACGGCTTGAAACATAGTCGCCTTGCTCCATCCGTCGCAATTCTCCGTGTTTCTGCGCCTTCCCAAGCTCGCTTTATCACTCACAGGGTGCGCTCGCTTGTAAAGCTGCCAATTCCGCCATGCCCGCGTATAAAATTGTGCCGTCCAAACGGGACAACAGTATCATTATACACATTTTGAAGCAAAAGTCAAGAGGTTTTCTCAAAAATCTTTTGAAAAAGTTTGCTCTCCGCAAGCGGTGTGACAAAAAGGGAAAAGGGCGGAACCGCGATAGAATTCCGCCCACCTATGAATTGTGAAGCGTAGGCTTCATCCTTACAGACGAAAAAATTCACCGTCGGTTTCGTTTTTGCGTCGAATCCTTTTCTTTTTTGTAAATCTGCGCGAAAATACTTGAAAGGGGGGCGCGTCCGTGATAAAATAGGAGTGGAAAAATGAGGATCCGGGAGGCTGCTATGAAAATTACGAAGGAATTGACCGCGAGGATGCGCGAGGCGATCGTCGCCTACCTTTCCGAGGTGGGAAGCGCTACGCGCAGTGAGGTGCTGGACGGCGCAACGGCGCGTCTTGGGCTCTCCGAGCGGCAGATGCAGGATCGCAACGCGTGGGGCACCTATTACACCCTGCGAAGCTATGTCGGCGGCATTTTGGATTCTCTCGCGCAGGAGGGAAGCGTGGCGTGTCGGGATCATCGCTACGTCTTGACCGAGGACGAGGTGGTCATTGTACAGGTCGGACAGTGCGAGGCGCAGGTGAGAACGCTACTGTCCGGAAAAAAACGGCAGAAGCACGAGCTGTTCGTGGAGATCGACCGTTATTTCGGCGCGGACAAGACGGCATCGCACAAGGATAACGCCGCGCTGCATTCCATGGTCGGCACTATCCTCAGCCGCCTTGTCAAAAGCGGAGAGGCGACCGTTGACGATGACGGCTACGCGATGCGTCCCCGTGAAAAAAAGCCGGAGGATCTGCCGATGGCAAAAGCCCCCTTCAAGAAGGCATTTTTGGAGCGGATCCATAGCATGGGAGGTCCCTTCTTCGAGCATTTTATCTGCAATCTTCTCGAAAAGTATTATACCGTTACGGGACGCACGGTTCTTGTGTGCGAGGTGACGGGCGGAAGCAGTGACGGCGGCGTGGACGTGATCGTAGACACGCGGGACGGGCTGGGCTTCTTCGAGCATATTATGGTACAGGCGAAATGCCGTGGCAAGATGCACGTGACCGAGAGGGAGGTCCGTGAGTTTTACGGCGCGCTGACGGCG
The DNA here is from genome assembly GCA_045121195.1 of Eubacteriales bacterium. Taxonomy (GTDB): domain Bacteria; phylum Bacillota; class Clostridia; order Oscillospirales; family CAG-272; genus RGIG8775. The sequence continues at coordinate 18,278 of JBGVFO010000064.1, forward strand.
CTTTCGGGCAGTCGCGGTATCTACGCCACCACCTCCACCTTCCACGAGGGGGCGCAGAGGTTTCTCGATTCTTTGGATAATTGCGTAGGCATTGACGGCGACAAGCTGTTTGAGCTTGCCGAAAAAACGGCGTACGGTATGATAAAAGGGAAGAACGGGTATCGCTTCGACGAGGCTATATTTACACAATAAGGAATGAAACCTTTTTGACATTTTGTCGTCTATATGGATGAAGCCCCTGATTTTGGAAAGGAGTACAGTATGAACGGCAAGCAAAAATGTAAGATCCTCAAGGAGATCCGCGCCGAGATCGCGCGAAGCAACGATATTGAGTACGTAACCTCCGAGTGCAAGCATAAGGGGGATTGCAAGGGAACCTGTCCCAAATGCGAGGCGGAGCTTCGGTATCTGGAAAAGGAGCTGGAGAGACGGCAGCAGCTTGGAAAGGCGGTTGCCATTATGGGAATGTCTGCGAGCATCACGCTGTCAGCCGCAGGCTGTGTGGACCTTTTTCCGCAAACGGACGGCGATCTTCAGCCGCCTCCCGAGGAGGAGCTGATGGGGGATATTGCCATAGAGGACTACAAGGGAGTTATGGTAGAATCGACCGAAGGAGAGCTGATCGAAGAACCCTTTGAGGGAGAGCTCGTAGAGGATGCTGCCGAATGACGGCGCCGATCATTGGGATCTCGCGGCACCGAATGGCGACGGACGGCAAGGGCGTGACCACGCTGGTGGGCTTT
>JBGVFO010000065.1:0-11796 GCA_045121195.1 Eubacteriales bacterium
GCAAGGCTCCATCACCACTCGCTCCTCCTCGGCATAGAGGGTTGCCGTGCCCGCAAGCAGAATGAACGCCTCATCGCTTGTCAGATGTCGCTCCATCTCGGTGAACGCCGAAAAGCGCACCGAATGGCGAAGCATACCCACGCGCCAGCCGTCGGACGAAAGAAGGGCGCCAAAGCCTTGATCCTCGTAAGAATAAACGTCGATCATCGGTCCAGTCTCCAAGCCTTCTTCGTGCGAAGAGGCTCACGGAAGCGGTCTGCCATACAGCCGCCCTTCTTTTCCAGCATGGACACGCAAGCGCGGATACAGCCGCCGCACTTTGCCATATTGTAGCCGACCCAGCTTGGGAAATACTTCTGAAGCGCGGTGTAGACCTTCATGATCTCCTGCTCGTTGGCAACGTCGGTCACGCCCTCAAGAAGGTCAAGGGCGCCGCCCTCGTTGGCGTCGAATACCTCCTTGGGCACGAAGGGGTTGTAATATCTTCCTGCGTGAGTGTAGAAGGCGTAGCAACGCCACATATCAATGTCACCCCATTCGCAGAGCTTGCCGTCAAGGTTGACGACCACCTTCTTTCCTGAGTTAATGGGGGGAATACAGCCGCCGGGACACTCTCGTACGCAGGCGCCGCACTTGCGGCAAAGAGGCTCGCCGCTGTACATTTCATCGTATTCCAGCTCGGCGTCGGTGAAGATGAACGCCACGCGTTGAAGGGGGCCGAATTCGGGGGTGAGAAGCATCTTGCTCCAGCCGATCTCGCCAAGACCGCAGGCAACGGCGGCAAGACGGAACTGGAACTGCAGGTCGGGTGCCACGTTGTCCTCACGGGTCGGACGGGTGAATTGTACGCTTCTGTGGTGCGCCGTCGAGGTCTTTGCATTCTCGTTGATCTCGATCTGCTCCTCCGGGGACAGGGTGTTTCCGGGGCTTCCGTCCATGTCGGACACCGAACCGCGTGCACCCGTATTACGGTAGACAAACGCCTCGTAGCCCTCGTCCTCGATCAGCTTTCCTACCTGATAGAGCACCGCAGGCGCGAAGATCTCGTTGATGCCGCCGTACGCCATAGAGGGGTACTGATAGAACTGCGTTCCTTCCTCGATACCGCGCTGAACGCCGCGGGGAATGCGAAACACGAAGCCGATGACACTCTTTGCCTCAGGAAAGAGGAACTTGGGGTTCATGTCGTCGGGGGCACCCCGAAGTCGGGACATGGGCGCGATACCGCAAGCGTCGGCGCCTGCGGCTTTTGCCGCTTCTTTAATCATCTGACTGGTTAACATCGTACATACCTCCCAAGTCAACCGAGGCGTTTTTCATCGCCTCTTTGCAATATCCGCAAGTGTCGCACTTGCGGTCACAGTTCATGACCGTCTGCCCGAAATTCGCAGGCAGTTTTTTGTTTTCCACTACCGTGGGATAGAGCACACCCGAATGGTCAGGCTCAAGAATGGTGTTGATGCCGCCGCCAAAGCCGCCCGCAAGGTAGGCACGGAGCACGCGGCAAGGGTCGCGGTTCACGCGGGTCGCCAGCTTGACCGCCGAGGTGTAGGGCGCGTAGAGCGAAATATCCTCAGGGCGAATGAAATTGGTACGGGAAAGCCACTTTTCCCGATTTTTCTCTTCTTTGAGGAACGCCCAGCAGACCCCCTCGAAGGCGTAGCCGTTGTCCATGGCGGCGATCTCCGCCTCGTGGGATACCAGGTTGTCGTGGAAGGTGTGCGCCGAGCAGTTGTTGAGGCACCCGCTGTTGGCCAGCAGATACATCTCGCGCCCGTTTTTGTTGCACCATTCCCTCAGCACCGCAAGACGCGCCGCGTCACGGTTGCATTCTCTCTTTATGTAGAAGCTGTCGAACACGTCAGCCACGTATTCAAGGCCCTCCACGCTTCCGATCTCCATGTTGACCGAGGCGCGGACGTCGATGCCGTCGAAATTCTCGCGGATAAACCGCGCAATAAGAGGCGAGGAGGTTGTGACCGACGAAATGCCGATCTTCTCGCCGAGGTAGTCCACCGTCTCACCGATCTTGTGGAAAAAGGTGCGGGACTGGCTGTCACGTCCGTAGCAGTTGCCGTTGAACAGAAGATTGAAGGAAAGCCCCGCACGGGCAAGGATCAGAAGATCCTCCATCTGCCGCCGTTGCTTTTCGTAAAGAGGGACGCCGTCCTCATGGGCAAGCGAACTGCGCCCGTTGGGGAAGTCGCCAAAGGAAAAATAGACCTCGCGGATCGCGTCCTTTGCGGCGATGATATCCCGAAGAAAGCGCCCGTCCTCGGTCGCCTGATAGCCGACGATATATTTCACAGCCTCACTCTCCTTTTTTGTTTGGTAAGCAAACTCTTTTGCCACTGTCCAAGACGAAACCCGAACAGTTGTAAAAAATATTTCAGTCTATGCCTTGATTATACTTCTTTTTTGTGCTACAATCAATATAGAAAACAAACATTTATGTTCGGAAAACAAACTTTGGAGGCGTGTATGCAACTTGTCGATGTCAATCCCTATCTGCGCTTTGCTCAGCTCCAGCCGTCCATCGTTATGGGCGAAATCACCCGTGCCGCCTACGACTATCGCTTGTTTTATATCGTGGCGGGTACGTCGGTCTTTGTCACGGGCAAAAAGCGCATCAGCGTGTCGCGTGGGGACGTGCTGTTTGTCCGTCCGGGTACCTTCTATGAATTCAAGGGGGACGTAAAGATCATCGTTCTGAATTTCGACCTGACGCGGGAGCATTCCCATCGCAAGACCCCCATGCCGCCCGTTGCGCGCTCGCTTTTTGATCGGGAGAGGGTGCTTGAGAAGGATCCGCCGCAAGAGCTTTGCGGCTGGCTGGCGGTTTCCGATTGCAACGAAACCGAGCCTCTTTTTCAGAAATGCGTGGGGGCGTATGATCTTCCTTCGCCCTATTCCGATGCCGCCGCCTCTGCGGCCATCAAGCAGATCCTTTGCATGATTCTGTCCCAGGCGAATCAGGAGTCGGTAAGCAGTCCGGAGATCATCAGTCAGATCATGCTGTATCTGCAAACCAACTACGATCGGGAGCTTCCGTGTGCCGAGCTGTCCGCCGTTTTCGGGTATCATCCGATTTATCTGAACCGCCTGTTCAAGCGTCATACGGGCATGACGCTCCATCGCGCCCTTGTGGATATCCGCCTGCGGAATGCTGCCGAGTTTCTCAAGCAAACGGCGCTCTCCATTGAGCTTGTGCAACAAAAAAGCGGCTTCGGAAGCCGTACCCAGTTCTGCACCGCCTTTTCCCGTGCGATGGGAATGTCCCCCTCCGAATATCGCAAAAAATACCGCACTAAGTGAATCAAAGAATGAAGATGTTCAAATTTTGATTGATCGGGGAGTTTGATGTGACAAAACGGCGACGCACAAACCCGTAGGGGCGATCATTGATCGCCCGTTAGTTGGGCCTTTTCCGTATATGGCGGGCGAACACTGTTCGCCCCTACGATAAAGACATCAAACCGATAAACATCAATTTTCGATCCACCTTTATTGACAATCGCGGTGGGGAATGCTATAATGAAGCAGAAAAACGTTTCTTGTTATTTTGGAGGTGCATAATGGCATTTTTTCAGATGAATTATCATTCCGATGCGCTGGGAATGGGCGTTTCGGTCAACGTGATCCTGCCCGAAAAGGCAAAGACCATGATCGGTATGACTGCCAATGGCGGCGACACCTACAAGACCCTGTACCTGTTTCACGGACTGTCCGACGACCAGACCATCTGGATGCGTCGCACGTCCATTGAGCGCTACGCGGCGGATCACAATATCGCGGTGGTGATGCCCTCAGTCGCCAGAAGCTGGTACACCGACACGGCTTACGGTGCGAAATATCTGACCTTTGTGACCCGTGAGCTTCCCGACGTGTGTCGCGGCTTCTTCCGCGGCATGTCCGACAAGCGCGAGGACACCCTCGTTGCCGGTCTTTCCATGGGCGGCTACGGTGCCATCAAGGCGGCGCTGACCTGCCCTGAGCGCTTTGGACTTTGCGCATCGCTCTCGGGCGCGCTCGAAGTATCCGATTTCTCCCGCAACCGCCCCCTTCCCGAATGGCGAGGCATCGCGGGCTTTGACCTTATGGGCGGCGAGGAGCTCCTCGGCGGCCCCATGGACATCTACGCCATGGCGCGTCGCAACGCGGCGGAGGGCAAGCCCTTCCCGAAGCTGTATATGTGGTGCGGCGAGCAGGACGGTCTTATCAAGCACAACGATCGCTATCACGCCCTCCTGAATGAGCTTGGCGTAGAGCACGTCTACGAAACCTCCGAGGGCAACCATTCCTGGAAATGGTGGGATCTTCACATTCAGGACGCACTGAACTATCTGTTAGGCGAATAAAAAAACTCCCGCGGAAATCCGCGGGAGTTGCTTTTTTGTTTTACTGCAGCAGGGACGAAAACAGCTCGGCAAACACGAGGGTGCCGCCCGTGACCATAGCGATCCCCGCAAGGACGGCTACAATGATCAGGATGCAGAAATAGGAGCGCGCGAAGTTTCGCACGTTTACGTTGGGGGAGGCGAAGGAGAGCACGATGACGAAGATCCAGCCCACCACGGGGAGTGAGAAGAGGATCTGATAGCCAAAATAGCCCCACATAGAAATCGGTTTGTTCATAAAATTGCTCCTTTCAGACGGTGTCGTTGATCTTCAGCTTGGCAAGTCCGCCCTCGGAGGTCTCTCGGTAGGCGCGGGCGATGTCAAGTCCTGTTTCCTTCATGGTGTGAATGACCTTATCCAGCGAGATCTTGCGGGTGTCGCTTAAGAAGCTGGAAAGGCTGACGGCGTTGATGGCGCGCATAGCGGCAACGGCGTTTCGCTCGATGCAGGGGATCTGCACCAGGCCGCAGATGGGGTCGCAGGTAAGACCCAGATGATGCTCGATGGCGATCTCGGCGGCATACTCGATCTTGTCAAGATCCAGCCCGAACAGCTCGGCAAGGGCTGCCGATGCCATCGCGCAGGCGCTTCCGATCTCGGCTTGACAGCCGCATTCGGCGCCCGAGATCGAGGCGTTGGTCTTAATGAGGTTGCCGATGATGCCGCCCGCCTCAAGGGCGTGAATAATATCGCGGTCGCTGAAGCCCCGCTTTTTCTGCTGGTAGTAAAGGACGGCGGGAAGCACGCCCGACGCGCCGCAGGTAGGCGCCGTGACGATGGTTTCGCCCGAGGCGTTTTGCTCGCTGACGGCAAAGGCGTAAGAGCAGACCATGCGGTTTTCACGGGTCTCGGCGCTCTCGTCGATGTGCTGCTGACCAAAGAGGGTCTTTGCCTTGCGTTTGACCTCAAGACCGCCGGGGAGAATGCCCTCTGCTAAAAGTCCGTCACGCACCGACCGTTTCATGGTCTCCCACACGCGCTCCATATGAAGCGAAAGGGAAGGTCCTTCGATGCGCTCGGCGTATTCCCAAAGGCGGAGATCGTTTTCGCGGCAATAGGCGGCGATCTCGTCAAAGGTGCTGTGAGGATAGACCACGGGTGCTTCGCCAAGCTCCTCGCCGAGGGTCTTGATCCTGCCGCCGCCGACGCTGATAACCGTGATGCGGTCAAGCTCTTGCCCCTCGCGCTCGGCGTAAAGCTCCATGGTGTTGGGGTGAGGAAGGTCGCCTCGCTCGGTGTCAAAGATCACGTCACAGGGAATCTCGGCAAAGGTCTTTTTGATGACGTAGTCGGTGCCGTGCCCCTTGCCCGTCTTGGCGAGAGAGCCGTAGAGGGTGGCACGGAAGCGGTCAGCCGAGGGATTGCGCGCAAGGAAGAGCAGGCAAGCCCGTTCGGGACCCATGGTGTGGGAGCTGGAGGGGCCGCGTCCCGTTCTATATAGCTCGGAGAGGGATTCCATACCCTTCTCGCGGGAAATTTGCGTATCCATATGCGTCACCTCGCAATAATTTTCTATTTGTATTGTAGTATAAATCCTCCGATTTGTCAAGAGAGAGGAAAAATTGATGTTTGTCGGTGAGTAGAGTTACAAAGAGTTCGATTACGGGGGAGGTCAAAACCTTCTTGTAAGAAGGTTTTAACAATTCCCAGAACTTTTCTGGCAGGGGATAAAAAACAAGATGATATACCTGCATAGACATAACAATCGCTCCCGCCAGTTCTCAGGGACCACCACCCTGAGAACTCTACAGAACGATTTGTAGCCGACAGAGGAATGGGACACCCTAAAAACCGCTTATTGATAGCGAGTCTTTGCCGAAGGCAAATGCGGGGCGCGTCTGCTGAACAAAATGGGGAGCACCTTGTTCGCTCAAACCCTATAAAAACTTTTTCCAGAAAAGTTTTTTTGCGGAGCTTTTTTTCCAAAAAAAGCGACCTCTCCCGTAACCGTTCTCCCCGATCAATCAAAATTTGAAAGTCTAAAAACGCAAAAAGGCTCGGGAGCGATGCTCCCGAGCCTTTTAACACAAGCGATCATTCGCTCTTCTTTGCCTTTGCCTTGATCACAAGAACCACACCCGCGAAAAGCGCGAGAGCAACGACCCACATGATCACGCAGCAAAGCACGCCGCCGAGGCTGGCGCAAAGACCTGCCACAACGTAAGAGAGTGCCGCAATGACCGCCACCAGCGTCGCGTAAGGAAGCTGGGTCTTTACGTGGTCAACGTGGTTACACTCCGCACCCGCAGACGCGAGGATGGTGGTATCCGAGATGGGCGAAACGTGGTCGCCGTATACGGCACCGCCAAGGGTTGCCGAAACGGTGAGAAGCGCCATGGTACCGCTTCCGCCGAGGATGGTGACCGCAATGGGAACGAGAACGCCGAAGGTTCCCCAGGAGGTACCCGTGGAGAAGGCGATCAGTCCTGCGAGAATGAAGAAGATCGCCGGGAACAGGAACTGCGGAAAGGCGCTGTTCGCAAGATGATTCTCAACGAACGCCTGCGCGTCAAGATAGCCACCCTTGGCGCCCATAATACCCGAGATCGACCAAGCGAAGGTCAGGATCAGAATAGCGGGAACCATTGCCTTGAAGCCGTCGGTGAAGCTGCCCGTGATCTCCTTGAAGGAAACGACGCGCGCCGCTATGTAGTAGATCGAGATAATGAACAGAGCCACGGTAGAGCCGATGGCGAGGGACATACCCGCGTCGCAGTTGGAGAACGCCTCAATGAAGTTCGCCGACTGAAGCTCGGTGTCGATAAGACCGGTATCCCAGTTGTAGAAGAAGCCGGTATACAGCATACCTGCGATGCAGCAGACGATCAGAATGATCACGGGAATAACGAGATGACGGACCTTGCCGTTGGGATTTGCCGCAACCTCGGCGCCCTTCTCGTCGCTTCCGCCCTCACCTGCGTGCAGATCGCCCGTTGCTTCCGCGATGGCGTCGTTGCGCTTCATCTTGCCGAAATCGAACTTAAGGAAGCAAAGCGTAAATACCATCACGATGGTAAGAAGTGCGTAAACGTTATAGGGGATGGTGCTGATGAAGACCATCAGTCCGTCGCCCTCAAGCTCGCCCGCAACTGCCGCCGCCCAGCTGGAGATGGGCGCGATGATGCAGACGGGAGCCGCCGTTGCGTCGATAATATACGCAAGCTTCGCGCGGGAAACCTTAAACTTGTCGGTAACGGGACGCATAACCGAGCCCACCGTCAGACAGTTGAAGTAGTCGTCCACGAAGATCAGACAGCCAAGACCTGCGGTTGCCGCAAGAGCGCCCCCACGGGACTTGATCTTCTTCCCTGCCCAATCGCCGTATGCGCGCGCGCCGCCCGACTTCTGCAAAAGAACCACCAGAATACCGAGAACTACGAGGAATACGATGATCGGCGTATTGCCTCCCACCTTCTCACTCATAACCTGATACAAGGTGAACAGCGCCTTGATGGGGTCGCCTGCGGCGTACATCATAGCGCCGACGAAAATACCAAAGAACAGCGAAATGTAGACCTGCTTGGTCACGAGCGCCAGCACAATGGCAATGATCGCGGGCATAAACGCCCAAAAAGTACCTTCCATGATTTTCTCCTTTTTATGTAAAAATTTTGAGATACCAAATAAAAAAGCACGGTACCATTCAATACCGTGACAAGCGTCAGAATATCCAATAGCACAACACCGAGATCGGTGACAGTCGCGCCGATCTTCTCGTCGCGCCCGAACGCAAGCGCATGGGCTACCCTTACGTTCTCGGCGGCTCTCCCTTTCCCACGCGGACCTTCGTCCCCGTCCGCGCTTATCATGATCGCCGCGCCTCTATTTCTTTATGCGGTCAGTATATCACACCTCGTGCCTCTTGTCAACAATTTCTTGCACTTTTTTCCCTCTTTTGCAAAAAACTGACAAATTGATGTTTATCGAGGTGTTATGGCTACGCACAAAACGGATGAAAATATCTAACACCGTAGGGGTCGACGTCCTCGGCGACCCGAAAATAAACGAATTTAATTTTCGTAACAGCTACGCACAAACCCTTATCACAAAGGGATTTCACCAATTTTATAATTGCAAATCTGTTCGTCGCGGGGCGCCGGGGACGTCGCCCCCTACAAAGTTTGTGCGTTGCCATTTCATATCTGCAAACAGACCGACAAATCAAAATTTGAAGCAAAAAAGCCACAGGTCGGTCGACCTGTGGCTTTGCTTTTATTGGGGAATAAAGCCTTCAAAAATGGACCACGCCTCCGCCTCGCGGATGGCGTCGAAATCGTCGCGATCCCTTACCGTCCAATACACCTGCTTGGCGCGGAAGAGCTTTACGCAAATGTAGAAGGACGGACCGCCCATATGCTTGACGTCGCACGCGATAAAATCGGGGCGGGACAGGAAGTTAAGAAGCAATCCCGTCAGAAGGAAATTGACAAGCTTATTGCCGTCCTTGCGGGTCTTCATCAGATTGGTCACAAGCTGACCGCGCGCCACCTCGGGGCGGTGCGTCTTGAACCAACGGAGAAGAAGGGGGTTAAAGGACTCTACGAGGAAAGGACCGTCATAATCGTCAAGGAGCTGCGCGGTAGCAAGGCAAAGCGCGTCGTTTGCGCTTTCTCCCTTAATCTCCACCAAAAGCGGAACCCGTCCGCCAATCAGCTCCAGCACCTCCTCAAGGGTAGGAATGCCCTGCTCCGTGCCGAGAAGTCGGTATCCGCGAAGCTCTTCCAGGGTCAGCTCCGCCACCTTTCCCACTTTGCCGCATACGCGGTCAAGGGTATAATCGTGGAACACGACCACGTGACCGTCCCGCGTCAGCTGTACGTCCAGCTCGATACCGAAGCCGCGCTCCACTGCGTTTCGGAACGCCGCCATGGAGTTTTCGGGGACCTTTTTGTTATCGAACAAGCCGCGATGCGCGTAGTGGGTAAGGAGCTTTGTCATATCGGGTTGATCGGTAGCGCGGGGCATGATCATGCTGATATACGCCACGCCAACGATCAGAAGAATCAGAAAAATGATAATAACAACCGTCATATTGCCTCCGATCAGTCGTCCATCTCGGCAAGTGCCTCAATGCCCTTTGCGGCGGTGGGCTTACTGTCACCGTGCTTGACGAACAACATAGTGAAGAAGGCAAGACCCACGAAAATAGAAGCGTAGGGGAACAGGCTGGTCATAGCCACCTTATCCATAAAGATACCCGAAATGGTGGGGGTCAGGGACTGTGCCGCCATAGACGCGGTATAATAGAAGCCCGTGTACTTTCCTACGTCGGCGCCCGTACACATCTCCACCACCATAGGGAAGGAGTTGACGTTGATGGTCGCCCACGCCACGCCTGCAAGGCAGAACATACAGGACATCAGCCAGGAGGGGCTGGAGGCGGTCATAAAGCAACCGATGAAGAAAGCGGTAAAGAGCATTACGATACCCGCAAGAATGGTCTTCTTTCGACCGATCTTGGAGGCGATCATACCCACGGGAAGATACGCAATAATAGCCGCTACGTTAGCAAGAAGCAGGGTGGTCGTCGCATCCTTGTCAAGCACGTTCTGTGCGTAAACCGCGTACTTGGAGGTAACGGCGTTGTAGCCGAAGAACCAAAGCACGATGGAGGCAAGCAGGAAGATCAGGCTGCACATCTGCGCCTTATCAAGCTTCTTCTTCGTTCCCGCCTCCGCGGGCGCTTCCTCCTTGTCAAGCCCCAAGGCGATACTCTCTCTCTGCATCTCGGCAACCCACTTTGGCTCCTTGACGGTCAGAAGGAAGATAACGAGCGCGGTCAGCATAATACCGCCGACCACGGCGTAAACACCCGTGTAGCTCATATACGCGTTTCTCACCTTGGAGATGGCAAGCACCGAGCCGATTCCCAGCACGATGATACCGCCCGCGTTACCCATCAGGTTGATGATGGCGTTTGCCTTGGAGCGCAAGGGCTTCAGGGTCACGTCGGGCATCAGCGCCACGGCAGGGGTGCGGAAGGTCGCCATTGAGATCAGAAGCAGCAAGAGGATGGCAAGGAATACGATCACCGTCGTCGGATGCTCGGCGGTTACCGACGCCGCACACGCCTGACGGGCAGGCACTACGTAGCGGGTATAGAGATTGACCTCCACCTCGCGTCCAAAGGCGTTGATCTCCGTATCCTTGGAATCGGTGGTAAGCTGTGCAAACTCCTCGTGGGAGAATACGTCGGAAAGCTTATACGCCACGCCCTCGGGGGTATGAAGGACCGTTTCCTTCTGCTCGTCGTAGATCAGCTCCATGATAGCGGGATCGTTGACCTTGGAATATTTTTCAATATTCTTGAGCTGGGCATTGTCCGCAACCGAAAGCAGGATCAAAAACGCCACCGCAAGGATGGTTCCCGTACGGATGAAAGGGGTGCGGCGACCGCTCTTACCCTTGTGTCGGTCGGAAATGCCGCCGAACAGGGGAAGCATAAACAGAGCCAAGATATTATCCAGCGCCATAACGACACCCGACGCCGTCTGACTCAAACCGAATTTGCTGGTCAGGGTCATGGCGATGGTTACGTCATAGATCTGCCAGAAGGCGCAGATCAGGAAGAAGGCAAAGCCTACGAGCAACGTCTTTTTGTAGTTGAGTTTCATACCGTTTTCCGTTCTTTATTTGTTTTTCTCGCCTTCGAGAATCAAGTGGGTCTTGAGAATTGCCGTCTGGGTCTTGGAATCCTTGATCTCGCCGTTCATTACCATACGAACAAGCTCGTCAAGGGGAATCTTCACCACGTCAAGGAACTCGTCCTCGTCGGGATCGGTCTCGCCGAACTGCAGACCGCGAGCCAGGTACATATGAATGACCTCGTCAATGAGGGCGGGGGTGGAGATCAGATCGCCGATAAATTCCAACCGCTCACAGGTCGCTCCCGTTTCCTCCCGAAGCTCACGGGTCGCCGCCGCAATGAAGTCCTCATCGTAGGTGTCCAGCTTTCCCGCGGGGATCTCGAGCAGCACCTTGCGGTGGGCGTAACGGTATTGCCGCACGCAAATGACCTCTCCCTCGTCGGTCAGAGGCACCACCGCCACAGCACCCTTATGCTTGGCGTACTCCCGCTTGGAGAGATTGCCGTCGGGAAGCAAAACGGTGTCACAAAATACGTGGAGGACCTTGCCGTCGTAGATCGACTGCGAATCCACCGTGCGTTCGATCAGATGTTCATTCTGCATAATCTTTCCTCTTATCTGATGTTCGTTACCTTTATTATAGCCGAATCTTGTTCCTTTGTAAAGAGAAAACAAAAATTTCTGTTCAAATTTTGATTTATCGGTGAGTTTGCAATTACGAAATGGCGAGGTGCAAACCTTGTAGGGGTCGACGTCCTCGGCGACCCGAAACGAACGGATTTGCCATTATAAAATTGGTGAAATCCTTCTT
>JBGVFO010000066.1:0-2503 GCA_045121195.1 Eubacteriales bacterium
ACACGGTAGTGAATGACTGCCGGTGGCAGTCAGAGCCGTGGCGTGACCGAGTCGCAACGAGACCGTCGCCCCCTACAAGGTTTGTATGTCGCCATTTCGTCACATCAAACTCACCGACAAATCAAAATTTGAAACTCATCCGTGGTCGGCATCGTTGTGCAGGTTGAAAGGGAAGCCCTTGCGGTATTTGAAGGGGGAGAGACCCACGCGGAGCTTGAAAAATTTGGCGAAGTAGTTATAGTCTTCGACACCGACGGATGCGGCGATCTGCTGAATGGAGAGATCGGTGGCTTCCAGCAGGCGTTTGGCCTCGTTTATCCGCAGGGTGTTTACGTATTCGCCGATGGGAAGGCCAAAATTGCGGTGCGCCACGGCATAGAGTCGTTTTTTTGGTATGTTGAGGGCACGGCAAAGGGAATCTACGGTAATCTCCTCGCTAAGATGCGCGCGGATATATTCGTCGATCTTGGAGGCGCTTGCGTCATACCCGATGTCGATATAGTCCGACAGCCACAGATAGCGGGTGGCCTGCTTGAGGATATTGGCGGCGGCCTCGATCGGCACTTCGTCGTACCGCGCAAGCGCCTCGTACTCGTCGGTTAACTGCGCTGCGTCCAGATCAAGGGATTTGCAGAGCCGCGCGATGATGGGTTGCATCTCCTCCGCGCTTTTGTACGCGATTTGACCGAACATGATATAGCCGAGAATATTATTCTTGTATTTGATGGGGAAGGCCATATCGATAAGACCAGCATGGCAGACGTGTTTGGTGAGGCGCTCGGCCTTGCTGCATTCAAGACATAGCTTCTGGTCACTTAAATAGCAGGCCAGTTTTCCTTTTTCCGTGGACTTCACAGTGCGGCAGAAGGCGCGCATTTCGCGTGGTTGGTAGCTGAGCTGGTGCAGATCGGCGTTCCAGATGCCGACGGTGAGACCTGTGATCGTATAAAAATCGTACAGCAATTTGTCAAGCTTTTCTGTGTTGAAGTTGATAAGCATGCGTTCACCTCTTTTTCTTTATTGTAGCACAAAGCCGCGAAAAGTTCAATATAATAGCCGAAAAAGGGTATGATTTTTCTATTTTTGATGAAAAAAACGCCTATTATCCCTGAGAAAGCTATGATACAATGACATTGAAATTACTATGACCATAAGGAGGAGATAAGATATGAGAAAAATTACGTTTGCCGTTCTTTTCGGTAACAGAGGTTTTTTCCCGGGCGGCGTCATTGCGAAGGCACGCGAGGAGATGTGTGAGGCAGTGACCCGCGCGGGTGCGGAGGCGATCTGCCTTGATCCGTCCCTTACCCGCTACGGCGCGATTGAGACCCGTGAGGAAGGCAAAATTTTTGCCGATTTTCTGAGGGCGCACGAGGGCAAGTATGACGGTCTTATCATCTGCCTGCCCAATTTTGGCGACGAAAACGGCATCAAGGAAGCCATCAAGGACGTGCGCGTGCCAATTCTGTTGCAGGCCTATCCCGACGAGCTTGACAAGCTGGACTTTGCCAACCGCCGCGACGCGTTTTGCGGACGTCTTGGCCTTTGCGCGGTGCTCAAGCAAATAGGTGTGAAGTTCGTTTCGGGCAGCACCTTCGTGGCGCACCCCTTGTCCGAGGGCTTCCATAAGGATCTGACCTCCTTCGTTTCCACTTGCCGCATCGTGAGAAGACTTCGCCACGCACGCGTGGGCGTGATCGGTGCTCGCACCACCGCCTTCAAGAGCGTGCGCTTTGACGAGGGCGCGCTTGAGGCAAGAGGCGTTGACGTGGAGACCCTCGACCTGACGCAGGTATTTGACAAGATCAAGGCGATCAAGGACGACGACGCGCGCCTTGCCGCGTGGGAGCGGGACATCAAGGAAACGTCCGACACCTGCGACGCGCCCGACTACGCGATCCTTGCGCAATGCAAGCTGGGTGTGGCCCTTGAGGAGCTTGTTGCGGAAATGGGCCTGGATGCTCTGGCGATCCGTTGCTGGAGCGAGCTTCAGTACGAGTACAAGATCACGCCCTGCACCGTGATGGGCGTGCTGAACAAGCGTCAGATCCCCGTTGTCTGCGAGACCGACGTGACCAATGCCCCCGCGATGCTTGCGCTTGCCATGGCATCCTACACGGGCGTTGGCTGTCTTGACGTGAACAACAACTACGGCGATGACCCCGACAAATGCATTCTCTTTCACTGTGGCCCGCTTCCCATCGACCTGATGGCGGAAAAAGGACATATGGAGGAGCATAAAATGTTCGTCAAGACCCAGGGCTGTAACTGCTCCTGGGGCGTGAACGTGGGTCGCATGAAGCCCGCCACCATCACCCTGTGCGGTATGCGCACCGAAAACGGAGAGACCCGCTTTTTCGTAGAGAAGGCGGAGGTGAAGGACATCACACTTGACCGCGCGTTCTTCGGTACGTACGGCGTGATAGAGATTCCCGGTCTTCAGGAAAAGCTCATTCACATGGGTGAGGAGGGCTTCCGTCACCACGCGCTGGTTACCGAGGGC
>JBGVFO010000067.1:0-9872 GCA_045121195.1 Eubacteriales bacterium
CTATTTTCCCGACGATTTTTTGCTTGTTATAGACGAGTCGCACGTTACAGTGGGGCAGATAAGAGCCATGTATGCAGGCGACCGCTCACGAAAGGATACGCTCGTTGGCTATGGCTTTCGTTTGCCGTCGGCGTACGACAACAGACCGCTGTTCTTCGAGGAATTCGAAGGCAAGCTGAATCAGGTCGTCTGCGTAAGCGCCACCCCCGGCGACTATGAGATGGCTCGCTCCGAACGGGTCGTGGAGCAGATCATTCGTCCCACCGGCCTTTTGGATCCTGTGATCGAGGTGCGTCCGATCGCCGGTCAGGTAGACGATCTTCTCGGCGAGATCCGAACACGCGCTGCGAGAAACGAGCGTGTTCTTGTGACCACGCTTACGAGAAAAATGGCGGAGGATCTGAGCGACTATTTCGAATCCAACGGCGTTAAGGTAAAATATATTCACTATAACGTACAGACGATTGAGCGAATGGAGATCATACGGGATCTTCGACTTGGCGTCTTTGACGTGCTGATCGGTATTAATCTTTTACGGGAGGGGCTTGACATCCCCGAGGTTTCCCTCGTGGCGATCCTCGACGCCGATAAAGAGGGCTTTTTGCGCGCCGAACGCGGTTTGATCCAGACGGTCGGTCGTGCCGCAAGAAATGCCGAGGGGCGGGTCATTATGTACGCGGACCACGTTACCGAATCTATGCGCCGAGCTATTGCCGAGACCGAAAGACGTCGCGGCATTCAAAGCGAATTCAATAAAAAGAACCATATCGTGCCGAAAACCATTACCAAAGGCATCCGCGACGTTATTGAAATCGGGATCCAGGGAGAGCTTTCGGACAATCCAAGAATCAAAGCAAAAGCAAAGGCGGGCAAGCTGACGCAGAAGGAACGAGAAAAATTGATTGTCGAGCTTACCGCAAAGATGAAGGACTGTGCCAAGCGGTTGGATTTTGAACAGGCAGTTTATTACCGAGATAAGATCAAGAGTCTTTCGGAAAAGAAATGACTATAGGAGAAAATAAATGGCGAGTGAAATCGTAGTAAAAGGAGCAAGGGTAAACAACCTGAAAAATATAGACGTTGCGATTCCGCGTGACAAGCTGGTCGTGCTGACGGGACTTTCCGGATCGGGAAAATCCTCGCTTGCGTTCGATACGCTTTACGCGGAAGGACACCGTCGATTCGTGGAATCGCTGTCTTCCTATGCAAGACAGTTTTTGGGACAGATGGACAAGCCCGACGTGGACTTGATCGAGGGACTTTCTCCCGCCATCTCCATTGACCAGAAGACCACCTCCAAGAATCCAAGATCCACGGTGGGAACGGTAACGGAAATATACGACTATCTGCGTCTTCTTTATGCGCGTATCGGCGTTCCGCATTGTCCCATCTGTCACAAGGAGATCCGTCAGCAGACCACAGATCAGATCATTGAGCGCATTATGGAGCTGCCGGAGGGCGAGCGCTTTATGGTGATGGCGCCCGTGGTAAAGGATAAAAAGGGAATGCACGAAAAGGTGTTTGCCGACGCTAAGAAAAGCGGCTATTCCCGCGTACGTGTTGACGGAAACGCGTATGATCTTTCTGAAGAGATCAAGCTGGATAAGAACCTTAAGCATAAAATTGAAATCATCGTAGACCGCTTGGTTATGAGGGCGGATATTCGCTCCCGTCTATCCGATTCCATTGAAACTGCCTTGCATTTGGCGGATGGGCATCTGACCGTGGTCGTTATGCCGCGAGAGCTGGAGGCGTATGAGCTGGAATTTTCGCAGACCTATGCTTGTGAGGAGCACGGAATCTCCTTCGGCGAGCTGGAGCCGAGAATGTTTTCCTTCAACAATCCTGCCGGAGCTTGCGATTTCTGCCTGGGCATCGGTGAGCTGAATAAACTTTCGGTTGATAAAATGATTCCTAATAAGAATCTCTCCCTCAGCGAGGGGGCGATCGCCGTAAACGGCTTCAAATCTTTAGAAGAAGAGAGCTGGAACGGACCGCTGTTTATGGCGGTTGGCGAACGGTGCGGCTTTACGATGGATATGCCCCTCAAGGACTTTTCCGAAAACGCAATGAATGCGCTTCTTTACGGAACGGGGAACGAGCTTTATACGGTGTCCCGTTGGTTCGGCAAGGAGGAGTTTCACCAAAAGGTGAAGTTTGACGGTCTTATCAAGATCATTGAACAGAGGATGGCGCAGGGAATGAGTACTGACTATTATGAGCAGTTCGTTGACCAGACGGTCTGTCCCAAGTGTCACGGAAGCCGACTCTCCGCCAATTCCATGTCGGTTACGGTAGGCGGGTTGAGCATTCACGAGCTTTGTAACCTCTCGGTTACGGAAGCACTGGCCTTTTTTGACCGCCTGGTACTGACCGATACGGAAAAAATGATTGCACGGGATATTTTCAAGGAGATTCGCGCGCGTCTTGGCTTCTTGATCAACGTGGGACTGGATTATCTGACGCTTTCCCGAAAAGCAGGAACCCTCTCGGGAGGAGAGCTTCAAAGAATTCGTCTTGCCACACAGATCGGTTCTGCCCTTGTGGGCGTGATGTATATTCTCGACGAGCCGAGTATCGGCTTGCATCAGCGCGACAATTCCAAGTTGATCGCAACACTCAAGCGTCTGCGCGACGTGGGCAATACCGTTATCGTTGTTGAACACGACGAGGAAACGATGGAGTCCGCCGATTATATCGTGGATATCGGTCCCGGCGCGGGAATTCACGGAGGAACGGTTGTCGCGTGCGGAACCCCTGATGAGATCAAGCAGGTGGAAGCATCGGAAACAGGCGCGTATCTTTCCGGACGTAAGTCCATTCCTGTTCCCAAAACACGACGGGTGGGGAACGGAAGGTTCCTTGAGGTCTACGGTGCGGCGCAGAACAATCTCAAGCATATCGACGTTAAGATCCCCCTTGGTTGCTTTGTCTGTGTTACCGGCGTTTCCGGATCGGGAAAATCGTCCCTTGTCAACGGCATCATTTATCCGAAGCTTGCCTCGGAGCTGAACGGCGCCTACACAACGGCGGGGAAATTTGATCGCATTGAGGGCATTGAGCATTTGGATAAGGTGATCGATATTGACCAAAGCCCGATCGGAAGAACCCCTCGTTCCAATCCCGCCACGTATACGGGCTTGTTTACCGACATTCGCGAGTTGTTCGCACAAACGCCCGATGCCAAGGCGAGAGGCTATAAGTCAGGGCGCTTTTCCTTCAATATTAAGGGAGGACGGTGTGAGGCGTGTGAGGGCGACGGTGTCAAGAAGATAGAGATGCACTTTTTGCCCGACGTGTACGTCAAGTGTGACGTGTGTAAGGGGCGCCGCTACAATACGGACACCCTTGAGGTAAAATACAAGGGAAAGAATATATACGAGGTTTTGGAAATGACGGTAGAGGAGGGCGTGTCCTTCTTCGACGGCTTCCCCAAGATCCGTCGCCGCTTGCAGACCTTGTATGACGTGGGACTGGGATATATCAAGATTGGTCAGTCCTCCACGACCCTTTCGGGCGGTGAGGCACAACGTGTGAAGCTTGCTACCGAGCTTTCCAAGCGAAGCACCGGAAAAACGATATATATTCTTGATGAACCGACAACGGGCTTGCATACGGCGGACGTCGCCAATCTGATCAAGGTGCTACAGCAGTTCTGTGAGGCAGGGAACACCATCCTTGTAATCGAGCACAATCTGGATGTGATCAAAACCGCCGACTACGTGATTGACCTTGGATATGAAGGCGGCGACAAGGGCGGTCAGATCATTGCTACGGGTACGCCCGAGGAGATTGCGGCAACCGAGGGCTCTTATACGGGAATTTATCTGAAAAAGATCTTGAACGCAAAAAAATAAGCAGTAAGAAGGGCTGTTTGGCAAAACAGCCCTTTCGTTTGCCAAATTCATAAAATATTAACAAAAATAAATGCAATATCTCTTGACAAGGCTCCTCAAAAGTGGTAAATTAATACCGTGGTTAGCACTTCCAAAGAAAGAGTGCTAATGAGGCGTCTTTTGACCGAAAAAGGAGGTGCAAAGGTGTCAAGCGCGGAATTGAGCGAGCGTAAAAAGTTAATACTAAAAGCAATCGTGGAAGCCCATATCGCCGGTGGGGAGCCTGTTGGTTCCAAGTCCTTGGTGGAAAATCGGCAGTTGAGCTGCTCGTCTGCTACTATTCGCAACGAGATGTCGGAGCTTGAGGAAATGGGGTATCTTGAAAAGCCTCATACGTCCGCGGGAAGAGTTCCCAGCGAGTTTGGCTATCGCTTTTACGTTGATACGTTGGTTCAGCATTACGCGATGACGGCGCGGGAGGCTTCGGAGATCAACCAGCTTCTCAAAGCCAAAATGAACGAGTTGGATCAGGTCTTGGAGGTTGCCTCTAAGCTGGCGTCCAATATGACCAACTATACGGGCTTTGCGATTCGACCGAAGCTTACGTCGCACAGTATTTCCAAGTTTGAGGCGATCGCGATAGACGAGTACCGTATATTGTTGGTAATGATCACCTCAGGCGGAACCGTCAAGACCCGAAAGCTTTCGGTCGACTACGAAATATCCTCGGAAGTACTGGATAAGACCAATCGTGTCCTCAACCAAAACCTTGCCGGTCTTGGGAACTACGAGATCACACTCCCGATCTTAATGAATCTGGAGGATCAAATGGGCGAGGATGCCGCGTTGATCCGCCCGATCATCAAGGTGATCTACGATACCATGAGCGAGGCGGAGGACGGCGATCTTCGCATCAGCGGATTGAACCGTTTGCTACAGTATCCCGAGTTTTCCGACTCGGAAAAGTTTGGTGAGCTGCTGACTGCTATCGAGCAAAAAGAGGAGATCCTGAATCTCATCTCCAACCACACGTCCGACAATGACATAAACGTTATTATCGGTTCTGAAAGCTCGGTAAATGTGATGAACAACTCGTCGGTTATTTACAAGCCGATTCAAAAGAACGGACACACCATCGGTGCCATCGGCGTTATCGGGCCTTTGCGTATGGATTACGCCAAGGTTCTGGCAACCGTCGAGGAGCTGGGCGAGAATATTGCCAGCATCATTGATGAAGGAAACAAAAAACTTCCGGAGGGAACAAATCATGCAGGAAAACAAGAACAATGAAACGGTAGTGGAGGAAACGCCTGTCGCCGAAAAGAAAACGGTGGAAAAGGAAACCAAGTCCACCGCTGACAAAAAGAAGATAAAGAAATTGGAAGAAGAATTGGCAGAGGCAAATCGCCGTGCGGAGGAGATCAACGAGAAGTATATGAGAATGCTCGCCGAGTACGACAATTTCCGCAAGCGCTCGGCAAAAGAGCGAGAGGGCGTGTACGCTGACGCGTGTACAGACGTTCTGACCGCGATTCTTCCGGTTCTTGATAATCTGGAGCGGGCAGAAGCTTGCAAGGATGCGGAGGGCCTGTCCAAGGGCTTGGAGCTTACGCTGAAGAGCTTCCGTGAAACTCTCGAAAGACTCGGTATTCAAGAGATCAATGCACTTGGCGAGACCTTCGATCCAAACGTTCATAACGCGGTCTTCCACGTGGACGATGAGGCATACGGAGAAAGCGAAATCGTTGAGGTCCTCATGAAGGGCTACAAGAAGGGCGACAAGGTCGTTCGTTACGCAATGGTTAGGGTTGCCAACTAAAGGCTACATTATAAAATTATAACTAATATTTTGGAGGAAATAGTATTATGGGAAAGATTATCGGAATAGATTTGGGAACGACCAACTCTTGTGTTGCTGTATTTGAGGGCGGTGAGCCTATCGTTATCCCCAATCCCGAGGGCGCTCGTACGACTCCCTCAGTCGTAGCGTTCTCCAAGACGGGCGAGCGTATGGTCGGTCAGGTGGCAAAGCGTCAGGCAATCACCAACCCGGACCGCACCGTCAGCAGTGTAAAGCGCGAGATGGGAACCAATTTCAAGACGTCCATCGATGGAAAGGATTATACGCCTCAGGAGATCTCCGCAATGATCCTGCAGAAGCTGAAGGCGGACGCAAAGGCATATCTCGGAACCACTGTGACCGAGGCTGTCATTACCGTTCCCGCTTATTTCTCGGACGCCCAGAGACAGGCGACCAAGGACGCCGGTAAGATCGCGGGTCTTGAGGTAAAGAGAATCATCAACGAGCCTACCGCCGCAGCACTTGCGTACGGCATGGATAAGGAAACCAATCAGAAGATCATGGTATTTGACCTTGGTGGAGGAACCTTCGACGTATCTCTGCTTGAGATCTCTGACGGCGTGTTCGAGGTTCTCGCAACCGCTGGTAATAACAAGCTCGGCGGCGATGACTTCGACCAGAGAGTCATTGACTGGATGGCTGATAAGTTCAAGGCAGAGAACGGCATTGATCTCCGTAACGACAAGATGGTGCTTCAGAGACTGAAGGAGGCTGCGGAAAAGGCAAAGATCGAGCTTTCCGGTATGTCCAGCAGTAACATCAACCTTCCTTTCATTACGGCGAACGCAAACGGCCCTCTCCACTTTGACGCAACCCTTACGAGAGCAGAGTTTGACCGCATTACCGCAGATCTTGTAGACGCAACCATGAAGCCTACCCGTCAGGTTCTTTCCGACGCGGGTATTTCCGCGTCCCAGATTGACAAGGTGCTTCTTGTTGGCGGTTCTACCAGAATTCCTGCCGTTCAGGAAGCCGTTAAGAAGTTTATCGGCAAGGAGCCCTTCAAGGGCATTAATCCCGATGAGTGTGTTGCCCTTGGCGCGGCGATTCAGGGCGGTGTTCTTGGCGGCGACGTAAAGGACCTTCTCCTTCTTGACGTTACGCCCCTTTCGTTGGGTATCGAAACCCTCGGTGGCGTATTTACCAGAATCATTGACCGCAACACTACCATCCCTGTAAAGAAGAGCCAGGTATTCTCCACGGCGGCTGATAGCCAGACCTCTGTTGAGATTCACGTTCTTCAGGGTGAGCGTGAGATGGCTGCGGGTAACACTACCCTCGGCAGATTCAGCCTTGACGGAATTCCTGCCGCTCCTCGTGGCGTTCCTCAGATCGAGGTTACCTTTGATATTGATGCCAACGGTATCGTTAACGTAAGCGCAATGGATAAGGGAACCGGTAAGGAAACGCACATCACCATTACTTCCTCTACCAATATGTCCCAGGAAGACATTGATAAGGCAGTAAGAGAAGCAGAGAAGTTTGCCGAAGAGGATAAGAAGCAGAAGGAAGCGGTAGATACCAAGAATCATGCAGAAACGCTTATCTTCCAAAGCGAAAAGACCCTCGGTGAGATCGGCGATAAGATCCCCGAGGAGGACAAGACCGAGGTAAAGAATGCTATTGAAAAGCTTCGTGAAACCCTCAAGGGCGGCGACACCGAGGCGATCAAGGCAGATACCGAGGGACTTGAAAAGGCGTTCTATGCACTCTCTGAAAAGCTTTACAAGCAGAGCGGCGCACAGGGCGGCCCCGATATGGGCAATATGGGCGGTAATCAGCAGAATGGAGATTCCACTTACTATAACGCCGATTACGAGGACAAAACACAGGGCTAATATTTTATACTCTCGTGGGAAAGGTAACCCCTTTCCCACAGAGTTGTTTAGTAAGGTATAAAAAGGAAAGTCAATATGGCAGAAAAAAGAGACTACTACGAGGTCCTCGGTCTGAGCAAGGGTGCGGATGAGGCCGCAATCAAAAAGGCGTATCGGTCTTTGGCAAAGAAGTATCATCCCGACATGAATCCGGGTGATCAGGAAGCCGAAATGAAGTTCAAGGAAGTAAACGAGGCATATGCCGTTCTTTCCGATTCTCAAAAGCGCGCGCAATACGATCAGTTCGGTCACGCCGCATTTGAGCAGGGCAGAATGGGAGGCGGCGGCTTTGATGGCTTTGGCGGCTTCGATTTTGGCGATCTTGGAGACATCTTCGGCAATATTTTCGGTGGCGGATTCGGTGGAAGCTCCGGTGCGAGAAGAAACGGCCCCCGACGCGGAGATGACATCGGTGCTACCGTCACCATAACCTTTGAGGAAGCGGCGTTTGGTGTTAAGAAGGACGTTTCGTATAACAGGATACAAAAGTGTCCCGATTGCGCGGGAAGCGGTGCCACGAAGGGCGCCAGTCCCGAAACCTGCACCGTTTGCGGCGGAAGCGGTCAAAGACGTGTCGTTCAGCGAATGGGCGGAATGCAGTTCCAGTCCACAGTGACCTGCGACTCTTGTCGGGGAACCGGTAAGATCATCAAGAATCCTTGTAGCAACTGTCGCGGAACCGGCTTTATTAAGGTCGTTAAGAAGCTTGGTGTTTCGATTCCTGCCGGCATCGATGACGGCGAGCGCATTGCGCTTCGCGGAGAGGGCTGCGACGGAAGAAACGGCGGATCTACAGGCGATCTGATCATAACGGTGCGTGTAAAGCGTCATAACGTTTTCGAACGTGACGGCTATAATATTTATTGCGAGGTACCGATCACCATCAGCGAAGCAACGCTTGGCGCGGAGATCTCCATTCCCACGCTTGAGGGAGAAATGAAATATACCATTCCCGAGGGTACACAGCCGGGAACCCGCTTCACCGTGAAGCAAAAGGGAATTCCTTACGTAAATAATTCCGGAAGACGCGGTGATCTGATCTTTACGGTCAACGTCGAAGTTCCGAGAGGGCTGAACGGTAAGCAAAAGGATCTTTTGCGTGCTTTTGCGGAAAGCTGCGGCGAGGGAAATTACGAGAAGAAAAGTAAGATCTTCAAAAATTTCAGAAAGATGTTTGAGTGATATCGATGATTGACAAGGATTACATGTGCGGTGCGGCGTCCGAAACCAAGGATTGGCACCAGATCAAGGCAACGGTGAAATTAGAGCGACTGGACGATCTGATCGCCATTATGAGCATGATCAGCAACAATTTGATGATTGAAGACTTCAGCGATGTGGACCTGAAGACCTGCTACGGAGATTTGATCGACGAGTCGATCCTTAATGCGGACAAGACGATCGCGTCGGTCTCTGTCTTTATTCCGATTGAACGCAATTACAACGAAGCGTTGAACTTCCTTGATGAGCGCTGTCGGGCGGAACACCTTGACGCAAAGGTAGAAGTGGTCGGCGTGAATGAAGAGGATTGGGCGAACTCCTGGAAGGATTACTACAAGCCCATTCGGATCGGTGAGCGCATCGTGATCGTTCCCGCTTGGGGAAAGTACGAGAAGCAGCCGAACGATATTATCGTTACCATGGATCCCGGAATGGCATTCGGAACGGGAACGCACGAAACGACCCGTCTCGTTATCAGGTTGTTGGAGAAGTACGCGAAAGAAGGTCAAAGAATGTTGGATGTTGGATGTGGTAGCGGAATTCTTGCTATCTGCGCGTCCAAGCTTGGCGCCGCCGATTGTCGCGCCTATGATATCGACGAGGTCGCTGTTCGAGTTGCGGAGGATAATGCTTTAACGAACAACTGTGATAACGTGATCTGTGAGCAATCGGATCTTCTGAAGGGGGTAGATCTCTCCGGAGGAAAGTACGATCTGATCACGGCAAATATTGTAGCGGACATCATTATTCGTATGATTCCGGACGTGGGGAATTACATGAAAGAGGACACCGTTCTTCTGGCATCAGGCATTATTTGCCCTCGCGCCAATGATGTTATCACCGCGTTTGAGACGGCAGGCTTTGAAATCGTGGAAACCGAAACCGACAATGATTGGTGTGCGCTTGCCGTGAAAAAGAAGTCATAACCACCGGCTTAGCCGGTGGCTTGCTCAGCCCTATAAGGGCATGCTACTGGCGGGGCTGAAAGCCCACTGAAAGATCTGCCAACCGCAAGCGGTCTCAAGCTAC
The DNA here is from genome assembly GCA_045121195.1 of Eubacteriales bacterium. GTDB lineage: Bacteria > Bacillota > Clostridia > Oscillospirales > CAG-272 > RGIG8775. The sequence goes on from JBGVFO010000067.1 coordinate 9,825, forward strand.
CGCTAAAGCGGTTAGCTTATTTTTTGCTTGCGCGTACTGGCTCACCCG
>JBGVFO010000068.1:0-14932 GCA_045121195.1 Eubacteriales bacterium
AAATTATTGACAGTTTTGAAATATTCTGCTATAATAACATTTGCGTAAGAAAAATACGCGCCAATAGCTCAGTTGGTTAGAGCTACCGGCTCATAACCGGTCGGTCCTAGGTTCGAGTCCCAGATGGCCCACCAAGCCTCATCCCTTGCGGATGAGGTTTTTTCTTCCCCTGCTCTTGGCTCCGCTAAATTTCTCAATAGGTATTGACAAACCGAGAAAAATGTTGTATAATGCTTGTGTTTGAGAAGGCGTCCGCCAGACGTCAGCACACCCTGTGCTGAAGCTGAGCCCCCTTTTGGCAGGCGGTTGCGCCGCTTGATAGCGCATCCAAGAAGCTCCCTGCCCGTCTGCGGACGAAACTCCGCTTCCGCTCCCATAAGACTCAAATCATTTTGGAGGAACTTACAATGTTTGAAAAGCTGAAAGAATTGCTTGTTGATGAGCTTCAGATCGACGAAGCTGACATCACCCCCGACGCTGAGCTTTCCGGTGACCTCGGCATCAACTCCATCGAGCTTGCCGATCTGGTTTTGCTTTGCGAGGAAAAGTTCGACATCGAGATCGACGATGAAAATCTCCACAAGCTGGTTACCGTCGGTGACGTGGTTACCTATCTCGAAAGCCTTTGATTCACATTGAGTCAATAAAAAATCTCCGTCGGAATATCCGCGGAGATTTTTTGTTTTATTTGTTCAAGAGCTTCGCCAAAAGCGGTCGTTTGACCTTCATCGCGCCTTTGGGGCAGAACTCCTGACAGCAGAAGCAACGGATACAGGCAGAGCGATCAATGACCGCTTTGCCTTTTTTGATTTCGATCGCCTTGGCGGGACAAATATCACGGCAAACGCCGCAGCCTACACACTCACTTTTCTTGAGAGCGGGCACCGACCGCAACGCCTTCCCGATAAACAACGCCGAAAGCTTGCCGAAAAATTTGGTAGACTCCTTGTTGAATTCCACACTGGAGCGATTGGGGATGTTCTGAAAATCAGACACGGAAAAGGCCTTGGGATCGCCGTATATGGTAAGATCCTCGATCCGATCGGGGATCAGTCCGCGCTCGTACGCCGCCGCCAGGGTGGGAACGTCGTCGCGGGTCAAGCCGATCAATTCGGCACAGACCATATCCATCTTGTGAGGGCAGACCGATGCCAGCACCGCGCCGATCTTGCGGGGCGTTCCCATGGTAGGTCCGTTTCCCTCCATGCCGACGACCGCGTCGCATATGCAAAGACGGGGCTTGAAATACTCGTCCAGATCCACGATCATACGGGCAAAATCCTCATGCTTGGGAAAACGGAAATGGTATTCGGGCTTGGATACGCCGGGAATACATCCGAACATATTCTTCGCCGCCGCGCTCATACCCATCATCCCGTGGGTCTTGAGCTTACAAAAATCAATAATGGCGTCCGCCTCATCCAGAAACGCGGTATACTGATATTCCTTCAGCACCATTCCGCTTCCGTTCTCTACGTGGTTGATCCCGTAATTCTGATTGAGCGTAGCTCCCGCCGCCTCGACCTCCCGCATTCCCGTCGCCTTATAGACGCGGTTTACGAAGGCGGAGGTATACAAGCCGCCGGGGCTATCGCCGACGATCACCTCGGCGCCTCGCTCGCGAAGCATTTCCACCAGCGCGCAAAGAAGCGTGGGGTGGGTCGTTGCCGCCTTGTCGGGACTCATAAAGGAAACCAGATTCGCCTTGATGACGATCTTCATTCCCTGCTCCACCCAAGCAAGACCGCCCACCGCCTCGATCGCCTCGGTAAGCGCGGCTTTCGCCTCGGCAGGCTGATATTCGTCACATCTTACGATGGATACGTCATTCATATTCATGCTTCTTCTTACTCCCGATTGGCGTTCTTGAAGGTGCGCTCCATGTCGCGCTTCGCCTCGTTCTTTGCCATATCGTCTCTCTTATCGTACAGCTTCTTTCCTCGGCAAAGCCCCAGCTCCACCTTCACGTGGGCGCCCGAGAAATAAAGGGACAGCGGTACTAACGTATATCCCTTTTGCGACACAAGACCGTGAAGCTTCAGGATCTCCTTTTTATGCATCAGGAGCTTTTTGTCACGCAGGGGCTCACGGTTAAAGACGTTTCCCTTTTCATAAGGACTGATGTGGATGCCCGTGGCGTAAAGCTCGCCGTCGCGCACCTCGCAGTAGGAATCCTTCAGGTTGACCGCGCCTGCGCGGAGGCTCTTGACCTCGGTACCAAACAGCGCGATGCCCGCCTCATATTTTTCGTCCACGAAATAATCGTGATAGGCTTTTTTGTTCTGGGCTATGATCTTCCCTTGGGTCTTTTTTTCTGCCATAGCTTCCCTTTCCTGTGAATCAGATCAGTTTTTCGTACGCAACTCTATGCTCGCCGTTCTCCAGATACACGCTGCCGCAATGGACGTATCCGTTTCTCTCCAGCATAGCGCGCATAGGCGTATTTCCCTCGTGGGTATCGATACGAACGCTTTCGCGTCCCATTTCCTTCGCCATTTGCTCAACGAAGCCCATCGCGCCGCTGGCAACGCCGCGGCGAAGCTTGTCACCGGCAACGGCAATGCGGTGAACGGCAAGATAATTTTCGCCGTCTGCCGCCCACGCGCCGCCAAAGATCTTATCGTATGCGGGCTCGCCGTCAAAGATAACGGTAAACACGGCGCAAAGCGAGCCGTCGTCATCGCGGGCAACAAAGGAACGTCCCGCGCGAATATCCTCGGCGATCACGTCACGGGACGGATAACCGTACTGCCATTGGTCGATTCCCAGCCGTCCGATTCGGGAACGGGCATCGGATACGATCTGTGTAATGGCGTCAATCGATGCCATATCAGTCTTTTCAAAAATCATAGCGAGCTCCTCACTTATCATTATTTTCCGTTGTTTCTTGTTGTTCGGTGCAGAAATAGCACCCACGCGTCTTCCCTGCCGCTATAGCGTCCTCTATACTGCCGCTTCTGATCTCATCCTTTTTGGAAAGATGTCCGCAGGAGAGCCGTTCGTGCCATACCGTTCCGCCGTCCGTAAAGTGGACGACGCCGTCAGCCGGCTCCTCCGTTTCGGCAGACTCCGTTTCGGACTCGGTCAGGGCATCCGCCTCGGACTCTCGCGGAAAGCGGTCGGAAAGCGCAAAGATCTCCTCCTCGGAGAGCAAATTTCCGTTATACTCAACCGACGGCGCGTTTGCCGAGCAAGCAAAGAGAAGAACTGTAGAAAGAAGAATGCAAAGTAATAAAATCCTACGCATATTTCCTCACGAAAGCAGCTTTTCAAACATAGAGAGTCTGGCTTCTCTGTAATTTTCCTCATTTTTGCGGTTGCCGAGCTGTCTGCAGCACCTCTCGATATCACAAAAAACGTGATACATAACGATTCCGGGAAGAATATCGGGACTGTTTAAGATATCGGACAGCATCAGGCTTGCCTTTTCATATTCATCCGAACGCATACAGAAACGAGCGCGAATATGAGCCGCCAGCAGCTCTCCGACCGCGGGATCGGACGGATACAGCGGAAGCCCCTCGGCGGTTTCGTCAAGGATCGCCCCTATATAACGGCAATATACGTCCTGTCGGGGGATACTGTTTGCGTCAAACGTCTCCTCCAGATTTTCCGACATCAGGGACGGCGACAGGAGTCCAAGATATTCAAAATACCACCACGCCGCAGAAAGAATATGATCGGTATAGTAAACCGTTCGATCCGCGTAAAAGACCGCCTCATCAAGCAGCCGACAGCTTTCACGGATATGATCGTTCAGAAATGCCTCACGGGCAAGCTCAAGCAAACTCTCCGCCAGCGCGAGGTCCACCTCGTCGTCCGACTCCAAGCCGTTTCTGTAAAGCGTTTGACAAAGGTCGGCACAAATGCGGTAATTTCTTCCGGAAAAAGCAATGCGGATATCCGAAAGGGCCTCCTCCTTCAGTAGCACCGCCTGCTCGTGACCGTCAGCCAGAAGAGCCGACGGCGTCACCCGAAGCTTTGCGGCAATCGCCTCCAGCGTCTGCACCGATGGCGTTGCATGACCGTTTTCAATCAGGCTGACCATATTGCGCGAAACGCTCTCCCCCGCAAGGTCGGCTTGCGTCATCTGCCTGCGAAGGCGAAGCGTCTTGATCTTATCACCTATGTTCATACTTGTTTATCCTCTTATTTCGCTTCATACCAGGTGCCGCCTACGCCAACCTCCACGTCAAGGGGAACCGAGAGCTTCACGGCGTTTTCCATTTCCTCACGCAAAATGCCGAGTGCCTTATCGGCACAGTCACGGTGCGCCTCTACCAAAAGCTCGTCATGCACCTGCAGGATAAGCCTTGCGTCAATGCCGCTCTCGCGAAGCCGCTCACTCACCTTGATCATGGCGATCTTGATAATGTCGGCGGCAGTCCCCTGGATCGGGCTGTTCATTGCTACGCGCTCACCAAAGGCGCGCAGGGTCTTGTTCTGTCCCGAAAGCTCGGGAATATAACGGCGGCGACCGAAGATAGTGGTAACGTAGCCACACTCATACGCCGACTTCTTGATCTCGGTAAGATAGCGGTCTACCGACGGATAGCTGGCAAGATAACTGTCAATATACTCTCTTGCCTGGCGCATAGAGATGCCAAGATCGCCCGAAAGAGAGAAATCACCGATGCCGTAAACGATACCGAAATTGACCGCCTTGGCACGCTTGCGAAGCTCGGGGGTAACGTCCTCGGGCGACACGCCAAAGACCTTGGCGGCGGTAGAGGTGTGAATATCCTCTCCCGAAATGAACGCCTCTCTCATATGCTCGTCGCCCGCGATATCGGCAAGCAGACGAAGCTCGATCTGCGAATAGTCGGCGTCAAGCAAGACGTAGCCGTCCTTGGCAATGAAGAATCGGCGAAGCTCTCTGCCAAGCTCCGTGCGAACAGGAATGTTCTGCAGATTGGGATCGGCGGAGGAAAGTCTGCCCGTTGCCGTTCCCGTCTGCTTAAAGGTGGTGTGGATCCTTCCCTCGGCATCGGCGACCTGCGCCAGCGCCACGGTATAGGTCCCTCTCAGCTTTGCCACCTGTCGGTAATCCAGAATATCCTGAATGATGGGATGATAGGGCTTCAGCTTTTCCAGCACCTCTGCATTGGTGGAATAGCCCGTTTTGGTCTTTTTGGCGCCCGGAAGCATCATTCTCTCAAACAACACCTCGCCAAGCTGCTTGGGAGAGTTGACGTTGAATTCACATCCCGCGTGGAAATAAATGCGCTCCTTATACTGATCCTCAAGCTCCTCCAGCTGCTTTCCGTAGGCAAAAAGCCCCTCGGTATCCACCTTACAGCCAAGAACCTCCATTTCCGCAAGCACCGCCGCCAAGGGCATCTCGATCTCGTAGAGAAGACGGCTCTGTCCGTGCTCCTCGATCTTTGCTTCGATGCTCTCATAAAGACGGTAGATCAGGACCGCGTCCACGTTCTCCGCGTTTTTCCCCAGATACTTATAGCAAATGCGGGCAAAATCAAAGGAGCCCTCGGACGGATCAAGAACGTAAGCGCCCAGCATCACGTCGTGATAGACGGGCGCATACGGAAGCCCCTTTTCCAGCAAGGATTTATATATCGACTTTACGTCGTAACAGATCAGCTTTTTTGCAAGGGAGGGGTCGCAAATAAGCGCGTCAAGCGTTTCCTCCTGTGCCGAGAGCACAAGGCGCCTCTCGCCGTCAAAGAAAACGGCACCGTCCGACGCAAGCGCCACCGCGACGTGGGATGCCGAGGCAAGCGCCTCGCGTAGCGACTCGCTGTCAAGCGTTTCGGTGACGACCTCTTTATCTGCCGTCGGTTCGGTGATCGCGTCCGCTTCCGTCGACTCCAGATCAAAGCGCTTGATAAAGGCAGAAAAGCCCAGCTTTTCAAACAGCTTATATGCCGCCGCACGATCAATTCCCGTATAGGAAACCGCGTCAAGACGGTCTACAATGGGAACCTGTCGGAAGATCTGCGCCAGTCTTCTGGAAAGAAAAGCGCTCTCCTTCCCTTCCTCCAGCTTTTTATTCACTCCCGCCGTCAGCGTTGCGGCAGGAACCTGTTCGTAAAGAGCATCCAGCGTTCCGAATTCCGAGATCAGCTTGATCGCCGTCTTTTCACCAATACCGGGAACGCCGGGAATATTGTCCGAGCTATCTCCCATCAGCGCCTTGACATCCACAAACTGCTCCGGTGCTACGCCGTATTTCTCCTCGAAGGCGGCGCGGTCAAAGGCAACGGTATCGTTATTGGTCGCAAGAAGCACCGTCGTTTTGTCGGAGATCAGCTGAAGAGCATCTCGGTCACCCGTCAGAATATAGGATTCGCAGTCCTCCTTCTCCGCCATTGCGGAGAGGGTGCCGAGAATATCGTCCGCCTCGTAGCCCGCAAGCTCAAGGACGGTAGCACCAAGTGCGGTCATACATTCCTTGGCATAGGGGATCTGCGACAAAAGCTCGGGAGGCGTGGCGTGCCGACCCGCCTTATAGGAATCGTAAAACTCATGACGGAAGGTGGGAGCCTTCACGTCAAAGGCAATGGCACAGTAATCGGGAGCAAGCCGCTCGATCTGCTTGGTTACGATATTGATCATACCGTATACCGCATTGGTATAGATCCCTTCGTTATTGGTAAGAAGACGAATCCCGTAAAATGCACGGTTTACTATACTGTTTCCGTCAACGACCAAAAGCTTTTTCATAGCACTGCGTTCCCCTGTTCTTCATTTACACAAAGTTATACACATTAAGTATACCACTTCCGCCCCTGTCTTGTCAAGAAAATTACACGAAAGAGGAACGATAAAAAACGGGTGCCGCAAGCCGCGCACCCGTGATTCGTATTTATTGCGGAAAAGACTACGCCTTATCCTGCTTTGTCCACGGGTCACTCCCCGTCGGCTTCCTCTTCCTCGTCCTTGACGACCTCAAAGTCGTCCTTTCCTGCGCCGCAAAGCGGGCATACCCAGTCCTCGTCCAGATCTTCAAAATCGGTCTCGGGGTCGATTCCGTTATCGGGATCTCCGTTCTCGGGATTGTACTCGTATCCGCAAAGTTGACAAATATATACCATAATTTCCCTCCTTATCGTCAAATTGCATTGAATATCATACTGCATAAGAGGTGACTTGTCAAGAAAATTTTATTCGTTTTTAAAAAAATTTTTATTTTGCAAAAATCCGAGAGAAATTCCTCGTTTTATTTGTTTCTTCTGCCCATCGCGTCCAGGATCGTCACGACCGATCCGTCGAGTCCCCAAAAGCTGCTGTTCACGCAAATGGCATACCGCTGGGGTGCGTCCCACTGCTCGCCTGCGTAAAACGCGCAAATGCTTTTTTGCTTTTTATCCATTCGCGCCAGCCTTCTCCTTGCCTCCGCTTCGGAAAGTCCGTCCCGCGCCGCAACACGCCGAAGGCGATCCTCATAGTCCGCGCTGACACAAATACCGATCCGCCCCGGATGCTCTCGCAAAATACATTCACATCCGTCCGCCACGATGACGCATCCGCCTGCCTCCGCAAGCCTTTTGACAGAATCGGTCAGACGAAGAAATTGCCAATCGCCCTCCGGAAGCTCTGCCGCGTCGGGCATTCCGATCCCGTTTACCGTTCCCGTTACCAACCCATAGAGCCGACCGCCCAACGCCGTCCGATATTCCCCGAAGACGTCCGACGATCCTTCCCCTTGCCCTACCGAGGAAAAATAGCTTTCATCGTAGAATGGAAGTGCCAACGCTTCGGCAAGCCGCTCCGCGATCTTATGCCCACCGCTTCCGTACTGACAAGAAACCGTAACTATCATTGTGTTCATATTTCTCCCCCTTGATAAAATTCTCACGTTATCCCAAGGGTCGACCGGAAACACAGTCTTTATTCAACCCGTTTGACATAAAATAGTGTGAATCGAAAAGAAACGGGGAAAACACAGTGAAAAATATTCGAAGGTTTCTTCTGAACGCCCTGCTTTTGTGCGGCGTTTCTCTGCTGATGCGTACCGTCAGCGTCAGCTTCAACGTCTACGTTTCCAACAAAGCCGGTGCGGAGGCAGTCGGTCTATACTCGCTACTTTCAGGCATTTACGGCTTTGCTCTCACCTTTGCCACCTCGGGGATCCATATCACGGTCGTCCGTATGGTCACCGATGCCCTGGGAAAGGAGGACCACGGGAGCGCCGCAACGGCGCTTCGTCAGTGTATCGGCTACTGTCTTGTTTTCAGCGGGATCGCGTCTGTCTGCCTGTTCTTCGGCGCGGATTTTATCGGCACGCGGCTTCTTTCCGACGGGCGTACCGTTCGTTCTCTCCGTCTGCTGGCGTTTACACTGGTCCCCATTGCCCTATCCACCGTTTTCAACGGATACTTTACCGCCGTTCGGCGCGTATGGAAAAACGCCGCCATACAGGTCGCCGAGCAAGCGATCCGTATAGCTTCCGTATCGGCCCTTCTTTCTCTTCTTCTGCCCCGCGGCGTGGAATTTGCCTGTGCCTCTCTGGCGCTTGGCGGCGCTATTGCCGAATGCTCCTCCTTTCTTTTTTCCCTTCTGGCGTTTCTGCATGACCGAAAAAAGACCGTCAGACCTCAACGGGCGCTCCGTGAAAGCCGCCCCATCCGAAGGACCCTTTTACGCACCGCGCTTCCCATTGCCTTCAGCGCCTATGCGCGCTCGGGGCTGATCTCTATTGAGCATATGCTGATTCCTTCGGGTCTGTGCAAAAGCGGACTTGACCGAGGAACCGCCCTCTCCTCCTACGGTCTTCTTCATAGCATGGCGCTTCCCATCGTTCTGTTTCCGTCGGCTCTCATCGGCTCCTTCGCGGGGCTTTTGGTCCCTGAGCTTACGGAGTGCTGTACAAAAAGCAACACCCGACAGATCCGTTACATTTGCGAGCGCGTTTCCCAGCTTGCCATGCTCTTTTCCATCGGAACGGCAGGTATTATGATCTGCTTTTCGGGGGAGCTGGGACGGGTCATTTATCCTGGCACCGATGCCGCGCGCTACATTCGCCTTCTTGCCCCGCTCATCCCCATTATGTACGTTGATACCACCGTGGATTCTATGCTCAAGGGTTTAGGGGATCAGGTCTATTGCATGGCGGTCAATATTTTGGATTCCCTGCTTTCCGTGATCCTCGTCTGGCTTCTCCTCCCGCGAATGGGGATTATGGGATACGTTGTGACGGTATACGTTACCGAATTTGTCAATTTCGCCTTCAGCGTGACCCGTCTCATCCAAAAAAGCGGCATGCTCCCCAAGCTCATCAAATGGGTAAGCAAACCGCTTCTCTGTATCGTAGGCGCCACCTGCGCGGCGCACGCTCTGTTTTCCTTTGTGACCCTCCCCACCCTTTCGGGGGAGCTGCGTCTTACCGTGCATATCGTCATAACGGCGCTGTTGTATCTGGCTTTTGCCGTTGCCACCTTCGGTATCGACCGAGAGGACATTCGTTGGGCGCTCAATATATTCCGAAAAGCCGATGCCCCTCAACGGTAGGTGCGAAGCTCTCCGTTTTCCATTTGGAAGATCCTGTCCGCTCGCTCGGCAATCGACATATCGTGAGTCACCATCACCAAGGTCTGTCCCAGCAGCTCCTTGGTCTTGAGCATCAGATTCAGCACCTCGCCCGCGTTGGCACGATCCAGATTTCCCGTGGGCTCATCGGCAAAAAGCAGCATTGGCATATTGACAAGGGCACGCGCGATTGCCACCCTCTGCTGCTGTCCGCCCGAGAGCTCGCTCGGCAGGTGATTGAGTCGGTCGCCGATATCCAACGCCTCAATGATCTTTTTTAAGCGCTCCTCATACCGATACTCCGAATGATTGCACATCAGGACAGGCACAAGAATATTTTCCATAGCCGTAAGCTGAGGGATCAGGTTGTGATTCTGAAAGACTACGCCGATCTGCTCTCCGCGAAACCGTGCCAGCTCATCCGGCTTCATTGCCGTGATCTCCCGCCCGCGCGCGGTGATCCTTCCCGCGTTCGCCTTGTCAAGACCCGCGCAGATATGCAAAAGCGTACTCTTTCCCGAGCCCGAAGCGCCGATGATCGCCACGAACTCATTTTCATATACGCGGAAGGTGGCGCGGTTGACGGCTGTTACCACCGTGTCATACTGGTGATACTGCTTGACCACCGAATCCACCTCGAGGATCACGCGGCGATCCTCTTTTCTGTTGCTGTTATAAGACACGGGCTCACCCTCTCTTTCTCATTGCTTTTTTCGGCGCGGCGTTCTCGCGCGCCTTACTGCGTCTGTCCTCCGCCCGTTCCAGATAATACGGCACGAGGCAGGACAAGAAGCCACAAACGATGGCGATCAGCGCGCTAAAGGCGAGCGCCCCCACCGAAAGCTGATATTCGTATCGGATCCCGCTTCCAAGGCCGATGGAAGGCAGGACGGAATTGCAAAATCGGTACAGAAGATAGTTCGCGGCATATCCCATGCTAAGGCTCAGCACAAAGGAAGCCGCCGCCATCACGGCACCCGCGAACAGATGGATCGCGCGGATCTCCCTCTCCACCGCGCCAAATGCCCGAAGCATTCTGAACTCTCCGCGTCGCTTCCGCCAGAACAGGATCTGGGAAAAGAACCAAACGATGGGAGAAATGGCGAGGATCGCCATAGCGATCGTAAGGATCATATCGGTATTGTTCTTTCTCGCAGTCAAAAGCCCGTCGAAGGCGGAGCCCACACGGTCTACCGACCAGCCGTCGTAGCCGTTCAGCGCATTGACGATTTTAACAAGCAGTCCGTCCGCCGTTTCCATATCGGTTCCGTTTTCCAGATAAACCGAAAGCACGGTGCGCTCTGCCCGCTGTCCCGTCAACGCACTGTAATCCGCTTCGTTCATGCAGAGCATGATCCCCGCGCCCGCCTCGGCGTTTTTGATGACGGCACCAACCGTGTATTCCTCATAAGTAAAGGTCCAGTGTTCGACACGCTTTTGAAGAATGACACTCGCATCGGAAATATCGGCAAGCTCGGGAATCGCGCCTGTTCGGACAGGCTTGGCGATGGCAACGGTGTCACCCACGCGAAAGCTTATCCGTTGCTCGTTATAGATATTCTCGCTGATCGCGACGGTCTTCGGCTCGGTGAGCACGCGGGTCAGATCCCCTTCGACGGTAACCCGACCGCTCCGCTCCAGCATACTGAAATACAACGCGTCGGCGGCCATATAATCAAGAGCGGAAAAGGCGTATTCATAACCTTCCACGTTGGAGCAAGGAACGATATAGTCTCCCGAAAAATATCGGTTGCTCCTGTCAATCAGAATATGAGATCTTGCGTTGACTGCTGAGAGCTTTGTCGACCAATCCACGTACTTAACACCGTCCATATCGGCAATCGAGGTGATGATATCCTCGCTCGCCAAATGAATTTCCTCGCTGTCTTCCCTGCCTCCGTACGTAACGGTGTATTCCAAGGCGTCCCTCGTTTCGGCGGTACGGTTCATCTGAGCCACGTAAAGACCGCAGATAAAGAGGGCGCCAAAGGAAACCGCAACAAGCAAAAGCTTGACGTAATATTTGCGGAATCGCGCCATTCCGAGAAGCTCATAGAGAGCGGGAAAGCTGTTTTTTCCAAGGATGGACGAGGAGGCGCGCGGCGAGCTTACGTAATTGGCGTTGTCCTGCGCCACGATCAGTGACATCGGTGTCTTTCTCGCGGTCGCCTTCATAGGAAGCCAAACGGCAACCACGATCACCGCGCAATTGAAGATCAGAACGCGAAGAATGCTACCGATGGAAAAGGTGGCAGAGACGCCAACCTTGGCGTAATTCTTCACCGTAAGCCAAGCGGATAGCAGTCCCGACGGAATTGCCGTCAGCAAGGAGACGGAAAGCATCTCCCAAACGGAATTCCCCAGCAGTCGTCTGAAATCCGCGCCGAAGGTCATATAAATGCCGTATGTAAAGCGGAAATTGTTCACGCGGATATAGTACAGCGCCATAAGAAGACCGATCGATACCACCGAGAGCAATAGCATCAAAAGCCAATACACGGTATTGTTGTTCCGACAGTATTCATCATAGGTTAAAAGAGGCGTCAGGGTAACGGTGTGACCCGTTCCGAGATCGGACAGCTTATTGACGTATTTGCGTACGAAGCGATCGGCATCGCGCTCCTTATTGTCCTCGTAAAAAACCACCCTTGCCGTTCTTCCTCCATCCGAAAAGGTGACCGACTTGATCCCCTCGTTCAGAATACGGTAATACACGGTATCGTTGTGAAGGGAAAGCGCTTGCTCGGGACTCATATTCTCCACGAGGATATGCTCGGAATACGCCGCCTCAATGACCTCAAGGGCGCTTTCGTTATTCACGTGATTGGAAAAGGTAAGCAGCCAGAAGAAGGACTGCAAAATGAATATCGCGGCAAAAAAGCTCAAATACTCTCGATAATTAAGAAAAACCGTTTTGAGGGCAAGCCTGATATGTCTTCGTATATAGGCGAACACCGTTCCACCTCCCTTCGCAGTAGAATCAAAAAAAGAGCCGCAAGCGGCTCTTTATGGAAAAATCCTTTTCAAAGCCGAAATCAATAAAAACGAATGCTTGCCACCACGCGACCGAGGATCATAAGCTCGTTCACGATAATGGGGGCATACTCGTCGTTCTCCGGCTGCAGTCTGAAATGTCCCTTTTCCTTATAGAAGGTCTTAACGGTAGCACCGTCGGCGGTCAAAGCCACCACGATCTCGCCGTTTTCCGCGTACTCGCCCTTGTTGACGATCACGTAATCACCGTCCATGATGCCCACGTTCACCATGCTGGTTCCGCTGACGCGGAGGGCGAACAGATTGGCAGGATCATAGCGGTTTCCGGGCGCGGTAAACTCCACGTATCCGTCAAAATTCTCCTCCGCAAGAATGGGAAGACCCGCCGTCACCTTTCCCAAAACGGGAACACGGTCGGAGGCAGGCGAAAAATCGCCGCTCAGGGTAATGGCACGGCTCTTTCCGTCCTCCTTGCGGATAAGACCAAACTCCTCAAGCCGATTCAGGTACATATGCACGGTAGAGGTGCTCTTGAAATCAAGAGCATTTTTAATGTCGCGTACACTGGGCGCGTATCCGTTGGCATTGATAGATTCCACAACGTAGTCCAAAACACGTTGCTCCTGAGGCTTGAGCTTTCTCATAACAGAACTCCTTCTTATCTTGACGGTTTCTACATTCATTTTACCACATTTTTTTGCATTTGTAAACATTTGTTCGCATATTTTTTAAGCTTTTTGTTAAAAAAATGTGTCCTTTGAAAAAATTTTCACAAAACACTTGCAAAGTGACGCAAAATATAGTAAAATATAAACTGGATAAAGTTGGGTTTCCTGATAGGAAAAGAACTCTAAGAAACAATTAATAAAGGAGATAAAAGAATGGCAAAATTGACCAAAAACAAGCATGTCAATAGCTGGATCAAGGAAATGGCCGCTATGACACAGCCCGACAACATCGTTCTCATCGACGGCTCCGAGGCACAGGCCGAGGCACTTCGCGCAGAAGCTTGCTCCACCGGTGAAATGATCAGGCTGAACCAGGATCTTCTTCCCGGCTGCTACCTCCACAGAACCGCGATCAACGACGTAGCTCGCGTTGAGGGCAGAACCTTTATCTGCACCTCCAAGAAGGAAGACGCAGGTAACATCAACAACTGGATGGATCCCAAGGAGTGCTACGCAAAGCTTTCCAAGCTGTATGCAGGCTCCATGAAGGGCAAGACTATGTACGTTATTCCCTACTCTATGAGTGTTGTTGGATCTCCTTTCGCAAAGTACGGTATCGAGCTTACCGACTCCATCTACGTCGTTCTCAACATGCTGATCATGACCCGCGTTGGTCTTGACGTGCTTGAGGCTCTCGGCGACAGCGCAGACTATATCAAGGGTCTTCACGCAAGAGCAGAGCTTGACGAGGAGAACAGATATATCGTTCACTTCCCCGAGGACAACACCATCTGGTCGGTTAACTCCGGTTACGGTGGAAACGTTCTTCTGGGTAAGAAGTGCTTCGCTCTCCGTATCGCGTCCTACCTTGGCCGTAAGGAGAACTGGATGGCAGAGCATATGCTCATCCTCGGCGTTGAGTATCCCGACGGCGAGACCAAGTACGTCTGCGCCGCATTCCCCTCTGCTTGCGGTAAGACCAACCTGGCTATGCTCATTCCCCCTGCAATCTACCAGCAGAAGGGCTACAAGGTATGGTGCGTAGGTGACGATATCGCATGGCTTCGCGTCGGCGAGGACGGAAGACTGTGGGCAGTAAACCCCGAGAACGGTTTCTTCGGCGTTGCTCCCGGTACCAATGAGAAGTCCAACCCCAACGCACTTCACACCACCATGAAGGACACCATCTTCACCAACGTTGTTCACAACACCAAGGACAACACCGTTTGGTGGGAGGGTCTTGATAACAATCCTCCCGCAGAGGCGATCGACTGGAGAGGAAACGCTTGGGACCACAAGAACTACGACAAGACTCGCAAGCTTGAGACCTCCGGCGCACATCCCAACTCCCGCTTCACCGCAAAGGCGATCAACTGCCCCTGCATTTCCAAGGAATTCTCCAATCCCGCAGGCGTTCCCATTTCCGCTATCGTATTCGGTGGACGCCGCGCAAAGACCGCTCCCCTGGTTTACCAGTCCACCTCTTGGCAGAACGGTACCTTCGTTGGTTCCATCATGGCTTCCGAGACCACGGCTGCAGCCGCTGGTGCTGTCGGCGTAGTTCGTCGCGATCCCATGGCAATGCGTCCCTTCGTTGGTTACGATATGGGTGACTACTGGGCACACTGGCTCAAGATGGGCACTCTGATCCCCCACGCTCCCAAGATCTTCCACGTAAACTGGTTCCGTACCGACGACAACGGCAACTTCATCTGGCCCGGCTTCGGTGACAACATGCGTGTTCTTATGTGGATCCTCGCTCGTTGCGAGGGCAAGGTCGA
>JBGVFO010000069.1:0-8513 GCA_045121195.1 Eubacteriales bacterium
TTTGATTTTGTTCATGGCTACGTTCAAACCCTTATCACAAAAGGCTTTCACCAATTTTATAATTGCAAATCCGTTCGTCGCGGGGCGCCGAGGACGTCGCCCCCTACAAGGTTTGTATGTCGCCGTTTTGTCACATCAAACACACCGATAAATCAAAATTTGAATTGCCATTTTCCGATGGTAAGGCTACACATCGGGGATTTTTACAAAAAACGCCTCTCGGATTCCGAGAGGCGCGAATATCGGCTTTCAAAATACCCCGCCGAGCCGTGTAGTCGAGAGAATGAAACCCTGCCGTGCAAGGCGGTGTCCTGCCAAAAGCTTTACTGCTCCCAGCGTCCTTACCCGTGCCGAGACAAGTCAATCGGAATCGCGGGAAGGGAGGTCTGCAAACCACTTATCGGACGCGGACTCCTTTAATTCATGTGTAGGTTCAATTACTCAACTATCACGCACTAAGCAGGAAAAAACTTACGTGGAACGATTATTCTTCCTCTGCGTCGTAGTCGATCTCCTCGGAGAAAAGATCGTCGAAATAATCAGCGGCATCGTCAAACTCGTCGTCGTCGTCGATGGAAACGAGGATCTCCTCGCCATTCTCGACCACCGCCTTGAGAATGGTGTACTCGCAGAACTCGCCGTCGGAATCGCCGTCAGCGGGAACGAACGCGAAATACTGAACGCCCTTGAGCTCGGCCTTTCCGATCAGCTCAAACTGCAGCTCGTTGCCGTCCTCGTCGGTCAATGTATAAAGCTCATCGCTCATCATATTTTCATCCATTGTATTGTACCTCAACTTTACTGTTATTTTCTGTTTCTATTTTACAATATTCTATAGGGATTGTCAATGTATTTTTTTGGATTTTCTTTGGAAGTTTTCAGCTTATCCCTCAAAATCCAACACGTCGGAGAGAATGGTATTACTGACGTACATGCCCTCCGCGGTGAAGGCGAGGCGCGTGCCGTCGGCCTTGACGAAGCCGTCGTCTATGTACGCGGAGAGAGCGTCTGCGTACGCCTTTGCCTCTTTTCCGTACTGCTTGACGAGGGGAAGAAAATCAACGCCCTCGGCAAGACGCATCCCCAGCATCACCGTTTCGGCGAGAATATCGTGGGGAGAGATCCCCTCGCGTGACTCCTGCCAAGCGCCTGTCAGATAGCGGTCGAGATCCTCGGTGTTGGCGAAGCGGTCGGCACCCATACAGGAGTGCGCCGCAAGACCGATACCGAGATAGTCGAGGCGCCGCCAATAGCGGAGGTTGTGCCGCGATTCAAAGCCGGGGTGAGCGAAATTGCTGATCTCATATTGGGAAATGCCGTTTGCCGCAAGAAGCGACGCCGTCATTCGATACATAGCGCTCTCGGTGTCCTCGTCGGGAAAGGGAAGTTCGTCGCGGTGACGGGCAAAATAGGTTCCTTCCTCGATCTGAAGCCCGTACGCCGAAACGTGGTCGGGCGCAAGGGCGAGGATGGCAGAGAGGGTGTCGGCAAGCCCTTCCTTTGTCTGCGCGGGAATGCCGAGCATAAGGTCAAGGCTGACGTTGCGGAAGCCCGCTTTTCTTGCGTCGGCAACCGTTTTCCGCACGTCGTCTGCGGTATGAAGGCGACCGAGAAGGCGCAATTCGCCGTCCTGCATGCTCTGCGCGCCGATGCTGAGGCGGTTGAAGCCCATGGCGCGGAGTGCTTGGAAATTGGCGAGGTCTGCCGTGGCAGGGTTGCATTCCACCGTGATCTCGGCGTCGTCGGCAATGGAAAAGACGCACTTGAGGGTAGACATCACGCGGGACAGTCGGTCTGTGGAGAGAAGGGTAGGGGTTCCGCCGCCGAAATAGACGGTATCTACCTCTCGAGTCCGTACTGCTTCAAAATAGGGATGCCCCTCTTGCCCGTAGGACTCGATCTCGCGGCAAAGCGCGTCGAGATAGGCGTCTATTCGGTCCTCCTTCGGATGGGGGAAGGAGCAGAAGTCACAATAGCGGCATTTGCTCTTGCAAAAGGGAACGTGAATATAAAGTCCAAGGGTGTTCATATCAGTTTCGTCTGCGGGAGCTGCCCGCCACGATGATGAGAAGACGGAGAAGCTGAGCCAGGGAAACGGCGAGTGCCGCCACGTAGGTCATAGCCGCCGCCGTCAACACCTTGCGCGCACCGGAAAGCTCGTTGTCGGTAAGAATTCTGCCGTGCTCAAGCGCCTGCATGGCGCGGCGGCTGGCATTGAACTCTGTAGGAAGGGTGACGAGCTGGAATACGGCGGTCAGCGCGAAGCAGATAATGCCCGTGTAGGCGAGAAGGCTTCCGAAGGTGCCCGTGCTCTCCCACGCGCAGAGGATCAAGCCGATCAGGATCAGCGGAACGGCAAGGCGCGAGCCGATATTGGTGACGGGAATGATCGCCGAGCGGATTTTGATGGGCAGATAGTGGGTGGCGTGCTGAACGGCGTGTCCCGCCTCGTGCGCCGCCACGCCGATCGCCGCCGTGGAGGTGTTTTCATACACCGAATCGGACAGATAGATGGTGTTGTCACGGGGATCGTAGTGGTCGGTCAGCTTGCCGTTTACGTGGCGGATCTGCACCGATTGAAGCCCGTTGGCGTCAAGCACCTGTCTGGCGGCTTCCGCCCCCGTAAGACCACGGGCGGAGCGCTGCTTGGCGTATTTTTCGAAGGTGGAATTGACCGACGCGCTTGCGATCAGGGCAAACAACACGGCGGGCATGACCAGAATCAGGTATAAGGGATCGATATAGTACCAAAACATGGCAGATCTCCTTTTTTAGTAGTATCAAACGGGAAAATTGATGTTTATCGGTGTGTCACGGCTACGTACAAAACGAACGAAAATATCTAACACCGTAGGGGGCGACGTCCTCGACGCCCCGAAAGCAACCAAATTTGATTTTGTTCATGGCTACGTTCAAACCCTTATCACAAAAGGCTTTCACCAATTTTATAATCGCAAATCCTTTCGTTTCGGGTCGCCCAGGACGTCGACCCCTACAAGGTTTGTATGTCGCCATCTCGTCACATCAAACTCCCCGATAAATCAAAATTTGAAATTCTCTGCATCCTCGAGAATACGTCGGCAGATGTCGCGCGCCGCAAATTTGTTGACCGTTTGGTTCTGCGCCTCCACCATCGCCTCGCGGGACCAGGGATTGCCGAGAAGGTACAGGGCGTTCGTCACGAGATCGTCGCAGGAGCTACCGAACAGAGACAGCCCGTGCGTGCGGAAAAACTCAATGTTGTTCTCCTCCCAGCCGGGGATGGGCTTTGTATGGATGGTGGGAATGCCCTTGACCGCCGCCTCAGTGGAGGAAAGTCCGCCGGGCTTGGTAAAGAGAATATCCGAGGCATCCATATAGAGGCTGACCTCGGTGGTGAAGTCAATGACGAACAGACGGGGATCGTTTTTGTGTTTGCGGCGCAGACGCTCCTTCATTTTTTCGTTATTGCCCCCCATAACCACTACGGACGTGCCCTCGGGAATGCGGCGAAGAAGCTCTGCCACAAGCTTCTCGGTGTTGCCGTAGCCCATGCTTCCCGTCATAACGAGCAGAATATTCCCATCTTCGGGAAGCCCCAGCTTGCGGCGCGCCTCCGTTTTTTCGGTCTTTTCCGCAAAGGCGGACGAAACGGGGATGCCCGTCGCCATCAGCTTTTCCTCGGGGATGCCTGCCTCGGTAAACTCGTGAGCGAGGCTCTCGTGAGGAATGAAATAGGTATCAAGCTCGGTGTCGCTGAGGAAGGGGGGATAGGTGTAGTCGGTAGCGATAAAGTAGGTGCGGAAGGTGACGCCGTGCTTGCGGCGGATCCGCGTGATCGCCTCCGAGGGGAATACGTGAGGCGCCACGACCGTGTCGTAGCCGTTTTCCGTAATATATTCGTAAAGCGCGGAGGCGTAGGTGACGTTGGCAACGTAGCAGACTGAGCGCTTCTTTGATATTTTGTCCAGCCGCTTGGCAGTCGATACACCGAGACCGTAAACACGGGGCAAATGCAACGCGCCCTTGCTGTGAATGTCGCTGATCATCTTGGATGCCATCTCGGATTCAAAGGAGAGGGCGTCCAGCATCTCACATTCGATGCCGAGGCGCTGAAGCTCCGCGAGGACCGCTTTGCCTGCCGTGTTATGCCCTTGTCCCGTGTTGCAGGATAAGATCAGAACCTTCATAAAAGCTCCTTTCGAGGGGGACGGTTATTTGACGTAATCGAATTCAAAATCGTAGATGGAAACGGTGTCGCCGTCGCGGCAGCCTGCCGCCTCCAGCTTCTCAAACACACCGTTCTTCTGAAGGGTATGCTGGAAATAGTTGAGAGATTCGTAGTTGTCGAAATTGATGCGACCCATGATGTTGTAGATAAAGTCGCCTTCCACGATAAACTTGCCGTCCTCCTGTCGGATGACGATATCGTCGGCGGTAGGAGCTACGTCCTCGGTCTTTACGACCTCGCTTTCGTATACCGTGATGGGAGGAAGCAGCTGAAGCCGCTCGCCCACGGCGTGGACAAGCTCCTCAAGACCCTCACCCGTGACGGCGGAAACGTAGAACAGCTCCCAGCCGTTCTCGTCCACAAAGCGCTCGAAGGCGTCCACGTCCGTGGGGGAGGATTCCAGCATATCGCACTTGTTGGCAACGATGATCTGGGGACGGGTGGCAAGCTCGGGGCTGTAGCGCGCAAGCTCACGGTTGATGGTTTTGATGTCCTCGATGGGCTCCCGGTATTCCACCGCCGCTACGTCTACCACGTGAAGAAGCAGACGGCAACGGTCCACGTGCCGAAGGAAGGCGTGACCAAGACCCGCGCCGTCGGCGGCACCCTCGATAAGACCGGGAATGTCGGCGGCAACGAAGCCGTGCTCGCCGTAGGTGGAAACCACGCCGAGGTTAGGGGACAGTGTGGTGAAATGATAGTCGGCGATCTTGGGACGCGCCGAGCTGATACGGGACAGGATGGAGGATTTACCCACGCTGGGGTAGCCGATAAGGCCCACGTCGGCGATCATTTTCAGCTCCAGAAGCACCTCCGCCTCCTCACCCCGCGTGCCGTTCTTGGCAAACATGGGGGTCTGACGGGTGGGGGTGGCGAAATGACGGTTGCCGAAGCCGCCGCGTCCGCCGCGACAGCAGACAAAGTCTGCGCCGTCGTTCTCGGACATATCGTGGATCACCTTGCCCGTTTCGGGCTCCTTGATGAGGGTTCCGGGGGGGACCTGAATGATGAGATCGGGCGCGGTGGCGCCGTGGAACTTGGAGCCCTTGCCGTCCTCGCCGTTCTGCGCCACGAATTTGCGCTTGTAGCGGAAGGCGAGAAGGGTGTTGGAGCCGGGATCTACGCGGAACACGATGTTGCCGCCGTGACCGCCGTCGCCGCCGTCGGGACCGCCGTGAGAAACGTATTTCTCGCGATGGAAGGCAACGGCGCCGTTGCCGCCGTTACCCGCCTTGAGATAGATTTTTATATTGTCGATAAACATAGTTGGGTTCTCCTTTCAAAAAAGAGATCAGACGCTGTCGTCGCCCTTCATGCGGATGATCAGCTTGATGGGGGTGCCGACGAAGCCGAAGGTGTCGCGCAGGCAGTTCTCAATATATCTCTGGTAGGAGAAATGGAACAGCTCCGCGTTGTTGCAGAAGATAACGAAGGTGGGGGGCGTGACCGAGATCTGGGTCATATAGTAGATCTTCAGGCGCTTGCCCTTGTCGGAGGGGGGCTGAACGCGCATCGTCGCCTCGCCGAGAACGTCGTTGAGCATACCCGTGGAGATACGCATGGTAGACTGGTTATACACGTACTGAATGCGCTCAAAGAGGGTGTCGATGCGCTGTCCCGTCTTTGCCGAAACGTACACGATGGGCGCGTAGGGCATATAGGCGAGGGCGGTGCGGATCTTCTCGTTGAAGCGGTTGACGGTACTGTTGTCCTTCTCAATGGAGTCCCACTTGTTGACCACGATGATAGAGGGCTTGCCCGCCTCGTGAGCGATGCCCGCGATCTTCTCGTCCTGCTCGGTGATGCCCGTGCCCGCGTCGATCATAATAAGACATACGTCGGCGCGCTCCACCGCCATATTGGCGCGGAGAACGCTGTATTTTTCGATCTTATCGTTGATCTTGGATTGGCGTCGGATACCCGCCGTGTCGATAAAGGTGTACTTGCCCGTGGCGTTTTCAAACTGGGTGTCCACCGCGTCGCGGGTGGTGCCTGCGACGTTGGAAACGATCAGACGCTCGTCACCCAGGATCTTGTTGATGATAGAGGATTTGCCTGCGTTGGGCTTGCCGATGACGGCGACCTTGATGCCGCTGTCCTCGTCCTCCGCCGCGGCGTCCTCGGGGAACTTGGCAACTACGGCGTCAAGCAGATCGCCACTTCCGCTTCCGTGTACCGAGGATACGGCAACGGGCTCTTCCTCAAAGCCAAGCTCGTAGAATTCGTAAAATTCATAGGGAACGTGTCCTACCGAGTCGCACTTGTTGATGCAGGGAATGATGGGCTTGCCGCTTTTTTTGAGCATAACGGCGATCTCGCGATCGTCGGCTGTAAGACCCGTGCGGACGTCGCACATAAAGATAATAACGTCTGCCGTTTCGATGGCAAGCTCGGCTTGATTTCGCATCTGACGGAGAATAATATCGTCGGTCTTGGGCTCGATTCCGCCCGTGTCGATGATGACGAAGCGGTGACCCGTCCACTCACATTCGCCGTAGATACGGTCACGGGTGACACCGGGGGTGTCCTCCACGATGGAGCGGCGCTCGCCGATCAGTTTATTGAAAAGGGTGCTTTTGCCCACGTTGGGGCGCCCTACGATAGCAACGATTGGTTTTGCCATTTTTGATCAGTCCTTTCCTTGTTGGTTTAGTCCTCTTAAGAGATGCCGAGAATGGCATCCATCAGCGCGGCACCGTCGTTCTGTACAAAGGTAATGGGAACGCCGAGGGTATTGGAAAGCTCGGCGGGGGTCATGCCGCAAAGAAAGAGGTCGCCTTCGGCACGCAGGGTGGTGGCGGGGAGGAGAAGTGCGTCACAGGAAAGCTTGCCTTGGAGCTGCTCCGCAAGGTCTTTGCCCGTGAGAAGTCCCGCAACCGTGATGCTCTCACCGAAGAAGTGGTTGATGATCTTATGTACGCTTACCTTGAGAGTCGGTATCCGCGCTTCTATGAGGGATGCCAGCGAAGAGAACTGATCGTACGCCGCCGCACCCGTGGCGATCGCCACGCGACGGGGCAGAGAGGGGGCGCATTCCGTGATGCGATCCTCCACGTAGTCAAGCTCGAAGGCGAATTCAGCGGCGAGGGAACGGATCATGCCCACGCCGTTTTCGATCTGTGCGTAGTCCTCGTAGAATTCATCGGGGGGGATGGGAAGTCCACCCTTGACGTAAAGCTCGTCGGCAGGGAAGATCAGACGGGTTCCGAGGGTGCGAAGACACTCGTCGCCGAAGGCCGTTACCTGCTCGATGACGGCGCGGCATTCCTCAGGGCTGTAGGGGGTCAGTTCAGCAAGACCCTCGCGAAATTTAGTAAGCCCTGCGGGGACGACCGAGACGCTGGAGAGAGCGGGGGCAAGTCGCTTGAGGTCGCGCATGGTGCGATCCAGCTCCTCACCGTCGTTGATGCCGCGGCACAGTACGATCTGGGCGCAGATGCGGATGCCCGCCTCGGCAAAGCGGTCGAGGTAGGAAAGCACCTCGCCTGCGCGCTTGTTTTTCATCATACTGACGCGAAGCTCGGGATTGGTGGTGTGTACCGACACGTTGACGGGGGAGATGTGCATCTTGATGATGCGCTCCACGTCGTGCTCCGACAGATTGGTCAGGGTGATGTAGTTGCCGTGGAGAAAGGACAGTCGGGCGTCGTCGTCCTTGAAATACAGACTTTCCCGAAGACCCTTCGGCAACTGATCGATAAAGCAGAAGATGCACTTGTTGCGACAGGACTGCTTTTTGTCCATAAGAGGGGTCTCGAAATCAAGACCGATGTCGTCGTATTCCTGCTTTTTGATGGTGACCGCGTGCTTCTCTCCGCACCGTGAGAAAACGAGAGAAATGAGGGTGTCGGCAAGATAGAACCGATAATCCAGCACGTCATTGATCTCGTTTCCGTTTATGGTGAGCAGCGTGTCGCCGGGGAGAAGCCCCGCCTTTTCCGCTCTCGAATGAGGCGCGACCGATTGAATCGTAACCATCCTGTGACTCCTTTCCTTTCATTTTCTCCGACGCAAAAGTTTGCATACACAAATATTATAACATAAATGTTAGCGATTTTCAATGGGATATGTTAATTTTTATAAAACGGCTTTTGGGATGATAAATTGATGTTTATCGGTGAGTTACGGCTACGCAAAAACGAACGAAAAAACCTAACACCGTAGGGGTCGACGTCCTCGGCGACCCGAAAATGATGAAATTTGATTTTGTTTATGGCAACGCTCAAATCCACATCACAGAAGGATTTTACCAATTTTATAATGGCAAATCCGTTCGTCGCGGGGCGCCGAGGACGTCGCCCCC
>JBGVFO010000070.1:0-7149 GCA_045121195.1 Eubacteriales bacterium
CGGCGCCCCGCGACGAACGGATTTGCAATTATAAAATTGGTGAAAGCCTTTTGTGATAAGGGTTTGAACGTAGCCATGAACAAAATCAAATTTCGTTGTTTTCGGGTCGCCGGGGACGTCGACCCCTACGGTGTTAGATAGCACATTGGCTTTGCGCGTAGCCGTGACACCCCTATAAACGTCAATTTCCCGTTCAAATTTTGATTGATCGGAGTGTTGAAGGAGGTTGCAGGTGCTCTATAAAGCCTCCCTTGTGCAAAGGGAGGTGCCGAGCGAAAGCGAGGCGGAGGGATTGTAAAACAAGGGAAAACGACAATCCCTCAGACGCCTACGGCGCCAGCTCCCTTTACACAAGGGAGCCTCGCGAAGCAACTGCGAATACACCGATAAACATCAATTTACCGTTGAAATTTTGATTTGTCGGTGGATTTGATTTGACGAAACGGCGACGCACAAACCCGTAGGGGCGATCATTGATCCCCCGATAGTGGGCCTTTGCCGTATATGGCGGGCGAACACAGTTCGCCCCTACGGAAAAGACGTTGCGCTGATAAACATCAATTTTTCCTCAAACCTTCTCAAAGAAGGTATCGGGGTGGGATGGGTCGAAGGGCTCGTTCGCCCACATCAGAGTGACGAGATCCTCGGTGTCCGACAGATTGATAATGTTGTGGGTATAGCCGGGGAGCATATGGATCGCCTCGATCCTCTCGCCCGAAACCTCGAAGCGGAGAACCTCGTCCGAGCCGACGCGGCGCTGCTCGATGCGTCCGTGACCCGAAACCACGATGAAAAACTCCCACTTGGTATTGTGCCAATGCTGACCCTTGGTGATGCCGGGGCGGGAAATATTCACCGAGAACTGTCCGCAGCCGGCGGTCTTTAGCAGCTCGGTAAAGGAGCCCCGATCGTCCACGTTCATTTTTAAGGGAAAGCTCGCCTTATCGCGAGGCAGATAGGAAAGATAGGTAGAATACAGCTTTTTGGCAAAGCTGCCCGTGGGGATCTCGGGCATCATAAGGGTCTGCGGCTGGTCGCGGAAGGACTCCAAAAGTCCAACGATCTCGCCGAGGGTCGCGCGATGGGCGACGGGTGCGGCGCAGTATTTTCCATCCTCGCAAAGCACGGTGCGGATGCCGTCGAACGCGGCACGATGCTCTTTTCCCTCAAGGGCGTCAAGCATCTCCTCCACCAGATCGTCGATGTAAAGAAGCTCCAGCTCCACCGCGGGGTCGCTTACCGTGATGGGCAGGTCGTTCGCGATGTTGTTACAGAAGGTGGCGACTGCCGAATTGTAGTTGGGGCGGCACCACTTGCCAAACAGATTGGGGAAGCGGTAGACCAGCACCTTGGCGCCCACCTCCTCGCCGTAGGCGAAGATCAGCTCCTCCCCCGCCTTTTTGCTCCGCCCGTAGTCGCTGTCATAGCGACCGATGCAGGTCGCCTGAATCGAGGAGGAGATCATAACGGGACAGGTGTTGTTGTGTTTTTTGAGGGTTTCCAGAAGGATGGAGGTAAATCCAAAGTTGCCCTCCATAAATTCCTTCGGATCCTTCGGACGGTTGACGCCCGCCAGATGAAAGACGAAATCGGCTTTGGCGCACGCCTCGTCCAGCATCGCGGGGTCGGAATCCACGTCATACGCCCAGATCTCGCCCACAGAAAGGGCGGGACGGGTGCGATTTTTGCCGTCGCGGATGTTCTTCAGATTCTCTGTGAGATTCTTGCCTACAAAGCCCGCGGCGCCTGTGATCAGTATATTCATCAGAATTTTCTCCAAACCAAGTTATCGTTTTGCCCCGCGGGGCACACGTGCAGTCTTATTTCTGCTCGTTTTTCCACGTCTTGAGGGCATCGTTTACATAGTCGGTTGTCAGGATCTTTTTAATCGTACCCTCTACGTCCAGACGGTTGGTATTATGGCTGGTGTAGGATTCGTCTGCCATGGTCTGCACCTGACCCTCAACGATAAACTTGTCGTAGTTGAGGTCGCGGCTGTCGGCGGCAACGCGGTAATATTTGCCCATATCCTCGCTACGCAGACGCTCCTCGCGGGTCATGAGGGTCTCGTACAGCTTCTCGCCGTGACGGGTACCGATGATGTTGGTGCCTGTGTCGCCGAAGAGAGATTGCACCGCCTTGGCAAGGTCGCCGATGGTGGAGGCGTCCGCCTTCTGAATGAAGAGATCGCCGGGGTTGGCGTGCTCAAAGGCGAAATGCACCAGATCCACCGCTTCGTCCAGATTCATGAGGAATCGGGTCATGTTGGGGTCGGTGATGGTGATGGGATTGCCCGACTTGATCTGGTCGATGAAAAGCGGAATAACCGAGCCGCGGGAGCACATGACGTTGCCGTAACGGGTACAGCAGATGACGGTGTCGCCCCGCTCTGCCGCCACGCGGGCGTTGGCGTAGATCACGTGCTCCATCATCGCCTTGGAGATACCCATGGCGTTGATGGGGTATGCTGCCTTGTCGGTGGAAAGGCAGACGACGCGCTTGACCTTCGCCTCGATGGCCGCGTGAAGCAGATTGTCGGTGCCGATGATATTGGTGCGAACCGCCTCCATGGGGAAGAACTCGCAGGAGGGCACCTGCTTGAGAGCCGCCGCGTGGAAGATGTAGTCCACGCCGGGGATCACGTCGCGGATGGAATCGATATTACGCACGTCACCCACGTAGAACTTTACTTTGTGAGCATGCTCAGGACATTTAGCCTGCAGCTCGTGGCGCATATCGTCCTGCTTCTTCTCGTCGCGGGAGAAGATGCGGATCTCCCCCACATCCGATTCCAAAAAATGCTTGAGCACCGTGTTACCGAACGAGCCCGTGCCGCCGGTGATCATAAGGGTTTTGTTTTTAAATGCGGACATGATGATTTCTCCTTTATCTGTTCCCGTACATTTTTTCGTAGTAATTTTGATATTCGCCGCTGATAATGGTCTCCCACCAGTCGCGGTTGTCAAGATACCAGCGGATGGTGGTCTTGATGCCGTCGGCAAATTTGGTCTCGGGAAGCCAGCCAAGCTCGCGGTGGATCTTGGTGGGGTCGATGGCATAGCGCATATCGTGACCCTTGCGGTCGGTAACGTAGGTGATGAGGCTCTCGGGCTTGCCCAGCTCGCGGCAGATGAGCTTTACGATGTCGATGTTTCGCATCTCGTTGTGACCGCCCACGTTGTAGACCTCGCCCACGCGTCCGCGGTGAATGATCAGGTCGATGGCGCGGCAGTGATCCTCTACGTACAGCCAGTCGCGGACGTTAAGCCCCTCGCCGTAGACGGGAAGCGGCTTGTCGGCAAGACAGTTGGCGATCATAAGAGGAATCAGCTTCTCGGGGAAGTGATAGGGTCCGTAGTTGTTGGAGCAACGGCTGATGGAAACGGGAAGCCCGTAGGTGCGGTGATACGCCTGTACCAGCAGGTCAGCCGCCGCCTTGGAGGAGGAATAGGGGGAGCTGGTGTGGATGGGGGTCTCCTCGGTGAAGAACAGATCGGGGCGATCAAGGGGCAGATCGCCGTAGACCTCGTCGGTGGAAACCTGATGATAGCGACCGATGCCGTACTTGCGGCAGGCGTCCATCAGGGTCGCCGTTCCCATAATGTTGGTCTCAAGGAAGACGCCGGGATTCTCGATCGAGCGGTCTACGTGGCTCTCCGCCGCGAAGTTGACCACCATATCGGGATGCTCCTCCTCGAACAGTCCGTAGACCGCCTCGCGGTCACAGATGTCCGCCTTGACGAAGCGGAAGCGGGGGTCGTCCATCACCGACGAAAGGGTGGAAAGATTGCCCGCGTAGGTCAGCTTATCCAGACACACGATGCGGTAGTCGGGATAGGTTTTTAACATATGAAAGATAAAGTTGGAGCCAATGAAGCCGGCGCCGCCGGTTACGATGATGGTCATGCTTGTTCTCCTTTCACGAGGGACAGCAGATACTGTCCGTATTCGGTCATTTTGAGGCTCTCGCCGATGGCGGCAAGCTGCTCGGTGGTGATAAAGCCACGACGCCACGCGATCTCCTCAATACAGGAAACGTAGAAGCCCTGCCGGTCCTGCACCGCCGCTACGAACTCGGCAGCCTTGAGCATGCCCTCGGGGGTACCCGTGTCAAGCCAGCCGAAGCCGCGCGCAAGCAGGGTCACGTGAAGCTCGCCTCGCTCAAGATAAGCGTTGTTGACCGCCGTGATCTCGATCTCGCCACGTGCTGAGGGCTTGACGTTCTTGGCGATCTCCACCACGTGGTTGTCGTAGAAGTAAAGACCGGGAACGGCGTAGTTGGACTTGGGCTTGTCGGGCTTTTCCTCAATGGAAAGCACCTTGTTGTCCTTGTCAAACTCCACCACGCCGAAGGCGCGGGGATCCTTGACGGGATAGCCGAAGATGGTGGCGCCCACCTTGTTTTCCATGGCGCGGCGCAGAACGCGGGTCATATCCTGCCCGTAGAAGACATTGTCGCCCAGGATCAGACATACGCTGTCGTCCCCGATGAAGTTCTCACCGAGAATAAAGGCGTCGGCAAGCCCCCTGGGGGTTTCCTGCACACAGTAGGAGAGGGAGATGCCAAGCTGCTCACCCGTGCCGAGGAGCTTCTCGTAAACGGGGGTGTCCTCGGGGGTGGAGATGATGAGGATTTCACGGATCCCCGCCAGCATCAGGATCGAGAGGGGGTAATAGATCAGAGGCTTGTCGTAAATGGGCAGAAGCTGCTTGGAAACAGCCTTGGTCATGGGATAAAGGCGCGTGCCCTTCCCTCCTGCAAGAATAATACCTTTCATATGTTTAGTCCTCCTGATGAATTCCTAATTTTTCGCACACGGCGGCTTCCACGCGTTGGTACCAAAGCACCACCTTGCTCCAATGCTTGTCCCACAGGCGGAATAAGGGCCTTTCTATCCATCGGATCCGCAGATGATCAATAATGGCGCACACGACGAAAACGCCGACGATGCTGCCAAGCGCGTGAAGGACGAGAAGGCTTGAGGAATATGCTTCCACGTTTTTCAAGAAATCGCGCCAGAGCCATCTCCTCATCGTGTCGCTGATGGTGTGGATCAAAAGGATGCCAAAGCAGGACGCGGCGACGGAATTGATAAATCGGCTGTTTTTCATTTTTAGATTCTTGAAGAACAGGAAGGTGCTAAGACCGGTTCCTACCGCCAAAAACGTATTGGAGTCGGTTACAAACAGATAGGCGATTTCCTTGTCAAGCTTGGTGCCAAGCCACGTGCAAACGATAACGCTGGCAATAGACAGAGAAATGAAGACCAGGGAGAGAATCCCCCAGAGTCGCGTGCTTGAAAACAGCTTTTTCGGATAGAGTCTGACGTAAGAAGAAATCAGGTACAGAACGGCGAACCAGGAAACGTAATTCATGGTTACGGAAAAGTAAGGCAGCGTTTCAAAAAGAATGTACGCAAAGGACATGACCAGCAATAGCCGTATGTGCATTTTTTCCGACAAATTGCGGAGCAAAATATTGAGAAATGGGATGCATAGGAAAAAGATGAGATAGCAACCCGTGAAATTCTTTCCTACGGCAACGAAGGGGACGATGGTCTTCACAAGCAGCTTAAGGGAAAAGGGCTCGTACCCCGTGACCAAAAACAGCAAAAAGAACAGAATCTTGTAGAGCATAACGGGAATCAAAAGCTTCGCGAACTTTTTGGCACTGATCTGCGACTTGCACATAAAGTAGCCTGTGATCAGCACGAAGCAGTTGATACCGATCTTGCCCCAAGCGCCGAGAAGCAGAAGAAACAGGGAGCGCCAGGAGAGAGGATCGGCGTAGATGGGACCGTCCGCGGCGGTAAGTCCCGAGTTGACCACGTAGTGGTGGGCGATGATGAGGAGCATCGTGATGATGCGGTAGAGCTCAAGGTTGGAATCCCGTTGCTTTTTCGGCGTTGCGGGAACGGACGTGCAGTCGGTCATGATCAAGCCTCCTCCAAAAGTATGTCACAGATGCGGTCTACGTCCGCCACGTCAAGGTGGGCGTAGAGGGGCAGACAGAGCACGTGACGGGACGCCTCGTAGGCAAGGGGCGTCAGGGTCGCAAGCTCCCTGTCAAAGCCTTGGTTCTCGGAAACGAGAGGGTAGAAATATTTTCGTGCCACGATCCCCTCCTCCAGAAGCCGAGCGGCAAGGGCGTCGCGGTCGGGGACCAGAATGGGGAAATAGGCGTAGTTCTGTCGGATGCCGTCCACAAAGCGGGGCAGAGTCACGTCGCCGTGTCCCGACAGACGCGCCATATAGCGGTCAAACGCCGTCTTACGGGAAGCAAGCTCGTCGTCGATGTGACGCAGATTGCAAAGTCCCATCGCCGCCTGAAATTCGTTCATCTTGGCGTTGGTGCCGAAGCAGACCAGCTCCTCCCCCACAACACCGAAGTTGCGCTCGCGGGCAATGGCGTCGGCAAGCGCCCCGTCGCGGAAGGTCAGACAGCCGCCCTCAATGGTGTGGAACACCTTGGTGGCGTGGAAGGAGAACATAGATACGTCGCCAAAGTCCCCGATGCCCCGTCCGCGGTAGGTGACGCCGAAGGCGTGTGCCGCGTCGTAGATCACCTTCAGCCCGTGCTTCGCGGCGATGCGGTCAATGGCGTCTACCGCGCAGATGTTGCCGTAGACGTGTACGCCGAGGATCGCCACCGTCTTCTCGGTGATGAGCGCCTCGATCTTGCTCTCGTCAATGGTGTAGTCCTCCTTGACGTCGCAGTAGACGGGAACGCAGCCCGCCTGCACGATGGCGTTGGTGGTGGAGGCGAAGGTGAAGGGGGTGGTGATGATCTCGCCCGAAAGCCCCAGCGCCTTCAGCGCCACGTAGAGTGCCAGATGACCGTTGACGAACAGCTCGACGTTCGCCACGCCCAGATAGTCGCATAGCTTTGCCTTCAGCTCGTTGTGCTTGGCGCCCATGTTGGTCAGCCAGCGGCTGTCCCAGAGCTCGCGGATCTCCTCGCAGTACTCCTCATAAGAGGGCATGGAGGAGCGTGTTACGTTGATCGACATAGTCTTTCTCCGATGCTTTGTATTTTTTTGTGGGTAAATTGATGTTTATAGGGGTGTTTCAAATTTTATTTGGAACTAAATTGATGGTTTGTAGGGGCGACCTTTGGTCGCCCGCCATGAACTACAATTACAAAACGAC